>CAJVZC010000001.1 GCA_913019935.1 uncultured Methylococcales bacterium
ACAAAGTGGGCATGGAACTTTTTATGGCCGGGGATTATTTTGGCTTTATCGAGTGGCTTAAAGAACAAGATAAAAAAATATTTGTTGATTTAAAATTCTTCGACGTCCCCGCGACCGTCGGCCGTGCGATTAAGGCTTTAAGCCAGCGCGGCGTTGATCTGGCCACCATTCACGGCAACGATGCCATTATGGAAGCGGCCGCTCGCGACAAAGGCGACCTTAAGGTCTTAGCCGTTACCGCACTGACCAGCCTTGACCGTGGTGATTTAGATGACTTAGGATTTCAGTGCGACATTAAAGACCTCGTACTATCAAGAGCACGCCGGGCCTTAGCCATCGGTTGCGACGGTATTGTCTCATCCGGTCTTGAAGCGCCAATGATTCGTAAAGAAATTGACCACCGATTACTGGTGATTACGCCTGGTATTCGCCCGGTGGATAACCGGCTGGACGATGATCAAAAGCGAGTGGTCAGTGTTGAACAAGCCTTTCAAAATGGTGCCGATTACATTGTCGTAGGGCGCCCGATTCGAGATGCCCAAAACCCAAAAGCAATGGCCCTCAAGATTCAAGGCCAAATTGCCAGCCAATTTAGTTGAACATTTTACCCCTTTATTTTCAGGCATAAAAAAACGCCGCTATTGCGGCGTTTTTTCAGTTTCGCCCCAAAAAAGGGTTAACTAGTCTTTACCAAGAGTATCCCAGCGTTGCATACATATTACGACCCGGCAAGAAATTACGCTGAGCAGTTACATCATGATTTTGATAACCACCTAAGTGATTATAACGCTGTTCATCTAAGACGTTTTCAATACCCGTTGCAATCACAAGCCCTCTATACGGCTCGTATTGACCCCTAAGATTTAACTGCATATAACCCTTAGTACTTTGCTCATCGTTATAACCAGCAACATCACCTTGGTCGGCAACAAACACACCCTCCATTGAAGTTGACCAGTTCGACTCTTCATAGGTTAATTGCAAACGACCATTTAATGGTGCGATTCGGTACAGATCATCGTCACCATTCAGGTCATTTATGCGCATACCACGCACATAATTCACACTGGCATCCGTTCGAAGATTTTCGGTAAAGCGGTAACCGGCCTCTAACTCAGCACCAAAGAACTGAGCGTCTGTATTATCCCATTTTAAATCAGCATTACCTGCACCAACAGCTTGTCCCATAATGTAGTTTTCAACATAGTGGTAAAAAACAGCTGGCGTAACATAGGCGTTGGCAGTATGCCAATCTAAAGCAAAGTCAGCTTGGTAAGCCGTTTCAACATCTAGCCCTAAGTCCCCCATATAGGTTTTACCATCAGCAAAACCCGCATTAGCCTTACTTGCGTTCCAAATATAGAGTTCCTGATAGGTTGGCGCACGATTTTTACGGGCCACACCAACACTAACATCTAGCTCAGGGGCTGCTTGATACTGGAGTTCTGCAACTACATCAACCATACTGTAAGTTTTAGCTCTATCAAGTGCATTAAATGCATTTTTATTTGCCATCGCAGACATTGAAGTTGTTGATACATCTCCTGCATCAGACCAAACATGCGTATAACGCGCACCTAACTCAACAGAGACAGCCTCTGAAACAGCACCAGTCCATTCTGTAAAAATACTATAGCGATCACGCTCAACTCTATTGAAAAAGTTTGTTGCCGTGCTCATAGGCATTCCACCCATCATCATCTGCATAGTCGAATTAGCATCGTGATTGGCTTGGTCGCCATCAACACCAACAATTAACTCACCGTTATTAAACGGCATCGCTAAAGCCATACTTAAGCCTCCGGCTTCTACTTTAGTCCTATTAGTCATCGGCATCATGGTCGTACGTAAAACATTGTTCGACATTAAATGACGCATTTTTTGGTAGAAAACATCAGTTTTCAATGAAATATCATGACCCAGATCCCAGTCATGATGCATGTCCCACATACCGCCTCTGACATAGTCAATATCCATTGGCAATGCCGGTGTGCCTGTTACGCCCTGGTCGGTATTGCTGTAATTAAGGCCAAATTCGTGCCCATCGCGCTGGTAACCATAACCGCCTGAAAAAGCATTACGGTCATATTCGGTATTAGCTTGTTCGGTACCGTCTTTAACAGTGTAATCACCGCCTTTTTCTTGCGAACCTGACAAGTGAAGTTTATGATTTTTATTGGCCACTGAACCCATTAAAGCACCGACATAACCGTCATCCACCGAGCTGTAACCCATCGATCCGACACCATGGGTTTCAATACCTTCGCCTTCTGCAAATTGCCCCTTACGCGACTTAGCATGCATAGAGCCGCCCATCGTTTCAATACCACTACTGACTGGCGCAATGCCTCTGTGAACCGTTAAACTTTCAGTGAGTGCGGCAGGGTAATGGCTCAACGGTGGATCCATACTGTTAGGCCCTGCCTCTTTAAGCGCTGAACTATCTATTGTTGTAGTAACCCGGTTACCAAACATACCACGATAAGCTGCAATACCCGTTAAAACACCGTTACGGTTAACGTTTGCTCCTGGCACCCGTTCTAATAAGGAAGCGGTATCCTTTAAGCCGGTGTTATCAGGTGCTGTTGAAAAAGAACCTGCGCGAGTAACGCTGCCTTCAATCACCAAGCTTGGAAGTTGTTCGTGTTCTGCAACAGCAGTACCGGTTACCACAGAAACACCTAAAATACAGACGGCATATTTTAAAATCATTTTCATATTAATCCCTTAATTCGTAGTTTTTGCACCACAAGAGTACAAAAAAGTGCAAAAAAGTGCAAAAAAGTGCAAAAAAGTGTAAAAACCAATACCCTACATGACATTTTAGTCCTTATTTATCTTAATCTTTTTAGAAAAATCTCCGTTAAAGGGCCTTTAAAAGCAGACTTTCTGTAACTAAAAAGCAACAAAATAACTTTTTGTCACTATTAATTGGATCAAATAACACAAAAATCAAATATAAGCCCTTTTCCTTTATTACACCCTATATATAGTTTTCCCACCAAAAATATGGTACTTTCCACGCCTAATGATTTTTGAACAATTACTTAACCCGCAATTTTGGAATGAACTGCTTTCACCTTTAGTAAATGCAGTACCTGAACACGCCCATCATTCTCGAACCTTAACTTCTGAATTTACCCATTCATACTTTGTTGCATTTGTTATGGGATTATTCAGTAGCATGCACTGCTTGGGCATGTGCGGGTCAATTATCGGCACCTTAACTCTCAGCCTTGACACCCATATACGCCAAAAGAAAGCTCGATTAATGCCTTATGTGTTTACCTATAATGTCGGCCGAATTTCCAGCTATGCATTAGCAGGGCTTCTTGTTGGCCTGATCGAGTCCATACTCACGACGCCTTTAGGGGAGGGGCATGGTCACCGCTACTTACAAATCTTTTCGGCTATTATTATGGCCGGTGCAGGCCTTCATATCGCCGGTCTGTTTCCACGTTTTGCTTACCTTGAAAAAATAGGTATTGCACTCTGGCGCACACTACAACCCATTGCACATCGGTTTATCCCGGTCAAAACCTTGTCGCAATCTTTATTTTTCGGCATGATTTGGGGCTGGCTACCGTGCGGTTTAGTCTATACCGCGCTCGCCTTGGCGGCCACCACGGGCGATATCGCCCGTAGTGGCCTTACGATGCTAGCATTTGGAATTGGGACTTTACCTGCAGTCTTTAGCGTGGGTATAATTACTAGTCTTATGACGCGACTTTCTCGGATGAAAGTATTTCGCTTGTTTGCGGGATTATTACTCATTGTACTGGCTGCTTTTGCTGTGCAACCAGAACTTATCCCACTCAAAATGCACTAAATTTAAGAAACTAGTTACATTGAAATAGTTCAGATAACTAAAAAAGAAAAACAATAAAAACGTTATGAATAAATTTACACATATTATTGGTAAATCACCGGCACTGGAAAGTGTTGTTCGTAGTGCGCAAATGATTGCTTTTAGCGATGTTGGCATTCTAATTAAAGGACCTACAGGCACCGGTAAAGAAATCTTAGCCACCGCGATCCAACAAAGCGGCCCGCGTGCAGAACAGCCTTTTATTAAACTAAATTGCGCCGCGCTCCCTGAAGGGATTGTTGAATCTGAACTTTTTGGTCACAAAAAAGGTGCTTTTTCCGGTGCTGACACCGATAAAAAAGGCCTACTACAAGCAGCCAACCAAGGCACTTTGTTTCTTGATGAAATTGACTCATTAGCGCTATCTGTTCAGGCAAAATTATTACGCTTTTTAGAAAGCGGCGAATGCTTGCCGGTCGGTAGCACCCAAGCACTTTCCTTAGATGTTCGCGTCATTTCTGCTACTAATTCCGACCTCGATGACAAAATAACCCAAGGGCTTTTTAGATCTGACCTGTATTTTCGCCTCAATGTTGTCCCTTTAGAACTCCCTGCGCTTAATCAGCGCACCGAAGATATTGATGCTTTATGCGCTTTTTACTTAAAAAAGTTCGCCACACAATACGGCGTACAGGCAGCTAAATTCAGTACCCTCAGCTTAAAACAATTACGAGGGTATTCATGGCCAGGAAACATTCGTGAACTTAAAAATCTTTGTGAGCGCATCAGCGTGCTATTACCGGGACAGACACTCGAACCAGAAAACCTCCCGAAAGAGTTTGTTAGCCAACTAACGACCCAAAACAAAGGCGGTATTTCTGTTTTACCTGAAGCCGGTATCAACCTTGATGCACTAGAAGCTGATCTTATTCATCAAGCCTTATCGCGAACCAATGGTAATCGCAGTAAATCGGCACGCCTACTCGGCATCAGTCGCGACACCTTACTGTACCGTATTCAAAAACACGCCCTCGGCACGCGCTAGCTCGCTGACCTATCCTAAAAAAATTAAAGTGTCAGGCTAAAAGGCCTGACATCTTTATTACTATTCCTGAAAGGATCACAAGCGACTAGCCCGCATTAAAGTCTTCATTTCTCTAACCGCTTCCGGCAACCCGCTAAGCACTGCTCGAGCGATAATGGCATGGCCAATATTCAACTCAATCACTTCAGGAATTTTAGCGATTGCCTCAACATTGTGATACGTCAACCCATGCCCTGCATTCACTTGTAAGCCTTGACTAAAAGCATAAGCTGCTGCCTTTTTAATCCGCTGCAATTCAACACCCTGCTCACCAATTGTTTTAGCATCGGCATAAGTACCGGTGTGTAATTCAATCACCGGTGCACCGGCTTCAACAGCAGCATCAATTTGTAACTTATCTGGATCAATAAATAAGGATACCTCTGTATTGATCGTTGCTAACTGCTGACAAGCCGCTTTAATTTTGGGTAGCGCCGCGTTAACATCTAACCCGCCTTCAGTGGTTAACTCCGCTCTTTTCTCAGGGACCAAGCAACAGGCCTGTGGCTGCACATCCATGGCTATTTTTACCATTTCATCAGTAACCGCCATTTCTAAGTTTAACCGCGTGTGAATCATACTTTTCAGCAGATAAATATCACGGTCTTGAATATGACGGCGATCCTCCCGAAGGTGCGCCGTTATACTGTCAGCACCGGCCTTCTCAGCCATCAACGCCGCTTCAATAGGCTCAGGATAAGTGGTTCCTCGTGCTTGCCGTAGCGTTGCGACATGATCAATATTAACGCCTAATAAAATAACTGATTGCTCCATCTTTTAACCTTTTATAATCCTACTTAACAGCTTGCCTCCGACTGCTGTCGGACAAACTGACCCATTAACACGCGGCTTTTAAGCTCTCGACCTTGTAAATGAAAATCAATGAGTTGGCGCATCAATTGCTTAGCCTCTTTTCTAACCTGCTCATCACTTAATGTTTTTTTCCGTAAGGCAATCAGGCTTTTACCTGAAAAACCTTGCCCTGTTGTTTGCACGGGGCCTTGTTCTCTTACGTATTCGTAGCGCTTATCCGGATCAATAGGTTGCTCTGTCACCGAATCATTTTCTAATTGCAAACCGTACCCTAAATTTTCCAGTAAGGTTAGTTCAAAAATACGCAGAACCGACTCTACAGAACTTGCCGATTCCAGCTGAACAAGACACTGCCGATAGTCTTCAAACACGTCAGGATGAGCATCCCGTTTTTGTAAAAAACAATTCAAGAGTTCATTTAAATAAAAACCACAATAAAGCCTCATTCCCGTCAATGTAACACCCTGGGAAAGTAGTGTTGCTCCGGTTAATGTTTTTAATTCGGAACGTCCCGTAAAAGAAAGCTCCAAAAGCTGAAAACATTGTAAAACACCGGCCCATTTTGAATTTTTTTTACGCACTCCCTTAGCCACCATAGTGATCATGCCGTAATCACAGGTAAACACATCAACTAAAAGACTTGTCTCGCGATATTTTCGAGTATGTAAAACAAAAGCAGTCTGCGAAAAAACAGCATGACTACTCATTAAACCCCAAACTATTTAAAGCACGCTCATTATTCGCCCACCCTTTTTTTACTTTAACCCAAAGCTGCAAATAAACCTTGCTATCAATTAACACCTCAATATCTTGGCGCGCATCGGTACCAATACTTTTCAATAAAGCACCTTGTTTACCAATCACAATGTTTTTCTGCGTATCTCTCTCAACCCAGACAATGGCATAGATACGGGTAATCGCAGGCTTTTCTTCATAACGCTCGATTTCTACTGTTAACGCATGCGGTAATTCCTGCCCTAGACGCCTGATTAACTTTTCACGAATAATTTCCGCTGTTAAAAAACGCTCCGGACGATCGGTAATCTGATCTTCTGGATAAATCAACGCAGACGATGGCAACCGCTTCATAAGAATTTGTTCTAATTGCGCTAAATTGTCACCTTTTAATGCCGATACAGGAATGATTTCTGCAAATGGATACTTCTTTCCCGCCTCAGCAAAGAAAGGTAGCATCGCCTGTTTATCCTTAACTCGGTCAACCTTGTTAACCGCTAAAATCACCGGTATCCCTGCACGGTGTAGCTTCTTGACAATCACATCGTCATACTCATGCCACTCTAGACTGTCTATTAACCAAACCACTAAATCAACCCCAAGTAAAGAGGTATCCGCCGTGCGGTTAAGGTACCGATTCAGCGCCCGTTGTTCTCCATCATGCATCCCGGGTGTATCGACAAAAATAGCTTGGCCCAAATCAGTTGTCTTAATCCCTAATATTTGGTGCCGTGTGGTTTGCGGTTTTCGTGAAGTAATACTGATTTTTTGACCTAAAAGATGATTCATTAATGTCGACTTACCGACATTGGGGCGCCCAATGAGCGCAACATAACCACAATTCATAGCTGCATCCCTGTTGATTTTGAAATTCGCTTTAACATCTGTTCAGCCGCCTCTTGCTCGGCTTTCTTTCTTGATGCTCCCGCACCTGTGACAGGCTCTTCTATCATACAAACACGGCATTCAATCGTAAAGTGTTTGACATGGGGCTGTCCAGATTCTGCCAACAATTGATAAACAGGCAATTCTAACTGCCGAGCTTGTAAATACTCCTGCAACCGCGTTTTGGGATCTTTTTTCCAATTATCAGTACTTAACTGCGAAAGTCTTTCAGAAAAAATGCTTAAGACCCATTCTCGGCAAACTGTAAAACCCTGATCTGTCAAAATAGCGCCCATAATTGATTCCACAGCATCAGACAGAATTGAATCACGCCGAAAACCACCACTTTTCAATTCACCTGAACCCATAATGAGATAATCGCCCAAATGTAGTTCCCGGGCAATGTCCGCTAATGTCGTTTGATTAACAAGACTCGCCCTTAATCGACTCAAATCTCCTTCACTGGCCTGAGGAAATTGCTTCCACAACGCATCCGCAATGACAAACCCTAAAATGGCATCACCTAAAAACTCTAGTCTTTCGTTATTCTTTTCTCCGGCACTACGGTGCGTTAATGCAACATTAAAAATTGCAACATCATTAAACTCTAGTCCGAGCTTTTTTAATAAGACCCTAGGCTCTCTAGTCAAAAAACCACCTTTAAATTTTTAGCTTCAGAAAAACTAATTAAAACACTCAAGTTACCCACCATCGGCTTAACGACATCATAATCCACTTGTACATTTATCGAGGCCACTTTCTGCTCCAGTTTTACATCGCCAGGATGTACATAATCAATACTGTTTATTGAAAAATGCTTTGCTACAAAACGCTTTATTTCAACACTTGATCGTTGTGCTACCGGTTGCTCTCTCTCCAAGACATCAAGAACCGACTTCACCTGATAATGATTAAAATAAACCAATCCCACCTTAACGGTAAAAAAAGCTGTTACCGCTAACACTCCGACAATCAGCAATACACCCACAAAACTTAAACCCAACTGCTTTCTTTTTGATTCCATGCTTATCTCCACGCTTAACCCAGTGCGTTAAGCATAGTCTATTCAAGCACAGTCCCAATACGCTCAAAGCCAATACCTTTATGCTGCCAATCCCAATTCATCCAAATATAAAACGCCTTTCCAACTAAGTTTTGCTCAGGAACAAAACCCCAATAACGACTATCGTTACTGTTATCACGGTTGTCACCCATGACAAAATAATGGCCTGCCGGAACGAGCCATTCCCCTTCAGTATTGGAACGTTTACGCTGCAATAAAATTCCGTGCTCTCTGCCGTCAAAGCTTTCAACAAAATGCTCAGCCCCAGTCATCTTAGTTCCTTGTCCGACACCCACATATGACCCTAGAGAGACTCGACTAACCAACTTCCCATTTAGAAACACTTGCTTCTTATAGTAAGAAATACGATCCCCGGGTAGACCCACAACCCGTTTAATATAATCAACCTCAGGCGTCTTAGGGTATCTAAACACAATCGCATCGCCACGCTCTGGTTGACCAACTTCAATCACCTGAGTATGAAGAACAGGCAGCCTGACACCGTAGGCATATTTATTGACCAAAATAAAATCACCAATCAACAAGGAGGGCATCATTGATGATGAAGGAATCCGAAAGGGCTCAACTAAAAATGAACGCAGCAACAAAACCACCAGCACCACCGGAAAAAATGACCGTGCATATTCAAGCAGTAACGGCTCGTCTTCCGCTTCATCGCGCACCGCATCGGGCTCACCAAAAAGCTTATAAAGCAACATGATTGCACCAGAAACAAACGTTGCGACTACGAGAAAAAAAGAAAAATCAAAATCCACTTATAATTCCTTAGATGATTTATACCTTAAAAAAGTCGATCTTTTAAACCTGTTAAAAAACCAGTTTAATCTTTACCCATTCGAAGAACTGCCAAAAAAGCCTCTTGGGGAATATCAATTCGCCCAACCTGCTTCATTCTCTTCTTACCGGCTTTCTGCTTTTCGAGTAACTTTCTTTTACGAGAGATATCCCCACCATAACACTTAGCGGTAACATTTTTTCGCATTGCCTTAACTGTAGAGCGCGCGACCACCTTGGCACCGATTGCGGCTTGAATAGCAACATCAAACATCTGTCTAGGAATTAAATCTTTCATTTTATCGACCAAAGCCCTACCTTTGTATTGAATCCCATCACGATGAATAATTAACGACAAGGCATCTACACGATCGCCATTAATCAGCACATCAAGCTTAACTAAATCACCCGCTTGGAAGCGCTTAAATTCATAATCAAAAGAGGCATAACCTCGACTGATTGACTTTAATCGATCAAAAAAATCTAACACAACTTCGCTAAGTGGTAACTCATAACTTAACGAAACTTGCGACCCCGTATATTGCATATTTTTTTGAACACCCCGCTTCTCGACACAAAGCCCTATAACGCCCCCTAAATACTCCTGAGGAACTAATATATTAGCTTCAATAACCGGCTCCCTGATTTCCAAAACCGTCCCTGCATCGGGCAATTTAGACGGGTTATCAATTAACATCACCTCGCCATTATGTAACGCAACCTCATAAACCACTGTCGGTGCCGTTGTAATTAAATCAAGGTCGTATTCACGCTCCAATCGCTCTTGAATAATCTCCATATGGAGCATGCCTAAAAAACCACAACGAAACCCAAAACCCAAAGCCTCTGAAGTTTCCGGCTCAAACTGTAATGCCGCATCATTTAACCGTAATTTATCAAGTGACTCACGCAACCCTTCATAATCATCCGAAGTCACCGGATAAAGCCCTGCAAAGACCCGAGGCTGAACCTCCTGAAAACCTTCTAAAGGCTCTAGCGCAGGATTTTCAGTCAAAGTGATCGTATCACCGACCGGCGCACCAAAAATATCCTTGATACCGGCAACCAAAAAACCTACTTCACCACACTCTAAGACTGCTCTGTTTTCTCTTTTTGGCGAAAACACACCGACTTGTTCCACTAAGAACGTGCGTCCTGAAGACATTAAGGTAATTTTCTGTTTCCGACGAACACGACCATTCATAACCCTAATTAATGACACCACACCTAAGTAAGGATCAAACCAAGAGTCAATAATTAAAGCTTGTAAGGGTTGCGTGTTATCCCCGCCTGGTGCTGGTATTTTTTCGACCAACTGCTCTAGAACGTCTTCTATACCCACGCCTGTTTTAGCACTGATTTTCAATGCATGATCCGCCGGGACCCCAATAATATCTTCTATTTCTTTAACAACGCGCTCAGGCTCTGCTGATGGCAAATCGATCTTGTTCAAAACCGGAAGCACTTCCAAACCTTGCTCAATGGCGGTGTAGCAATTAGCCACACTTTGCGCCTCAACCCCTTGTGCGGCATCCACAACTAATAACGCACCCTCACAAGCGGCTAAGGATCTTGATACTTCATAGGAGAAATCCACATGCCCCGGTGTATCAATGAAATTTAACTGATAGATTTCCCCCGTTTTTGATTGAAAATCTAAGGTCACACTTTGCGCCTTAATGGTAATACCTCGCTCACGTTCCAAATCCATAGAGTCAAGAACCTGTGACTCCATTTCACGATCAGTTAGGCCGCCACAAACCTGAATAAAACGATCTGCCAATGTTGATTTCCCATGATCGATGTGAGCGATAATTGAGAAATTCCGTATATTTTTTTGATCCACTGTTATTTATCTATTTTGATTGGTAAAAACAAACGCCTACCTTGACGCTCAATCAATATAGAAATTGACTTGCCCACGGGTAAACCCTGCACTATTTTATCAAATGCAGCCAAGTTCCGAACGACATTATTCTGAATTCTTAAAATCACATCGCCCGATTCCATTCCAGCCGCTCTAGCAGGGTCCTTTAACACACTGTGAACCAGAACGCCCTGGCTCGACAATTGCAATTGAGTTCTTTGTTCGGGCGTCAACTCAGCAGCAACCAAACCCAGTCTATTCGACACTTGAGGGAATTGCTGTGTGCTCGCCATAGCACTTTGAGACCGTTCAGGTAACAACCCAATCTTAACCGCGATCACCTTAACTTTACCCGCTCGAACCAACTTCAACGTAGCGACCTTATTAACCGGCGTTATCCCGACCAACGGGGGCAATTCTGATGACAATTCAATCGCTTTCCCTTCAAACTCAATAATCACGTCGCCTGCTTGTAAATCTGACTGCGCCGCAGGGCCCTCGGGAAGTACTTTCGCAACAACAGCACCATAGGGTCGGTCCATCCCAAAAGACTCTGCCAAATCACTGGTAACATCTTGTATATGAACACCCAGCCACCCTCTTGCCACTTGACCGCTGTCTTTTAACTGCTCAACAATGGTCATAACCACATCCATGGGAATGGCAAACGAAAGCCCCATATACCCGCCTGACCGACTAACAATTTGGGAATTCATCCCAATAACCTGTCCTTTAAGATTAAATAAAGGACCGCCGGAGTTACCTGGATTAATAGCCACATCAGTCTGAATAAAGGGCACATAATTATCCCCCGGGAGGCTACGCCCTTTCGCACTCACAATACCTGCAGTTACTGAATGTTCAAAGCCGAAAGGGGTACCAATCGCTAACACCCATTCTCCAACTTGTAAGGCATCAACCTGACCAATTTGGACAACCGGCAAAGAATGCGCTTGAACTTTTAACAACGCAACATCCGTACGAGGGTCTGAACCCACCAATGTCGCTATTAATTCACGTCGATCAGATAACTTAACAATAATTTCGTCAGCCCCTTGAATAACATGATGATTCGTTAGGATATAACCCTCTTCAGAAATGATAAAACCTGACCCGAGCGAATTAGATTCTCTTGGTCGCCCGTGCGGCCCCTGTGGCCCCGGACCCGGTCGCTGACCTTGCCCCTCAAAAAAGCGTTTCAAAAACTCTTCCATCGGAACTTGTCCAGGCTGCAATGAACCACCCGGTTGGTCATTAATTTCCGGGGCTTTATGCACGGTACTGACATTCACTACCGCGCGACTTTGTTCTTTTACCAATTGCGTAAAATCTGGCAATTGAGCAAACACCGACGAACTTACCATCCAAAACAAAATACTCAACCCACTGACTAATTTTCTAACCATCTCACCCTCATTATTTTGGACAAAATAACCCACATTATCTTGATCAATTTAAAACAAACAACCGTTTCAGCAGGCACTCGCCCACCGATACTTATAAACCCAATATTGCGACTCTTTAGAGAATTACAAGACAAAAACGTTGCCGGCACCTATATCTTTTTACCGTTGAACAACGCTACAAAACTTTCTTCAAGACAACGGGTTGAGTAAAAGACTTACAAAAAATTGACTGCTGACCCAGATAAATTAAAAACAACGACAAAAAAAACGACACAACCCCAGTAACACCAACAACTACATCCAAACTTACTGATAAAAAATAAGGCGCAATCACTTCACCCATGCCCGCCCCGATCAACAACACAATTACCGGCATTAAATAAAGAACAACAGAACCTTTAAGAAAATCGTTTTCATTAATCGCAACAACAACCTGGTCACCTAATTCTAACGCCAACTCAGTCTCAACAAGAATCTCTCGCTTTTGCAAAAACTTTTCCACTAACGGTGTTGAACAAGCTGACTTTTGCTGACAATTCCCACAACTTGCCATCGGCAAGGCACGAACCCAAACCTGCCCATGTTCTTGTTTCGAAACGACTACACGCTCTTCTATCATAAACAATCCAAACCCATAACAACTGACCCTATAAAAAACACAGCACTCAAGCGCCTAAAAACTACGCCTCAAGTAATGACTGTAATCGTTTATCTATTGCCTCACGTGCTCGAAAAATCCTCGACCTTACCGTTCCAACAGGACAATCAAGACTTTTAGCAATCTCCTCATAACTCAACCCGTCAAGCTCTCGCAACACAATAACTTCTCGCATATTTTCAGGTAATTCGTCGAGTGTCTGCTGAATATTAGCAATAATCTCATCATTGAGAAGCAGTTTTTCAGGGGTATTTAAATCACACAGATACACGCTGCTGTCACTGTGCTCAGCGGCTTGATAATCGACTTCATGATTAAAAGACCGGCGCGCCCGTGCCACTAAATAATTTTTTGCCGTATTTATCGCTATCCGATATAACCACGTATAAAAAGCGCTATCCCCTCTAAACCGAACCATAGCCCGATACGCCTTGATAAAAGCTTCTTGGGCCACATCTTGCGCCTCGCTGGGGTCTTTTACATAACGGTTAACTAACTGTGTAATTCGGTGCTGATACTTATGAACCAACAAATCATAAGCCGATTTATCCCCACGCTGCACACGCAATACAAGCTCCTGATCAAATTGGTCGCTCGTCTTTGTTTGAACTCGCACAACACACCTCATTAACACAAGAAGACAAAAAATGCCCTATAACCGCTATTTACCTTCATTTTTCCTTAACTTTTCCAATTACACCATAAAAAAAGGTATCATCCTCGAGGTTTTTAGCTAAAAATGGCTTTTATTTACATCAGTTCTTTTGACAGGCTCCTTAACCTTGACTAACACTTACGCTTCCACCTATACAGATGTGCTCATTATCGGCAGTGGAGGCGCCGGTTTAACATTAGCACTTAAACTAGCAGACCTGTACCGAGTCACTATACTGTCCAAATTAACCACCGATGAAAGTAATACCCGCTATGCGCAAGGGGGTATTTCAGCCGTTTTTGATGATAGCGACTCAATTGATTCTCACATTCAAGACACCTTGAAAACTGGCGAGGGTTTATGTGACCCAGATATTGTTACCTTAACGGTTAAACAGGGTAGAGAAAGTATTGACTGGCTTATTAATCAAGGGGTTTCTTTTACCCACGACACCGACCATGGGTCCGACTCACCCCGTCTGCATTTAAACCGTGAGGGCGGCCATACTCATCGACGCATTGTCCATGCGGCTGATGCAACGGGCCAATCAGTCATTTCAACACTCATAGAACGAGCACAAGAACACGCTAATATCACACTATTAGAGCACTACAACGCCATCGATTTAGTGACCGTTAAATCTAGACAATTTCCCAAGGGTCAGGTCACGGGCGCTTATGCGTTAGATTCCCAAAATAATACGGTCATTCCCATTTCCGCACGCGTTGTTGTCCTGGCGACCGGTGGCGCAAATAAAGTCTATCTTTATACCAGTAATCCCGATATTGCTACCGGCGATGGTTTATCACTGGCATGGCGAGCAGGGTGTCGCATTGCCAACATGGAATTCATGCAATTTCACCCGACTTGTTTATACCATCCCGATGCCCGTTCCTTTTTAATCAGTGAGGCTATCCGCGGGGAAGGCGCGAAACTCTTACTGCCCAACGGCGACCCCTTTATGCACTTATTTGATCAGCGGGAAGAACTGGCACCGAGAGATATTGTCGCCCGCGCCATTGATCACCAAATCAAGAAATACGGCATTGATTTTGTCTATCTGGATATTAGCCATAAATCTCCGGCATTTATCAAGCGCCATTTTCCGAACATATACCAACAATGTTTAAAATTTAACATTGATATTACGACACAAAAAATACCCGTTGTTCCTGCTGCCCACTACACCTGTGGCGGCATTGTCACAGATAGCACCAGCAAAACAGATATTTCAGGCCTTTATGCCATTGGTGAAGTCGCGTGTACCGGACTCCACGGCGCCAACCGAATGGCAAGCAACTCACTACTCGAGTGCTTTGTCTTTGCCAACCAAGCGGCTGAAAGCATTCTTCGAGAACTCCCGAATAAAACAATACCCAAGACTATCCCTCCTTGGGATGAGTCGCAAGTCGCCAAATCAAATGAAGAAGTTGTCATCGCCCATAACTGGGATGAAATTCGTCGCGTCATGTGGGATTATGTTGGCATAGTACGATCCGATAAAAGGCTGAGTCGTGCGCATGAACGCATCAATCTATTGAAAGCGGAAATTCATGAGTATTACAGCGATTTCACCATCACCAGTGACCTCCTTGAACTTCGTAATCTCGTTATTGTTGCTGAACTTATTATTCTAAGCGCCCAACAACGTAAAGAAAGTCGTGGACTCCATTACAATCAAGATTACCCAGAACAAGATAACCGTACGCCCCCCCAAAACACTATACTGAGCCCAAAGCACTACGCTTCTGCCTTTATAAAAAACGACTAAGAAACGCTCAAACCCGCTCCAATCATTCCTTTGAACGCCACTCTCGTTGTAATGCTTCTCTATTTAACGCCAACCACTGAAGCGCAATTATCGGCGTTGCAGAATTAATCACCCCTTGTTTCATTAACGCTAAAGCCTCTTCAAAAGACATAACCCAAGTTTGAATATCTTCGTGTTCAGCTCGAACACCGTGAACACCGCCAACCTGAGAAGAATCGACTCGACCACAAAACAAGGTCATGCGTTCTGAGAGTGCTCCTGGTGAACTATAATACTCACAAATATAACGCAGTTCTTTAATCGTACATCCGGCTTCTTCAATAGTCTCTCTATAAGCAACTGACTCAGGATTCTCGCCAGACTCCACCATACCGGCTACAATTTCCATTAACCAGGGTTTTGCAGTATGCCCTAATGCTCCAACCCGAAATTGCTCAATAAGCACTACCGCATCAACATCTGGGTCATACAGTAAAACCGCCACACAATCGCCACGATCAATCAATTCCCGTTCAATTTCTTCATCCCAGCCCCCTGCAAATAAAGTATGTTGTAACCGAATACGTTTTAGACTAAGAAATCCACGGTATAGATACTCCTGCTTAATCACACTGACCTGTTTAACTGCTTCCAAAATATCACCTCTTAGACCTAACGTAATCTTCCCTATTAACAGACTTGATTAGACGAGCGTCAATCCCACATCAAGCGTGAATAAGGCGCCATGCAAAGGTCTGTCATTATGACAAGCATTTGCTACGCCTATTAATCCCTGACGTGGCTATTTTTTTAACTACAACTAGATTAATGGTTTGCCACCGCCCCGAATAAAAACAATGCCTATGAGAAATGGCCACCTTCAGCATCAATGACCAATATAAAAGCGCCTTATGCTAACCGTTAGCAGAACGTATTTCCGCGCTCAAAAAGGTCTAAAAGTCATCAACCCCATTTATCTCAAAACACCCTTACGGTCACTTTTTCGGCGCTGTTCAGGTATCGCATCAAAAATAACCTTATCTCCCCCGTTCAAGACCAATAATCGTTGCCCTTTTGCTCTGGAAATTAAGATAACCCCTGCTTGTTGTGCCATAGCTAAACCCATCTGCGTGGCACCCGAACGCGATAATAAAATGGGAATACCCATTTGCGTTACTTTAATCACCATTTCTGAGGTTAGCCGCCCAGTCGTATAAAAAATCTTATTGTCCCCAGAAATATTATTCAGCCACATATGTCCGGCAATAGCATCCACCGCATTATGACGCCCAACATCCTCAACAAATAATTCAATGCGACGCCCCTCGCACAACGCACAGCCATGCACCGCACCCGACTGTTTATACACTTCGTTATAAGCATTGAGCGTTGCTAACATGGCATACAATGTCGACTGCTTCACCTTAACATCGGGTACTTTAATCTTTTGTAATTTCTCCATCAATCGACCAAACACCGTACCCTGACCGCATCCAGTGGTCACCGTTCGTCGCTTCATTTGCTCTGAAAAATCACTGTCAGTTTGCGCACTAACAACGGCTACCGCTTCCGTTTCCCAATCCACTTGAATAACTTGAAGCTCCGTTAACCGGTTAAAAAAACCTTGGTTTTTCAAATACCCCAAGGTTAATAGCTCTGGGTGTGAGCCAATGGTCATTAACGTTACAATCTCCTGTTTGTCGACATAAATCGTCAATGCTCGCTCACCTACCAGGTAAATTTCCTGCGGTTCACCACGCTCATCAAGACACGATACGTTCGCCGAGTGACTCAACCCAGCCGCTGTCATTTCCGGTTTAAACGATGTCGTTGTCATTAAATATCCTCAAGGGTAGTCAACTCTTCCACGGTATTAATATTCAAAAAAACCTTAGCGTGTTCACTAAAATCCACTTCCACCACTGTGTGTTGACGCAACCAAACATCAATCTTTCGTTGCCCCCCAGACAAAAACAACTGAAGACTTTCAAGCAAGTGTGTATTTAACGCTAAAAAAACCGGTTGCAAGCGGACACCATCATGCGCTACGGCTATCTCAGCATTGGATGTAAGCAACGCTTGTTTTAATTGCACTAAATGACTACTTTGAATTAAGGGGCTATCACAAGGCATCACCATTAACACGCCTGTCTCACAGGTGCTCATAACCGACAAAATTCCTGCTAAAGGCCCCTCAAAAGTTAGCTGGGCATCGCTAATAACAGGCACCCCAAAACGCTGGTATAACTCAATATTTCTATTGGCGTTAATAACAACACAATCAACCACGCCCTCCATTGCCTTCAACGCATAGGTGACCATTGGTCGTTCTCGAAATAAAATAAGCCCTTTGTCTTGTTCTAATCCCATTCGGCGAGCTAACCCCCCCGCCAATATGACCCCTGTGACTTTTGTTTGATCGTTCATAATGCTAAGCTTCTAGTCCTAATTACCTTATTCTATGCCATGTCAATCTAAAGATGTTCAGGTTTCTACTAATACTCATAGCCGCACTGCTACAACCTGCTTGTAGCTTACTGCCAACCGGTGAAACCGTGCATTACTATCAAGCAGAAACGCATAAAGCCTACGATGACGTACTCGCCGAACTTGAAATCGCCATTACGGAACAGAACTTTAGAATTACTGGGCACAACCGCATCGGCAAAGTTATTCGTCAACGCGAAGATATTTCTTTTCCTGAATATGACACCATACAATATTGCAACCTCACACAAGCGAAAAAATTATTGCTGCTTTCTCCGCATGCTATTCGCCATATGCCCTGTAATGTCGTAACCTATACCTATGCCGGCAAAGTTATTATAAAATCTCGCCTTTTGCCTACAAATACAAATAATTCCGCATTAAATAAATTCTCTGTCACCATGAACAATATGGTGAAAGAAATCATTAACTTTGCCGCCGAATAAAATTAGGACCTATCATGAAAAAATCATTTTTAAAATACTGCTTCTTTTTAATTTTTTTATTACTAAATGGATGCATCCTAACGGGTAATCGCCCACCCCAATCAAAACCCCAAGTCATGAACGATTACCCGACTCAAACACGAGTCGAATTTGTATTGCAATGCATAGAAAAAGAAGGCGGGCTACGATACGAAACTCTGTACCCTTGCGTTTGCAGCATTGATAAAATAGCCACTCAAATGTCGCACGATGAATATGAACAAGCCTTAACTTTTACGTTTATGCGCCGTACGCCTGGTGAAAACGGGGGTGTTTTCAGAGACCCTGCAAACGCCAAGAAACTGCGTAAAAAACTTAAAGACGCTAAAAAATTCGCTGATAACCGTTGCTTTGTTCGCCCTTAAAAACAACCCCTCCAGTGTTTTTGTTAATCTAACGAAAATACTGGAGCAGCCTACAAAACTAATTTATGACACTAGCCTGCCGCTTTCTGAGCGCTACTTTTACTTTGGTACTGTTACTAACCCCCTGCACCTGAGTTGGGCCACTAATCATTACCAAAAAATGCTTACCTAAGAAATCGCATCTAATTTTGCATAGGCTAACATTAACCATTTCATCCCGACGTCAGTAAAATTAACTTGTACACGCTCCTGCGCACCTTCGCCTTCAATTTGCAAGACAACACCTTCTCCAAACTTCACATGACTCACACGCTGCCCCAACTGAAAAGCAGTCTTATGTAAATTAGTCGCAACCCTGGAAGTACTGACTGAAACCGGCCGACTAATTGTCGCCCCCATTCTAATTTCCTGAATTTGCTCACTCGGTATTTCTTTAATAAAACGGGAACACTTTGGATAGGTATCACGCCCATAAATACGTCTAGATTCAGCATAACTCAAATATAAAACCTGCATGGCTCGTGTGATCCCCACATAACAAAGCCTACGCTCTTCCTCTAAGCGACCCGGGTCCTCAATAGCACGCGGTGAAGGGAATAACCCCTCCTCAACACCGACAATAAAAACCAACTTAAACTCCAGCCCCTTAGCTGAATGTAACGTCATTAACTGAACGCAATCATCGTATTGATCGCCCTGCGCTTCTCCGGATTCTAAAGCCGCATGGGCCAAAAATAAATCCAACTCGTTAAGGCCTTCGGCATTATCTTCTTCATAATCAAATTGACGCGCTGCATTCACGAGTTCTTGTAAGTTCTCAACCCGGGCCTCGCCTTTTTCGCCTTTTTCTTTTTTATGAAAATCAATCAAGCCGGTATGCTCTACGACCTGCTGTACCTTTTCATATAGCGCCAAGCCTTCTGCTCGCTCACTTAAGTTATTAATGACATCAATAAAACTATTTAGAACTCTTTCTGTTCTGGCTGTTACGGTACCGGCGGTCGCTAATTTTCTCGCCGCCTGCCACAATGAAATCTGCTCATCACGCGCAACACAGCGAAGGTCTTCAATGGTTTTAGGACCAATACCCCGATTAGGAATATTAATAACACGCTCAAATGCAGAGTCATTATTCGCATTAGCGATGAGATGTAAATAAGCCAAAGCATTCTTAATTTCGGCGCGCTCAAAAAACCGTAAGCCCCCATACACTCGATAAGGGATTCCGCCCGACATTAACCGCTCTTCAAATAAGCGCGATTGGACATTCGAGCGATATAAAATAGCTGTTTCAGTCCGTAACCCACCCAATTCCACCCACTTCTTAATCCGTTCTACCACAAAATAAGCTTCATCTTGTTCATTAAATGCGGCATACAATGAAATCGGATCCCCTTCTCCGTCATCCGTCCATAACTCTTTACCCATTCGCCCTTGGTTATGATCAATCAAAGCATTAGCCGCATTGAGAATATTTGCAGTTGATCGATAATTTTGCTCCAAACGCACCACCAAATGGTTCGGATAATCCGTTTGAAAACTATAAATATTCTCTATCTTTGCCCCGCGCCAACCATAAATAGATTGATCATCATCGCCTACAACAAATAAATTATTCTGGCCTTCAGTTAACAAACGTAACCAGGCATATTGAATGGTATTAGTATCTTGAAATTCATCGACATGCACATGCAAAAACCGCTGCTTATAAAACTGCAACAATGGTTCATTATCACGTAACAACTCATGAACTCGAAGTAATAGTTCCGCAAAATCAACTAACCCAGAGCGCAAACAAGTTTGTTCATATTCACGATAAAGCATCAACATCTGTCGCTGATACAAATCACCACTCTCCGCTATATGCCGCGCTCGTCGCCCCTCTTCTTTTTGTGTATTGATATAGCCTTGTACCTGCCGTGGCGGCCAACGCGCCTCATCCAAAGCCATTGCTTTCAACAATCGTTTTATCATCCGTAATTGATCATCGGAATCAATCACCTGAAAAGTTTCTGGGAGACCCGCCTCATGCGCATGGCGCCTAAGTAAACGATGCGCTAAGCCATGAAAAGTCCCAACCCACATCCCTTGCGCTGAATAATCTAATAATTTCTCAATGCGGTTACGCATTTCAGTCGCGGCCTTATTGGTAAAGGTCACCGCCAAAACACTTTGTGGTGAAAGGTCCTGTGTTTTAATCATCCAAGCAATACGGTGCACTAAGACGCGTGTTTTACCACTCCCTGCGCCAGCTAATACCAATACAGCCTGCGATGGTGCTGTGACCGCCTGACGCTGTGCGTCATTTAATGATTCAATTATATGCGTAACATCCATTAAGCGTGTTTTTCCCTATCCAAACCTGCATGGCAGTATATTTTTATGACAATTGAGCGTATTCTAACAAAATGAAAGGTGACCCTAGACAAAACACGATAACAGCGAGGTAATATTATTATGAATTTTGACTATAAGCAGTTGATAAAACCCGAAATGAATATTGGCGATAAAGAGAAAAAAATACGTCTTATTGGCGGCGCCATCGCCTTTCTTGTCGCCATCATAAGTGCGAGTGTTTTTTTATTACTGTTAGCACTGATCTTAATGGCTACCGGTTATAACGGTTGGTGCCCTGCTTATTCCGCTTTAGGCAAGAATTCCACGGATTCAGAAACATAAAGCAACGCCTCAAACAAAGGTCATTGGGGCATTAGTGTATAACGTTACTGTTTTACAATACTGCCCTGATTGATGACCTTCCTCTACTCATCGCCTTTCTTATATTCGCCCTCAATGATATTTTCATCTTTCGATTGAGTCTGTCCTTGACGCTGAAACGGGCCGCCGCCGGCCATAACCACTAATTGCCGCTCAATCAAATAAGTCACTAATTTTTTTCGAGTATACGGTATTAAACAAATAAAACCGGTGATATCGGTAAAAAAACCCGGCGTTAATAAAAAGGCTCCCCCAACAAGTAAAACAGGACCTTCCAACATCTCCATTGCTGGTACTTTTCCTTTAGCCATACCTTGTTGAAAACGCTGCCACGTTTCAAAACCTTGCTGACGCAACATCCATGCCCCCAAAACAGCGGTGAAAACGACCAACAAAACTGTTGGAAATACACCAATGAGACCACCCATCTTTAATAAAAAATAAATTTCCAGAAAAGGGACCATTAAAAATATTAAAAACATAATTCTAAAAGGGTTCATGACTCTTATCTCACCTTTATTGCGTTAAAACTAAAAAACTTCTTGAATGTGATACACACTAACACCTTATAATGACCAGTTAAATGTTTTTATATGAACGAGCCATGACCTCTGATTTTATTCTTATTTATTGCACTTGCCCGAATAAAGATACTGCAGAAAAACTAGCGACGACTATCATTGAGAACGAACTGGCCGCTTGCGCCAATATTGTACCCAACATCACATCTATTTACCGCTGGCAGGGTAAAGTTATTACTGACCAGGAGCAGTTATTATTACTCAAAACAGATCAAGCGCATTACCTTGAAATTGAAAACCTCATTTTAACTAACCACCCCTACGATGTACCCGAAATAATTGCCACACCACTTCAACACGGCCAAACTGATTATCTTAACTGGATCCGCTCATGTCTCTCATAAAATTTTTTGGGTTAATTCTGCTCGCTTTTGGTAGCCAACAAACCTACGCTATCAGCAATAACGACCTACTTCCTCCTGAACAAGCATTCAAGTTTTACGCGCAAGCATTAGATCATAAAACCGTCGAAGTACAGTGGCAGATTGCTGACGGTTACTACCTCTACCGAGAGAAAATATCTCTTTCAACCCCTGATTCCGACAGCGTTAAACTGAGCCCTTTCAGCATCCCGCATGGTACGCCAAAGTCAGATGAAGCTTTTGGTGATGTCGAAATATTTCATCATGCACTCAGTTTCTCCATCCCTGTTGAGCAGTTGAAAAACCCACCGGTTCCTTTTCAATTAACCGCCGGTTTCCAAGGTTGTGCCGAGGTAGGTGTTTGCTATCCGCCAATGACTAAAACCCTGACGATTACTCCCAGCACCCTAAAAACAAACAGCAACCCCATAACGCTGGAACCCCCTATAAAAAACTATTCTGAACAAGATCAAATAGCGCAGGATTTAAGTAACAAAAGTTATGGGCTAATTTTAGCCAGCTTTTTTGGCTTTGGGCTACTACTCGCTTTTACCCCGTGTATCTTTCCGATGATCCCCATTATTTCTGGCATTATTGTCGGACAAAAAGAACCTGTCACGGCACGACGAGGTTTTTTACTGTCGCTAAGCTATGTCTTAGCGGGCGCCGTTGCTTATACCGCCTTTGGTATTTTAGCCGCCTTGTTCGGCAGTAACCTACAAGCTGAATTACAACAACCTTGGATTATCGCTTCATTTAGTGGCCTTTTCATCCTCTTATCGCTATCCATGTTTGGCTTCTACAACCTAGAATTACCACAGTCAATACAAAACCGTATTAATCGCGTTAGCAATCAGCAAAAAAATAACGGCATGATCAGCGCCGCCATTATGGGGGCGCTCTCCGCATTGGTGGTGGGTCCTTGTGTTGCCGCACCGTTGACCGGAGCGTTAATTTATATTGGCCAAACGGGCGACGTTCTCCTCGGTGGCTCAGCGCTCTTCCTGATGGGTATGGGTATGGGCGTTCCACTACTGGCCATTGGCGCTTCAGCAGGCTCTTTTTTACCCAAGTCAGGAGCCTGGCTAAACACCACTAAGTCTATATTCGGTGTTGCTATGCTGGCCGTAGCCGTCTGGATGCTGGACCGTATTCTTCCTGCCCCTATCATGATGGGCCTTTGGGCATCACTACTCATTATTCCTGCGATTTATATGCATGCCATAGACCCACTACCCCAGCCAAACAGTGGTTGGAATAAACTGTGGAAAGGGGTTGGCTTAATGATGCTTATTTACGGCGTCATTTTAATCATCGGCATTGCCAGCGGTAATACGAATCCGTTGCAACCGTTACAACATTTTAGTCAAACGGCCCAAACAGCCGAACAGCCCGCTCAATTCGAAACGATTGGTTCACTCAATGAACTGAACCAGAAACTAGCGCAAGCAAAACAACAGCAGCAGTGGGTTATGCTGGATTTCTATGCGGACTGGTGCATCTCCTGCAAAGAAATGGAAGCTTATACTTTTTCCAATAAACGGGTACAAAAAGAACTCGCTCAGTTTATGTTGTTACAAGCGGATGTCACTGCAATGACTGCAGATGACAATGCTTTATTAAAACACTTTAATTTGATTGGCCCCCCTGCCATCTTATTTTTTGATGCCGATAAAAATGAACAAGAACATTTACGTCTAGTCGGCTATAAAGCAGCCGATGATTTCTTAAACCACGTAAAACAAGCCCGATAAATGTCTCTATTCCAATCCCGCATGGCCTTAATGAGTATTGCTATTGCAGCTCTTTTACTGGGCCTTTCAAGCCAACACTTTTTTTCTTCCCCTGCGCCTGAAACAGCATCCCCGCTCGCAAAAATAGTCTTACCGGATTTATCGGATACGCCACGCTCGCTCGCTGACTGGAGTGGAAAAAAACGCGTCATTAATTTCTGGGCAACCTGGTGCCCACCGTGTCGAAAAGAGATCCCCGCATTGATAGCGCTACAAAATAATTCAACCACTGATAATGTACAGGTTATTAGTATCGCCATTGAGGACAAGCAATCTGTTCAGTCTTTTCTAAAAGATTACCCGATTAACTTTCCCGTGCTGATTGCCGGCGATGACGGCATTACACTGTCCACCAAAATGGGTAATCGCGCCAATGCCGTGCCATTTACTGTTTTTATCAATGAAGATGGGGCCATCCAAAAAACCCATGCTGGCGAGATATCCTTGCTGGAATTACAAGAATTAATTCATACAAACTAAATCTTTATTCCTACAATTCGACACCAATCACCCTCATAAACGGGCTCTTGTAATTGACAAAAGGGGCTATAGGCTTCCATAACATGACCCGCCTGCTCACTCAGAATCCCTGAAAGTACTAAATGCCCGCCAGAATTTAAGCATGTTAAAATTGGCTGAACCATCTCAATCAAGGGATTAGCTAAAATATTAGCAACCACAACATCAACCTGAAGTGCAGGACAATCAGCAGGCAAATAACACTCTATTTTCGAACCAATATTATTTTTTTCCGCATTATTTTTCGTTGCCGTAATCGCTTGCGTATCAATATCTACTGCAGAAACATGACGCGCATCCAATAGCACCCCCGCAATCGCTAAAATACCCGAACCACAACCATAATCAAGAAGTGTCTTTCCACTCAAGTCAAAGCCAGCTAACCATTCCAAACATAAGGCTGTTGTAGCATGCGTGCCCGTCCCAAAAGCAAGCCCTGGATCCAAGGTCATACAAACGGTTTCAGGCGACTCTTGTTCAGAACCACTGGGGCAAACCCACAATTTATCGCCAAATAACATCGGTTTAAAATGCGCCATCCATGTCCGCTCCCAAACTTGGTCTTGTAAGATATCAAGACGCCAATCTTTTAAAGCAGAATCAGGGAACTGCTGACACACCAAAGGCTCTAAAACTTCTGCATAAACAGGCATCTCAAACAAGGCCACAACACGGGTTTGCTCCCAAATCTGTGTTTGCCCCAATTCAGGCTCAAAAATAGGCTCATCCAATGCATCTAAATAAGTCACCGAAAGCGCACCAAACTGACTAAATAGATCCGACAATGCCGAGGCATACTGCTTATCTGTTATAACAGATAACTGCTTCCAACTCATGAATACGCCCTAGCAATAGAGTAAATAGCGCCTAAGAAAACCATCCTAGTTGCCACCACAACGGTAATAAACGATGCTACAGCCCTAGCTTTTTTTCCAAATAATGAATGTTTTGAGAACCGACAGCAAAAGCATTATCTGCCATTATCTCGCGCTGTAAAGGAATGTTGGTTTTGATTCCACCCACTATCATTTCTTCCAAAGCTGTCTGCATTCTGGCAATGGCACTGTCTCGGTCATCCCCATGCGCAATCAACTTACCAATCATAGAGTCATAATGCGGTGGAACAGTATAGCCATTATACAAATGAGTCTCACAACGAATACCCGGGCCGCCTGGAAAATGAAGCGTATCAATAGTCCCGGGGCAAGGCATAAATGTTTTAGGGTCTTCCGCATTAAGGCGACACTCAATAGCATGCCCCGTTAACCGAACTTGATCTTGGGTAATTGACAAGGGTTCACCGGCTGCAATACGCAACTGTTCTTTAACAAGATCCACACCGGTGACCATTTCAGTAACCGGATGCTCAACCTGAATACGGGTGTTCATTTCAATAAAGAAGAACTCGCCCTTCTCGTACAAAAACTCAAAAGTCCCCGCTCCATGATAACCAATCTCAATACAGGCCTTGGCACAACGCTCTCCCATCATTTTACGCTGCTCTTCTGTAATACCCGGCGCTGGCGCTTCCTCGACTACTTTTTGATGGCGCCGCTGCATTGAGCAATCGCGCTCACCGAGGTGGATGGCATTGCCGTGCATATCGGCCAAAATTTGGAACTCAATATGCCTCGGATCCTCAAGAAACTTCTCCATGTAGACCGTATCATTACCAAATACCGAACCCGCTTCAGTTTTGGTCAATAAAATAGCATTTAACAACGAAGCTTCCGTATGAACCGTACGCATACCACGACCGCCACCACCGCCTGCTGCTTTAATAATAACCGGGTATCCAATTTCCCGGGCCATTTTTAAATTCGTTTCAGCGTGTGCTGTTAAAGGATCACCATTCCCGGGAACACAAGGTATATTAGCCGCTTGCATTGAACGCTTTGCCTCAATCTTGTCACCCATCTTACGAATGGTATCGCCATCAGGCCCAATAAAGACAAAACCACTCTCTGTTACTTTATCTGAAAACGCCGCATTCTCCGATAAAAAGCCATAGCCCGGGTGAATAGCTTCCGCATCAGTTACCTCGGCTGCACTGATCAACGCAGGAATATTCAAGTAGCTTTCACTCGAAGGCGCAGGACCAATACAAACAGATTCATCTGCCAAACGAACATGCTTTAAATTTCTGTCTGCTTCAGAATGAACAGCAACGACCTTAACACCTAGCTCACGACAGGCCCGTAAAATTCGCAGCGCAATTTCGCCCCGATTAGCAATAACGATTTTATCAAACATTGTTTTTATCTATTTTAATTCGGTTGGTTAGTTAAAGCGCTTCAGTTAATCAATTACAAAAAGTGGCTGCCCATACTCAACGGCTTGCGCATTTTCAACCAAAATTTTGGTGACCGTGCCACTGGTTTCCGCTTCGATTTGATTTAAAATCTTCATCGCTTCGATGATACACAGCGTATCCCCTACATTAACAGTCTGACCCACCTCAACAAAAACCTTTGAGCCGGGTGATGCTGATGCATAAAAAGTACCTACCATTGGAGAGTTCACAACATGACCCACGTATTCTTCAGCTGCCGATTCTTGTTGCCCCTCACTGACTGCTGCTGCCACAGGGGCCGGTGCTATCAGAGCAGGGGCTACGGGTGGCGGCGCTGCCACAACAGCATTAGCCGAATACTTACTGATCCGAACTGACTCTTCACCTTCAGTAATTTCGAATTCAGCAATGCCAGAGTCTTCAATGATTTCAATTAATTTTTTTATTTTTCTAATATCCATGATCTTATCTCGCGAGTAGAATTTGATGTGCGGCCGTTAAAGCCATATAGTAGCTATTTTCGCCAAACCCAGAAATAACCCCCTCGGCTATATCTGATAAATAAGAGTGTTTTCTAAAATCTTCCCGAGCATACACATTAGATAAATGAACCTCAATAAAAGGGATTCTGACACCTAACATAGCATCACGAATTGCCACACTGGTATGTGTAAAGGCCGCCGGATTAATAATTAACATATCAACACCGCCAGAACCTGCTTGATGAATTAATTCAATAATTTCGTGTTCGGAATTACTTTGATAAAAATTGAGCCCATGCTCTAATTGCGTTGCTGATAGCTCTAAATTACTATGAATATCGGCAAGCGTAACATGGCCATAGAGCTCAGGTTCTCGAGCACCTAGAAGATTAAGGTTAGGTCCATTAATTACGGTTATCTGTGCCATTTAACTCCTACTCACAGCCTCTATTGTTTATTTAAGTTCAAGGCCGTCTACGCCCGACGGTTCATTTTGCCTAAATCAGCCACATTTGTCCATATTAATGTTTTTTACCCGCAAACAATCATACGTTCCTGCATTTTAATGACTTTACTCTATCTCAACCCACCCGCTGAAACCGTACATATTTTCGCCTCTTTAGCGCACAGACTACTAATACGTACTGATTAACAGTATAATTTCCTTCCAAAATTTAGGTTTTATTATGCTCATTGGTTCCATCCACTTAAAAAATAATCTTTTCTTAGCGCCCATGGCTGGTGTGACCGATCGCCCGTTCAGGCAGCTCTGCAAGAATTTTGGTGCCGGCTTAACTGTTTCAGAAATGGTTTCATCCAATCCCAACCTACGAAACCACTACCGTACCCAATTAAAAAGCAACCACAGCGGAGAAACAGAACCACGCGTGGTTCAAATCTTAGGTACCGACCCTGAACAAATGGCTGCTGCAGCCTATTACAATGCCGACCAAGGCGCGCAAATTATTGATATCAACATGGGCTGCCCCGCTAAAAAAGTATGCGCCGTAGCGGCCGGATCAGCATTATTAAGAAATGAATCTCTGGTCGGCAAAATTCTTGACGCCGTTGTTAACGCTGTTGACTTACCCGTTACACTAAAAATCAGAACCGGTTGGGATATTGAAAACCGAAACGCACTTAAAATATCCAAAATTGCTCAAGAATCAGGCATTGCCGCGCTCACCATTCATGGCAGAACTCGTGCATGCCGATTTTCTGGTAATGCTGAATACGACACCATTAAAAAAATTAAATCACAAAGCCTCATCCCCATCATTGCTAACGGCGACATTAATAGTGTCCAAAAAGCTAAAGCCGTATTAGACTACACCCAAGCCGATGCGATCATGATTGGTCGGGCAGCACAAGGACGCCCGTGGATATTCACAGAAATAAATCATTACCTAAATCACGGCGAACTTCTAGCCCCCATTCCTTTGGAAAAAAAACAAATTACCTTACAACACCACTTGGAATCACTCTACCGTTTCTACGGTGATAAAATGGGTGTTCGAATAGCCCGTAAACATATCAACTGGTATTTCAATTCTATAGGGGTCATTCCGAGCACATTGAGACATCAAATTAATCAAGCGCTCATTCCGACAGAACAATTACATTGGGTTAATAATGCATTTAAATTATTTAACGACTAATCATGACCGATAAAAGCACTCACCCTAAAACAATACCTTTAGCCTCACATGTCAAAACGGCTGTCATGGACTATCTTGAGCGCCTCAGCGACTCTGAAAGCGATGATCTTTTCGCGCTTGTCATCCGAGAAGTGGAAAAGCCCATGATTGAGGTGACCCTAGAGAAAGTTGGTCACAATCAATCTAAAGCCGCTAAGATACTGGGTATAAGTCGCAGTACTTTAAGAAAAAAAATCGCTCAATACCGTATCTCTTAACCCTTACCCTTAACTGAACCTAAAACTATATTATGGACCTTAAAATAAGCCGCGCGCTCATCAGCGTCTCAGACAAAACCGGCATTATTGATTTTGCACGCCACCTACATGACCTTGGTATTGAAATACTCAGCACCGGCGGCACTGCCCAGAAATTGGCCGAGCATCGTATTCCTGTCACTGAAGTCTCCGACTATACGGGTTTCCCTGAAATGATGTCGGGTCGCGTCAAGACATTACACCCAAAAGTTCACGGCGGCATATTAGGACGCCGCGGCATTGATGATACCGTTATGGCAGAACACGGCATTCTTCCTATTGATATGGTTGTAGTCAATCTATATCCCTTTCAACAAACCATTGCAAAACCAGATTGTTCTTTTGAAACCGCCATCGAAAATATAGACATTGGCGGCCCGACCATGATTCGCGCCGCAGCTAAAAATCATGCCAGCATTTCAGTGATCGTGGATCCAAGCGACTATCAAAACACCCTTGATGAACTCACCGCCAACCAAGGTGCTCTATCACAAGAAAGCCGTTTCAAACTAGCTCGAAAAAGCTTTGAGCATACCGCTCATTATGATACTGCCATAGCAGGCTACTTGAATAAAATTGACGACAACCCTTTCCCGGAAAATCTGAATCTACAATTTAAACAGTCACAAATTATGCGTTACGGTGAAAACCCTCACCAAAATGCCGCTTTTTATTGTGAAGCCAATCCAGCGCCAGGCACCTTAGCCGCCGCCCAACAATTACAAGGAAAAGCCTTATCTTATAACAACATTGCCGATGCTGATGCCGCCCTAGAATGCGTTAAGTCTTTTTCCGGTGCACCCACCTGCGTTATTGTCAAACACGCCAATCCTTGTGGCGTGGCCTCCACAGATAATTTGCTCGAAAGTTACAATCGCGCTTACCAAACAGACCCTACGTCCGCATTTGGCGGGATCATTGCCTTCAACCAATCCCTTGACGGACTCACGGCACAAGCAATCATCGATCGTCAATTTGTCGAAGTTCTTATTGCCCCTTCCATTACCAACGACGCCCGTACAATACTACAATCCAAGCCTAATATTCGCGTCATGGAAACTGGCACTTGGTCGCCAGAAAGAACGCCTAGTTATGATTTTAAACGAATCACCAATGGGCTACTTGTTCAGGATAATGATATCGGCCAAATTACAGCCAATGACATCACCATTGTCAGTAAACGCCATCCCACTCCAGAAGAACTTAACGATATGATTTTTGCGTGGAATGTCGCTAAATTTGTTAAATCTAACGCTATCGTTTATGCCAAAAACCAACAAACCATTGGCGTAGGCGCTGGGCAAATGAGCCGCGTATATTCCGCACGTATTGCCGGCATTAAAGCGGCCGATGAAAACCTAACCGTTGCTGGGTCAGCCATGGCTTCTGATGCTTTCTTCCCCTTCAGAGACGGTATTGATTCAGCGGCTCAAGCAGGTATTACTTCAGTCATTCAACCTGGCGGCTCCATTCGGGACGAAGAAATTATAACCGCTGCAAATGAACACGACATGACCATGGCCTTTACTGCTATGCGACATTTCCGACACTAACGCACTCATTACCCATAGATAAAACTTTACTCATGAATATTTTAATTGTAGGTGGCGGCGGTCGCGAACATGCTTTAGCTTGGAAGGCCCGCCAATCAGAACAAGCCAGAACCGTTTATGTTGCCCCTGGAAACGCGGGCACAGCCCTAGAGCCCGGCATAGAAAATGTAGCCATTGATGCAACAAATATTGACGCCCTAATCACCTTTGCGCAAGAAAAAAACATTGCCCTCACTATTATTGGCCCCGAAGTTCCTCTGGTTGCTGGTATTGTGGACCGCTTTCAAGCAGTAGGATTAAACTGTTTTGGTCCTCGTGCAATAGCAGCCCAACTAGAAGGTTCTAAAACCTTTTGCAAAAACTTTATGGCTCGCCACAAAATACCTACGGCCGAATACCAAACCTTCACTGAAACAGATTCGGCCATCCAATATATTCAAGAAAAAGGCGCCCCTATTGTAGTTAAAGCCGATGGGCTCGCCGCTGGAAAAGGCGTTATTGTCGCTCAAACTGAAGCTGAAGCTATTGCTGCCGTTCAAGATATGTTAGCCGGTAACGCTTTTGGCGAAGCCGGTCACCGCGTTGTTGTTGAAGAATTTTTATACGGCGAAGAGGCCAGCTTTATCGTTATCGCTGATGGGGAAACGGCCCTCCCTATGGCCACTTCTCAAGACCACAAAGCCCTTAACAACGGTGATTTAGGACCCAACACGGGCGGCATGGGCGCTTACTCGCCTGCGCCTTTAGTCACACCCGAATTGCACCAACGGGTTCTCGATGAAGTCATCCAACCTACTTTAGACGGCATGATTGCTGACGGCATGCCCTACACCGGCTTCCTCTACGCTGGCTTAATGATTAATCCAAACGGCACCCTGAAAGTACTGGAATATAATTGCCGTTTTGGTGACCCAGAAACCCAGCCTATCATGATGCGTTTACAAAGTGATTTAGTTGAACTGTGCTTAGCCGCTCTGGACCATCAACTACACACCCAAACAACCGTATGGGACAGTCGACCCGCTTTAGGCGTTGTACTTGCTGCAGGGGGCTATCCCGATAGCTACAAAAAAGGCGATATTATTAAGGGTCTTGACTCACCCACTACGCCGGAGCAAAAAGTTTTCCACGCTGGAACAGATCTCGAAAACAACCAGACTCTCACCGCCGGCGGCCGTGTACTTTGTGCCTGCGCGTTAGGCGACTCTCTTACCGAAGCCCAAAGTAATGCCTACCAACTGGTCAGCACAATAGAGTGGGACCAAATGTATTTTCGAACCGACATTGGTTTTAAGGCACTCACGTAGAATTGATCTGCCCACAAAAAATTATTAGCCGTCAATCTTGACGTTAATCCCGACAGATTACGGCTACTATTTCAAAAATTGCCGCATCAACTTAATCATATCGCCATGATCTTTAACGCCCGCACTTTCTCGCAAGCTATGCATAGCCCACATCGGGTTTCCTAAGTCAACTGAGCGTATGCCCAACTTGGCGGAAACGATCGGACCGATCGTACTACCACACCCCAAATTGGTCCGGTGTGAATATTTCTGCACAGAGACACCTGCCTGCTGACACCAATCAACACACATTGCTTCAGCTATATTATCTGTGGCGTAGCGCTGATTAGCATTCACCTTTATGACTGGCCCCTTATTGACCATGACACGGTGTTTAGGCTCATAAGCCCATGAGAAACTAGGCTGATAAGCATGGGCCATATCCACACTCATCATAAAACTTTGGCTTAAAGCCTGAAAATAACTTTCTGTACCCGGCGCTAGCAGCGCACTAATTCGCATTAAAACATCCGGCAGAAAACTCCCTGACGCCCCCTTGCTACTCTCACTGCCAATCTCTTCATGATCAAAAAATGCGCACACTTGTGTGGCTGATGATGCCACGGCACCATCCTCTAAAAATGCTTTTACCGCCGCATGACACGAAGCCAGATTATCCAATTGCGAACTGGCAATAAACTCATCGTTTAAGCCCCACAACACACCCTTTTGGGTGTCATAGCTACACAATTCCCAGGACAAAATAGCAGTAGCCTCTAACTTTAATTGATCAGCAATCAACGCTTTAAACTGAATAGGCTCCAGTAATTCATTTTCAACCGTTGCCAATACCAAAGGTAAATCTGTTTGTTTATCAAGCTTTAATCCTTCTTCATTGACTTTATTATTCATATGAATAGCCAAATTAGGTAGCCTCAATAACGGCTTATCAAAAAGAATCGTCTTATTCTTTACAGCACCCCGATCATCCTTATAACTCACAGAACCGGCTAAACTTAAATCTCGATCTGTATACGTGGCTAAAATCGGGCTTCCATACACTTCAACACCCACGCGCAATAAGCCTGCTTCGGCATAACTCGCATGGGGTTTAACACGCAATCCCGGTGAATCAGTATGAGCGCCAATAATTTTAAAGCCTGTTTCAACCAAAGGCTTAGTACCCACTATAAAGGAAATTATTGAAGATCCGCCCCTAACCACATAGTATCGCCCCTCTCCCAACAAGGCCCATTCTGACTGCTCATCTAACGGGACAAAACCATGCGCATCCAATTGCTGTTTAACCGTACTAACGGCATGCCAAGGACTGGGCGAAGCATCAATAAAAGCCAGTAAATCTTCTGCTTGTTCACGGTAAAAATCAGTCTGACTCATCAGCTTTTTCCAATCGCAATGAAATTGAATTAACGCAATACCGTAGCCCGGTGGGTTTCGGGCCATCTTCAAAAACATGCCCTAAATGCGCATCACAATGCTGGCATGTAATTTCTACCCGTCGCATGCTGTGACTCGTATCATCAATATGACAAACCTTTTCAGCACTCAAAACATCCCAGAAACTGGGCCAACCGGATCCTGAATCAAATTTTGTCACCGAATCAAATAAAGGCTGATCACAACAAGCACAATGATAGATGCCTTTATCATGACAATTAGTATAGCCACCCACAAAAGGTGCCTCCGTACCTTTCTCACGGCAAACCGCATATTGCTCAGGGGTTAGCCGCTCCTTCCATTCCGCTTCATTGACTTGTTTTTTAGTCATATCACTCTCTATTCTTTTTACTTTAGCTTAACTGGCAATTAACAAACGTTACCGGCTTCTTTTTAACCCATCATAACTCACAAAAAAATCACTCTAACCTATTCAATTAGATAGGTTATTCTGTACAATAACGCAGTACAAATACAATTCATCTGTTTTTCAAAAATGCTATAATATAGCGTATTAAAATCTAAATAAAACGAATAAAATAGCACCAATGAGCAATAATATCTCCTTAGGGTTGGAATTAATGGGTCTTGGCATGACCATTGTATTCCTATTCCTACTATTACTTATTTTCAGTATTTCTATCATGTCTTTTTGTGTACAACAATTTCAATCCCCCCCTAAAGACACCATACCAGAAACACCCGTTCAGGAAATTGATAGTAATATTGTGGCTGCGATTACCCTTGCTGTAAACCGCTACCGTAGAAAATAATTGAAAACCTTTTACACAAACAAGTCGGCGCCTCAGCCGCCTTTTACATAACCAAAATTTAAGTTAAGAACCAGAGAAAACGAACATGGCAATAGCAAATCAACCCATCGGTATAACCGAAGTCGCCCTACGTGACGCCCATCAATCTATTCTGGCAACCCGTCTGCGCATAGAAGATATGTTACCCATTTGTGGCAAACTAGACCAAGTAGGTTACTGGTCAATCGAATCGTGGGGCGGCGCTACATTTGATGCCTGTATTCGTTACTTAGGCGAAGACCCATGGGAACGGTTACGCCTACTAAAGGCGGCCATGCCAAACACTCCTCAACAAATGTTATTTCGAGGACAAAACATTCTCGGCTATCGCCACTACGCAGATGATGTCGTAGATAAATTTGTTGAACGCTGCGCCATTAATGGCATTGATGTTTTCCGAATTTTCGATGCTATGAACGATATGCGTAATATCAAGTGCGCGGTTAACGCCGTCTTGGAAACAGACAAACACGCGCAAGGAACACTGTCTTATACCGTGAGTCCCGTCCACAATATTGATTTATGGGTTGATTTAGGTAAACAAATTGAAGACATGGGCGCCCATTCCATTTGTATCAAAGATATGGCCGGACTACTCACCCCCTATGATGGTTATGACTTAATCAGCAAGCTCAAAGCTCAGGTTGACATTCCTATCCACCTGCACTGTCACGCTACCACCGGACTCAGCGTTGGCACTTACATTAAAGCTATTGAAGCAGGTGTTGATAATGTTGATACGGCTATCTCATCGCTAAGCATGACTTATGGCCATAGCCCAACCGAAACCCTTGTTGCTAGTCTTCAAAATCAAGCCTCTGATACTGGCCTTGACTTGAACTTACTGGAAGAAATTGCTGCCTACTTTAGGGATATTCGGAAAAAATACGCCCAATTTGAGGGCAGCCTAAAAGGCGTAGATGGCCGCATTCTAGTCAGTCAGGTTCCAGGAGGCATGCTAACCAATATGGAAAGCCAACTCAAAGAGCAAGGTGCCGCAGATAAATTTGATGCTGTTTTAGATGAAATACCACGTGTCCGAGAAGATCTTGGCTTCATTCCTTTAGTCACACCCACGTCACAAATTGTAGGCACTCAGGCGGTCATCAATATTCTTACTGGCGAGCGTTACAAAACCATCACAAAAGAATCAGCCGGCGTTCTCAAGGGTGAGTACGGCGCAACACCTGCTCCGGTCAATAAAGCCCTACAAGAACGCGTCCTTGAAGGCGAAGCCCCGATAACCTGTCGCCCGGCAGACAAACTATCGCCTGAAATGGATAAGCTCATTGCCGGTGTTAAAGACAAGGCCAAAGAACACCAAGTCACCCTAGCGAAAAATATTGAAGAAGACGCCTTAATAGACGGCTTGTTTTTTCAGGTCGGCTGGAAGTTCATTCAAAACCGCGGCAACCCAGATGCCTTTGAAGCCGCACCCGATGCATTGGCTTTTGCAAAAGCCAATGCATCCTCACAAACAACTGAAACCTACACCGTCACTGTTGAAGGTAAGAACTACCACGTTGCAGTCGGGCCCGGCGATGCTGATTTCAACATCCAACCCGCCACCAACGCTGAACCTGCCCAAACGACAATGCCTTCATCAGGAGAAACCATAACGTCGCCTATGGCGGGCAATATTTTCAAAATAAACACCACTGTCGGCGCTACTGTTTCGGAAAATGAAACCACCATTATCCTTGAAGCCATGAAAATGGAGACGGAAATACGAACTCGTGTGGGCGGCACTGTTTCTGCCATTCACGTCAAAGAAGGCGATGCCGTAACCGTGGGACAAATTCTTATAACCCTGTAACGTGCCTTAACCATTCACCCTTAGCTAAAACTATTTTTTAAAACACACCATGGAAAACCTAACTTTACTCTGGGAAAGCACTGGAATATATAATTTAGAAAGCGGCCAGGCCATTATGACTGCCGTTGGTTTTTTACTAATTTTCCTTGCCATTAAAAAAGGCTTCGAGCCGCTCCTTTTGCTCCCTATTGGTTTTGGCGCAATCTTAAGCAATATTCCTGGCTCTGGCATGACCGAGGCAGGGGGTATTCTTTACTACTTATATGGCGGCATTAAAACTGGCGTTTTTCCACTACTTATTTTTATGGGCGTGGGTGCTATGACTGACTTTGGCCCAATGCTCGCTAACCCAAAAACACTGCTACTCGGCGCTGCCGCACAATTCGGTATTTTTGCAACGCTTCTTGGTGCCTTAGCGCTCAATACTATTCCTGGCTTAGATTTTTCCTTAAAAGATGCGGCGGCCATCGCCATTATAGGTGGTGCCGATGGCCCTACGGCAATTTATGTGGCCTCCAAATTGGCCCCAGAATTACTCGGCGCCATTGCCGTTGCCGCCTATTCTTATATGGCGCTGGTTCCGTTAATCCAACCCCCAATCATGCGCGCCCTAACCACTGAAAAAGAACGCAAGATTGAAATGCATCAACTTCGGCATGTCAGCCAAACAGAGAAAATCATTTTCCCACTAGCACTCGTATTCTTAACCGCCTTATTACTGCCTTCTGCAGCACCGCTCATTGGTATGTTCTGTTTTGGTAATCTTATGAGTTCTTGTGGTGTTGTTGACCGGCTCAGTGATACCAGCCAGAATGCACTGATTAATGTTGTTACTATTTTTCTCGGTCTTGCCGTTGGCTCAAAACTCAATGCCGATGCTTTCCTTCAGCCTGAAACATTAGGCATTCTGGCCTTAGGTGCAATCGCTTTTTGTATTGGTACAGCCTGTGGCGTACTTATGGCAAAACTCATGAACGCACTTAGTAAAACACCGATTAATCCTTTAATTGGTGCCGCCGGCGTTTCCGCTGTACCGATGGCGGCTCGAGTAGCCAACAAAGTCGGCCTAGAAAACAATCCACATAACCATCTACTGATGCACGCCATGGGACCGAATGTAGCGGGCGTCATTGGCTCAGCAGTAGCAGCAGGGATTCTACTCAACCTCGTTCATTAATGAAGCCCGATACCACCGTTACCCCTTAATAGGCAGTCAAACTCTACCTTACTGCTAACCAATCCTCTACTGCTTTGAGTCGCCCCACCATTGCAGTAGAACGCTTCTTTTATAACCGCCGACCTCGCCCTAAAAGACTTTCAGCGTCAACCGTAATTGCTCGTCCTGATCCACCGCAACAGACTCTAAAACAGCCTTAAGCATTTTTTGCTTAACATCACTGTCTTGTAGTTGATAAACCTTAATTTTACTAAATGCGGCACTAATAACCTGCTGTAGAACAGATTTAATTTTCTGACTGGTACGCTCAGGAAGACCCTTCACCTCAATAGCCTCAACCTGAGGCCGAATCAAAAAGAATTGACTCGTTTCAGGGTTATATTCCACCTCACCCGACACTTCAGCACTGCCCTGACTATGAACAGCACCCAACAAACTCAACGCCATTTGAACCGAGAAATGAATACGCTCATCGCCCTTAACAAGGTTTACTCGCGGATCACTTAAGGTAATACGATATAAATGGCTGCGCTTCTCCAGAGGCTTAATAAGCGACAAATACTCTTGCAGCTCTTGCTCAGCGACTGTGACGGTATAACTAAAAGCATGGGCATTCGTTGTTAGCACCCAGAACAATAAAGCAATAGAAACGAACCTTAACTTTTGCAACCGAGTCACCCACCTATCTTATTAAAAAGCTTTAAAAACCAATACGACCCCCGATAAAAACAAAAAGGCCGCAAAAATTTTACTGTATTTTTCATTATCAATATTTTGATAAACAACTTCTTCCGTTAATAAAAACATAATGACGCCAACATGCAAAAAAGCCATATTATTACTGTATGACAACTCATAGCTATCAAGAAGAAAGAATAACGTAACGATTTGAAAGACAGCAAAAGTCGCGTAACAGATGGCCACCGTAACCCGCGTCATATCCTTTTGGTATTGCTTACCATGAACAATCGCGGTTAGTAAGGACCCACCAAGATTCGTTAACCCATGAATAACACCCATCGTAGCCAAATATGTTTTCTCATACTTCACCATCGACATCATCATTTTCTCAACTTTAGGAGAATAACTTTTCAAGGCAACAAAAATTAAGAACAAACCGATGATCAATGCAATGTTGATTTTAGCCGCGGTGACTATAAACAAAAACAAGACTACAAATGGAATGGTATAGATCAAAACATTTTTATAAAAACTAAGATCTATATAGCTATAGTGTTTGAGAATTTGAAAGGAGTTAATGGCAATAGATATTGGTAACAGGATCACCAATGCGTCTAAAAATTCATACCCCAACAACAATAACAATGGTGTACCAAATAACAAAACGCCCACACCAAATATGGATTGAATAACTGAGGTTGCGATAACGGTTAATAATATATCGACTGGCATAAGTCCTCTCTTGAGCCTACAAAAGCATTAAATGAATTTAATTATGTCATAGTTACACCACGATTTGATCGGAACTCCTCTGATAAACAGAAAGGCCCTATCGTTAACAACAACGGGTACGGGGAAAAATACAACTAAAAGAACTACCAACACCTTCTTGACTACTGATGAGCAATTTAGAATCATGATTCGCCAATACATGCTTTACAATAGCCAACCCTAAACCGGTACCGCCCTTTTCACGACTACGCCCAACATCAACCCGATAAAAGCGTTCTGTTAACCGATGAATATGCTCCTTAGCAATACCGTCACCGTAGTCTTGCACTTCAAACTTAACACCCCCTGGAACTGATTGCCAACGCACATCTATTTTAGAACCTTCATCAGAGTACTTCATTGCATTAACAATCAAATTGGTAAATACACTCTCCAAATCTTTCTCCTTACCTCGTATTTTCAAGACCGACTCAATCGATAGATTTATCCGAGCATTGAGCGGATCAAAGGTATCTCCTGACAGACATAACTGCTTGAGTATGGCTGAAACGTCAACTGATTCTAGCGCCTCTAAGTCACCCTTGTTCTCCGTGATGCATTCCAAACGTGCCAATAACAACAAGTCCTCGATCAATCCTTCCATTCGAGCAGCCTGTTGGGTCATCCGAGAATAACTGTCTGTTAAAAATTCCGACACGTCCTCATCCATGTCTTGGAGGGTCTCAAGATAACCTTTAATAACCGTTAACGGTGTCCGTAATTCATGTGATACATTGGCTACAAAATCGCGCCGCATATCCTCAGATTTTTTTAATTTAGTCACATTTTGAGCCAACAATAATCGCAGTTCATTATTGTAAACTAAGAATCTAAACTCTAAAAAAACACCTTTATTAACTGGTGAAGTAATAACTGCCGTTTCACTTAAATCTTCCCGACTCAAGTAGGCTGTCAACAATGGGTGATCAATAACACGGGCAATATGCGTACCTAAATTTTTCTTCCTTAAGCCAACAAGTTCTCTAGCCGAATCATTAAACCATTCAATTTCATCATCGACATTAAGAACAATCGCTGCATCCGGTAAGGTGGCCGTTGATTTATAAAATTGATTAAGTAACTTACCTAACCGTTTTTGGGTCTGACGATGCCGCCGATGAACTCGGTCCAAATAAAAATAGACCCAATACCAAACGCCTTTAGCATTCGACTTGCCTTTAAGTTTATGTGTATCTAACCTTTTTATCAGTAGCGATAATTGCCAATACTGATGTCCCAAAAGTATTAATAATGCAACAAAAGCCCAGATAAAGAAATGACCCCAGACAACACTGACCAAGGTGGCAATCAATAAATAACAAAGCAGTTCAATAAGGGCTGACACCCAAAAATTCATAACAGCACTCTATAATGAAAAACGATAACCAAATCCTCTAACCGTTTTAACCAAGTCGCCACAACCATGTTCGGACAAAACCTTTCGAAGTCGCCGAATATGCACGTCAACCGTACGCTCCTCTATATAAGCGGTACGTCCCCAGACATTATCAAGCAGTTGTTCTCGATTGTATACTTTCCCGGGATGGGTCATAAAAAATCTCATCAATTTAAACTCGGTTGGGCTTAGAGGAACATCTCGCCCCTGATACGACAATTGATAACGCTCCATATCTAATATTAAATGACCCGCCACAACTTTAGTCTTCGTGAATGACTTCCCTGCTCGCCTAAGCACCGCTTTAATTCTGGCCACCATTTCTCGGGGCGAGAAAGGCTTGGTCATGTAATCATCCGCACCCACTTCAAGCCCTCTGACTTTATCTTCTTCGGCTCCTCGCGCTGTTAATAAAATAACCGGCAACTCATTTAACGATGGGTCATTCTTTAACTGGCGACACCAATCTATACCGCTCATATCTGGCAACATCCAATCCAATAAAATCAAATCTGGCATTGACTCGGCTATCAAATCTCGCGCCTCACGAACATCTTTAGCACATTGAACATCAAAGTCAGCCTTGTTCAGAACGATAAGCAACATCTGCCTGATTGGCTCTTCATCTTCAACCACCAATATTTTGGCAGAATTCATAAACTTCCCTTCTTTAAAATAAAAGGCCCTTGTAAATCATAACCCCATAATGGCGTAAGTCTATTGACTTGCTCGTTACTATTAAACGAATCTATTAATTCTGAGTCAACGACTATTTATCATCGATACAAGGGAAACAATAACATTTGAAATAACCTACTAACCGATCAAATTGTTTTTATTCTTGATTACTTCCTACTTATAGAGCCGATCTATCGACTAAAAAACACTCCCAATGACACTATCTTGCTACCGGTAATAGCCTGTTATAAATATAACGCCAACGTCACCAAGCATGGACACCCATGAGTCATTTAACCCATCATCACAGATAGACACTGCAAACAACATACTTTTAATAACAGCCTAAGTCCTTTGTTTTGTTCTGTGATACGATGACCCATAATGGTTCTGTAAAAAAACCTTTTGGATTACACTACTCATGGCCGCCTTAAGAAATCGTTTTATCACCCAGATATTTCGCAGTTTTGCAGACCTGGCCCCCATGGTGTCAGTCATCCTCATTTTTCAGTTCTTCATCATAAAGCAACCCATACCGGACCTCATTAACCTGATTAGCGGTATTCTTTTTATTGTTCTTGGCTTAACGTTATTTATTCAGGGATTAGAACAAAGCCTATTTCCTATTGGCGAGTCAATGGCACAAGCCTTTGCTCAAAAAGGCAGTCTTTTCTGGCTACTTTGTTTTTCTTTTTGCTTAGGCTTTAGTACGACAATTGCAGAACCCGCCTTAATTGCGATTGCCAATGAGGCCGCCACAATTGCCCAAAACGAAGGGCTACTTAAAGACTCTACAACAACCGTTTTTCAGTATGCGCTCGGCCTTCGGATTACAGTGGCCTTATCTGTCGGTCTGGCCATACTCATCGGGGTATTAAGAATCATCCACGGCTGGAAATTACACCACCTGATTATTTATGGCTATTTAGCCATTATCATCATCACCCCTTTTGCGCCTAACCATATTATCGGCATTGCTTACGATACCGGCGGTGTTACGACGTCAACCATTACCGTCCCCTTAGTAACCGCTCTGGGTATTGGACTTGCCAAAGCCATTAAAGGCAGAAACCCTATGACTGATGGTTTTGGACTAATCGCTTTTGCCTCGCTCACGCCGATCATATTTGTCATGCTTTACGGAATGCTCCTGTGATTGAATGGCTGGGTCATTTTGCCGATACCCTAGGCGCAACGGCCCGGGATATTCTCCCTATTTTGCTAATCATCATAATTTTTCAACTGATGATTATCCGAAAGCCGATCCCACACTTTAAAAAAACAATCCTCGGCTTTATCTTTGTTCTTGTCGGGATTGCCTGTTTTTTAGAAGGCCTTGAGCGCGCACTTTTCCCTCTAGGTGAACTCATGGCTCAGCAACTGACTCACCCTGACTTTATCGCTCCCAATAACTCCCCCTCCGAAATTTCCTGGGATGCTTATGGCTGGGTCTACTTATTTGCCGCTAGCATTGGTTTTGCGACTACTCTCGCTGAACCTTCCCTCATGGCTGTCGCCATAAAGGCCGAGGCTATTTCTGGTGGTACTATTCATGCCTTAGGTCTGCGCTTAGCGGTTGCGCTTGGCGTTGCTTTTGGGATTACACTCGGTAGTTATCGAATTATTACCGGCACCGAACTCTACCTCTACATTGTAGCCGGTTATTGCATTGTCATTATTCAAACGTTCTTCGCCCCTAAATTACTCATTGGACTGGCTTACGACTCGGGTGGCGTTACCACGTCATCAGTCACGGTTCCCTTGATCACAGCGCTTGGACTAGGGCTGGCCTCTTCTATCCCCGGGCGAAGTCCCTTACTCGATGGCTTTGGCCTCATCGCCTTTGCCAGTTTATTCCCTATCATGACTGTTTTAGCTTATGCCCAAATTTCCCACTGGCTAAATCGTCGCAAATCTTCCTGTTAATATCGAGGTTAAATTATGCACTTCAAATTAATTATCGCTTTTGTCGAAGATGACAAAACAGAATCAGTACTCGATGCCGCACGTCGTCACGGTGCTAAAGGGGTAACCGTTATTAATAATGCTCGCGGCGAAGGAATCGAGCAACCCAAAACATTTTTAGGATTAACCCTTGAAACACAACGGAATGTTTTACTGTTTTTAGTTGAAGAGCATTTAAGTCGCTACATTCTTGAAAAAATAGCGAACGCGGGTGAATTTGACAGTAAGCCTGGAACCGGTATCGCTTTTAAAATTGATGTCGATGATGCCATTGGCGTTATGCATCAAGTCAACGAACTAACCCATGAATTTGAGGACGAAATATGAGCCATTCAGAAAAGATAACCGTCAAAGATGTTATGAAAACAGCTTTTAGCACCATTAACGGTGATGCAACCGTCAGCGAAGCCTTACTATTAATGAAATCATCGAAAACCTCAACAATCATTGTAAATCGGCGCCATGATCATGATGAATTTGGTCTCATAACATCCAGTGATATTGCGCGACAAGTCATGGCTAAAAATAGGGCCCCCGATCGCGTTAATGTCTATGAAATTATGGAAACGCCGGTTATCTGTGTTCGGCCTGAAATGGATATTCGATTATGTGCTCGGTTATTTGCAAACTACAACCTCGTTCGTGCACCCGTTATTGAAAACGATAAGATAATCGGCATGATCAGTCCGAATACCCTGGTCCTTGATGGCTTATATAAAATTTATAGCTAGCCAAAACAAGCCCGCCCAAGAAGCTACATCCTCAGGCGGGCCTTTCGTTACTTTAAGGGTCTGTTTTGTGCGTCTCTGTCAATCCGATGCATTAACATTAAAATTCCCTCCAAAACCCCCCAGACAACGGCAAAACCCAACGTCCCAACCGTTGCGACTATTTGGGCGACACCTAACTTCCAATACCCTAAATAGAAACGCCCTGCCCCTAGCCCACCCAGACAGATAGACAAGAACACAGCAAGACGCCGCGACTTAACAGCTTCGCCTTGTGGCCCGGTATACTCGCCAATGAGTTCCATCTTAAGAACTTTACCGTATTTCTTATGTACTTCTTCGGCATCAAAGGCCACTAGACAGCCACCATACGGCTGGTTATCCTCATGCCAATCAGCCAGCTCAAAGTAATAACTTTTATTATTTTTATCTGTTGAAATTATTCCGGTCTTATTCTTTGAATCATAAGCGGCTATATGCCCTTTATAACTATTAATTTCTGAGGCCTTTTCTTTCTTTGGCGATGCATTTTGATCGGATTCCGCGCTTTGTTCTGCCTCCAGATCATCCTGCATTATTTCTTGTTCCTGAACCACGCTGCTATCCTGCGACCCCTCGCTGCTTTGCTCTTCTTTATCATCAGTTGCCATAGTTTTTTCACCAACCTTATACTTAAATAATATTTTTTGTTACACCCGCTGAAGATCGCTTAATCTCCGTCCAACCAGAGACTCGATACGTAAAAGAGACCTACCCTAGCTAACGACTTTTACCTTAGCGTAATTTAATCAGGCTTCACTATAACGATGTCAGTCAGGTATAGCAACGAACTAACCATCAAATCTACAAAAAACCTAAGTAATTGTTCGCTGAAGCAGAAAAATCACATAATAAGAGCCATAAAAAAACAAAAAGGACAACCCTAAACCAGACACTAATGACCGCGATAATGCATGGCGAAAAATATGCCCCATAACCCCCCAGTGCCACAACATAATCACTAATAAAAACAGAAAACCTTTTTCCGGCAACATCTCTGACATTAAAAAGCCCACCACCGGCAGCGAACAAAAGCTAATCAAACTATCAGCGCTCAACAACGCCGTTAATGTTTGACTAAAACGCTGTGTATTACCAAAAACATACAGCACTCCCCAAGTAAAACCTGCCAACAACCCTAATTGAACAAAAACCTGTACAAACCCCTTTACCCAATCTGGCGACAACAGCATTAAAACACTGTTTACCGCAATATAAATATAAACTGCAAGCCGCAAATAATCAGGCGAACGACCCATCGCCTGAGGCCCGTTTCGAAAGCGACAAATACTCAGGGTGGTCAAAAATAACTTTTTAAAAATACCCATTACTCAAACAAACTCCTCTGTCTGCAAAAAAACAAAATTAGCCCAAGAGGCTACTGCCATAAATATTAACTTACAATTTTAGTCTGAAATAACCTACCCCACGATAACTCTTTATTCTATACTTTGGTTTTTATACATTTTATTGATCTAGAATTATCGATCATGACGCCCTCAGAAAAAAAACTTACCGAGCAAATACAGCGCTTATCAGAAACATTAGATCACGTTGGCGCCTATGTCTTTACAAAAGACCAGCAAGGCCGTTATACCTATGCGAATAAAATGGTTTGCGACCTTTTTGAAAGCCCTTTAAATGAAATAATTGGTCTAACAGATTCAGCTTTCTTTGATCTATCGACATTCAATCAGTTACAAATAAATGACCGTCGGGTCTTAGACCATGGCGAACACATTGAATCTGAAGAAAACAATATTATCATTGCTAGCGGTGAATTAAGAACTTATTGGTCCGTCAAGAAGCCGATAAAAAATGACCGCGGCCAGATTATTGGAATGTGTGGTATTTCAACGGATATCACGGACCGACTTAAGTTGGAAGAAGATCTACTTACCGCCAATCAAACAAAGGATAAATTATTTTCAATCATTGCCCATGACATAAAAGGTCCTATTGGCTTTATCCTCGGCCTATTTGACGCCAGCCTCCTTAACAAAAACAACCATAAGCCTTCTGAACTATACTCAGCCATATACAATTCTCTCAACAACATACATAAACTGCTCGGGAATCTTTTATATTGGGCTCGATCTCAAAAAGGCGCACTGAAACCTAAAAAAATAGAGTTCGAAATCGAACCCCATTTAAAAGACAGTCAACACGCATTTAATGTCGAAATTAACAATAAAAACATTACCTTCACCGTCAACATAGCACCCGCACTGACCGTTAATGCCGACCTTTTTATGTTTCAAACTATCATCAGAAACCTACTCCACAATGCGATAAAATTCACCCCTCAGAACGGTACTATCTCAGTAACTGCAGAAAGGGTAGATAACCATATCTTAATTAGCATTACCGACACCGGAATTGGCATCGCTACAGCGGTGGCTGAAACACTTTTCACACCCTTTAAAAACCAGCCACTCCAGAATGAAGACCTTATTACAAAGGACACCGGGCTTGGCCTTATCCTTTGCAAGGAATTTGTTACCCTTCACAGCGGCACGATAGGTGTTAGCAGTGCTCTTAATAAAGGCAGTCGATTCTGGTTTACCTTACCGAAAAACACATAAAAAACTGATACAAAACCTAACGAACGCTGTTATTAAGTTAAACAGAAAGTAAGCCGATCACTGAACTTTACCATAACCACAACACCGAACTTACAACCCATCAAAACTTTCCATCTCTTCCGTAATCTCTAACCATCGGTTTTCAGCATCCTGAACCAAAAGATCCAATTCACCCTTTCTTTTCAGTATTTTTTTTAACTGCTCTTTTTGAGCCTCCTGATAGATGGTCGCGTCAGACAGTGCTTGTTCTATTTCTGTCTGCTCCCGGTGAAACCGATCAACCGTCTTTTCAACCTTCAACAAAATATCCCTGAGCGGCTTAAGCTTCTTTCGTTTTTCCGCCTCTATCCGACGCTGGTCTTTACGTGAAACACCTTCTTCTATCACCTTCTCTGGGCTATTAATATTTTTCTTATCTTCAACCCAATGTTGATAATCATCAAGATCACCTGAAAAAACTTGTACGGTACCCTCGTCAACAAAAATCAATTTATCAGTAACCGAACGAATTAAATGCCGATCATGCGACACAACAATCAGCGCACCCCGGTAGTCTTGCAAGGCCATACTTAGAGCATGTCGCATCTCTAGGTCAAGATGATTAGTAGGCTCATCAAGTAACAGTAAATTAGGGTTTTGATATACTAATATCGCCAGAACTAATCGAGCTTTTTCACCCCCGGAAAAAGGCCGTACCGGGCCCAAAACCTTATCGCCGACAAAATCAAACCCCCCTAAAAAATTTCTTAATTCTTTTTCACTCGCTAATGGATCCAAATGCTGTAGATGCCACAACGGACTTTCTTCCACGCGCAATTGCTCTAATTGATGCTGCGCAAAGTAACCAATATCTAATGCATCCGCGCCTTGACGGACACCCGATAAAGTCGCAATCTCACCGGCTAAACATTTAACCAAGGTAGACTTACCGGCACCGTTTTTCCCCAGCAACCCAATTCTATCCCCCGGGCTAATAAATAAATCAACGGCTTTCAAAATCGTTTTATCCGCGTAACCAATATCTGCCGATTCCAAGGTTAATAATTGATTGGGGATTTTTCCGGGGTCTTTAAAACTAAAATTAAAAGGCGAATCAACATGCGCTTGGGCAATAAAGTTCATTCGCTCCAATGTTTTAATTCGACTTTGCGCCTGTTTTGCCTTGGTTGCTTGAACACGAAAACGATCAATAAAACTTTGGATATGCGCAATTTCTTTTTGTTGTTGTTCATAGGCTGCTTGTTGTTGTGCTAACTTCTCAGCACGCAACCGTTCAAAAACGGTGTAGTTACCGGTATACATTTGCGCGCTATTCTGTTCAATATGCATAATATGATCAGCAATCGCATCTAAAAAATCACGGTCATGTGAAATTAACAACAAGGTGCCCGGATACCTTATCAACCAGTCTTGAAGCCAAATAACAGCATCCAGATCAAGATGGTTTGTCGGCTCATCCAACAAGAGCATGTCCGAACGACTCATTAACGCTTGCGCTAAATTCAAACGCATCCGCCAGCCCCCTGAAAACTCCATCACGGGCCGTGTCTCATCAGTCACCAAAAACCCTAAACCGTCCATGAGTCGCGATGCTCGACTTTGCGCCGTATAACCACCGATATCATCAAGTTTTACATGAATTTCTGCCTGCTTAATACCGTCATTAGCTAACTCAGCATGAGCTAATTGTTCTTGTATTATGCGCAAGCTTCTATCGCCATCAACAATATAATCAATCGCTGTTCTGGAAACAGCTGGCATTTCTTGTGCAACATGCGCTATTTCAATGCCCTGAGGCATTGATAAATCACCCTCATCTGAATGAATAATATTACGAATCATCGCAAATAAACTGGATTTACCGGTTCCATTGGCGCCGGTTACTCCCACTTTCTGTCCCTTGTGAATAATGAAAGACAAGCCAGAAAACAACAGCCGTTCTCCACGGCGCAAGCTAATATTTTTAAAGTTCAGCACTACCTTTCATCCAGTTTACTTAATTAGGGCTCAAACCATAGAACACAACCCTTGGTCGTGTTACATAATAAATCCATGGTAACGATTCTATTGTGATCAGAAAATATAATCTGTTTAAATACCGACTCAGACCTTAAATACACCTTAATAAGAAGGACCGATATTATGTATATAGCCATCAACCGATTTAAAATTAACCGTGGCAAAGAAAATGAATTTGAAACGATGTGGCGAGACAGAGATTCACACTTAGAAGACGTAACGGGCTTTATAAAATTTCATTTGGCAAAAGGAAATGCGGAACCATCCCATACCCTTTACATTTCTCATAGCACATGGCATTCAAAAGAAGACTTCAGCCAATGGACCAAATCAGAGGCCTTTAGGTCCGCGCATAAAAACGCGGGGAAAAATAGTGCGGTATATCAGGAACACCCCGTTTTTGAAGGCTTTACTGTTGTCATCGGCAATTAAAAAAGCAACACCGTTTTAGCACCGTATTGCTTTTTAAAAAATCACCCATGACCGCTAACTATAGCGGTCTATCAACTTATCAGCCTGCTCAGAGAACTTTTCCAAATCCCCTGACGTCACAGAACGAACCGGAATAACTAATGCCGTATCGATATCAATATAGATATAAACATATTTTTCACCGTATTCAACACGTAACAATTCCTTCCATGCCATGGTATTTTCACCCGAAGGCGAGACTTCCACCAATACTTTCGGTTCAATAGTTAATTTATAATGCCCTAAAATATGAGCTTTTTCTTCTTCGCTATACTGGCTCCTAAACCGTCTACGCATGTCCCACCGACTAAAATACGGCATACCAAAAACCAACACTAAAGCAAAGACAACCGTAAATAAACCGGTGTATTCATCTTTAAGTAAAAGGCCATAAAAAATCCCAATCATAACCAAAATGGCGGGCACAATCCCCTGCCCAAATCGCATTCTTTTTCTGGCTTGTTCACTTCCTGAAAATCGCTTTTCATTGAAATGGATTAAATCGTCTTCTACTAAATCGTACTCTACTTCAAACATAACTATCCCAATAAAATCTTAAAAAACTAGTGCATTTTAATACGCGCATGCGTACTACGCCTAAACAAATTAGATAACGTTAACATCGCCGTTCGAAAATAACCATGAATAGCTATTTGATGCATTTTATATAACGACAAGTAAACTAAACGGGCAATCAGCCCTCCCACGCTCACAGAACCCATCAAATTACCCATTAAACTACCCACCGTTGAATGCCGTCCCAGAGCCACTAATGAGCCATAATCACGGTAAACATAATCTATCGTTTCATGCGTACCCTGAACACGGTTAATCAATGTCTTTGCCAAGGTGCTCGCTTGTTGATGCGCGGCTTGTGCTCGCGGGGGTACAGTTCGGTCATGTCCTGGCCATGGGCAAGCGGCACAATCACCCATTGCAAAAATATCACTATCTTCTGTGGTTTCCAACGTCTGCTTAACAACCAACTGATTAATCCTATTAACGTCTAAACCGTCTAAATCCGCTAACCAATCAGGACCTTTAATGCCTGCTGCCCAGACTTTAATATCAGCCAAAACAATATCACCGTTCTTTAAACGCACCCCTTTTTCTGTTACGCCCACCACTTGCTGGCCTAATCTTAATTCTACACCGAGCTTAAGTAACTGCTTATGAACGGCTAAAGCCAATTTCTCCGAGAGTGCCGGCAATAAACGAGTTGCCGTATCGATAATCGTTACTTTAACCGTAATGTCATCCAAGCCGTACATTGAAAATTGTTTCTTAACATCTAAAAGCTCTGCTGATAATTCAACGCCTGTCGCCCCTGCTCCGATAATAGCAATAGACAAACATTTATTTTTACTTTGATCCTTGGTATGCGTCCGAATATAACGCTCAACTAATCTTTTCTGAAAACGATAAGCCTGATAAGGCGTATCAAGAAATAAACAGTGCTCATTAACGCCACTGACATTAAATATATTACTAACGCTACCGACACTAATAACCAATGTGTCGTAATTAAAAACCCGCTTGGGAATAATTTCGTCACCATTTTTTGTGACTGTTGGACTCACAAAGATCGCTTTATTTTCTCGATCGAGACCTTCCATACGCCCTAAACGAAACTGGAAATGACAACGATGCGCTTGCGCTAAGTATTCTATTTCATCCGCTTCCGCAAAAGAACCGGCAGCCACTTCATGCAACAACGGCTTCCAAATATGCGTATAAGATGCGTCTACTAAGGTAATTTCTGCCTTGTTATTGCGCCCCAACTTTCGACCTAGACTGGATGCCAGTTCCAAACCTCCGGCGCCACCGCCGACAATAACAATTTTATGAAGCTCTTTTTCACCGGTCATTTCACTTTATCCCTTACATGTGCGTAGAACCAACACGCTTTGGCTCTACATAACTGAAATAGCATTATAGCGAATAATGTCATTATTCAGGGCAAAACCATACGTGTTCTAGCCCCCTAAAACAAGTTCAAACCCTTTTTTCCTGTTACGGACCCTATATTTAGTTATTGGAGGCAGTCATTTAGCTATGGTATTATCATTAAAATGAAGCGCTTAACATTGAGATATTATTTAGCTACTGCCCTCACTTTTATGGGGCCGTTACAAACTCTGTCTGCACAAACCTTGGCAGAACCCGTACCGCTACCTGAGCCACCAGAACTACCACTGCCCGTTCAAAGTGGCGACAACATGGTGGTTCCCGATATTACAATTATTCGGCGCGCTGGCAAAACCATCCATGAATACCGCGTTAACGGTGAGCTCTATAAAGTTAAGATCATACCTGAATACGGCCCGGCCTATTATCTGGTCGATATTGATGGTGATGGCAATATGGAAATGCGCCATTCTGATCTTGAAAAAGGTTCTCGCCTACCCAAATGGCAACTACTGAGCTGGTAAATGGCCTACGGCTAATTATTTTACGGCCGAAACACTCGCTGCTTTATTAAAAAACCATTCATGGACTCTGTTATTCCACCAATTTCATTACTCAACTTAGTCATTTCCTTTATCCCAGTTGCACTGGTTTTCGCCTTTTTTGTTTATTGGTCTCTAGGCATAAAAAAAACCCTTTATGCACTATCTAGAATGTGGCTGCAATTACTTACCATTGGCTATTGCCTAACTTTCCTATTCAACACCGAAACGCCGTGGGTGATTGCTGTTGTTTTACTCGTCATGGTTGTGGCCGCCAGTTGGATCTCTTTAAATGAAGTTCAACAGCAACGAAGAGATCTCTTCTTTAAGGCACTCGCCGCTATTTCACTCGGCGGTGGCATCACACTAGCCATTATAATCTTTGGGGTATTACAATTATCGCCCTGGTTTCAGCCTCAATTCATCATCCCTTTGTCAGGAATGATTTTCGCTAATGCAATGAATGCTATCAGCCTTGCGGCCGAAAGATTCAATAACGAACTGGCTCATCAACAAAGCTATCAACAAGCCCGTAACATTGCCTTTAGTACTGCTCTTATACCCATAACTAATTCGCTTTTCGCTGTTGGCTTAGTCTCCATACCCGGCATGATGAGTGGACAAATATTATCGGGTATTGCGCCTACCATTGCGGCACGTTACCAAATTATGGTTATGTGCATGTTATTTGCCTCAGCGGGTCTATCCACTGCGCTTTTTTTAACCCTATGCCGATTTTCTACAAGACAATCTGATAACATATAAGTCAAACAATAGAATATTGACTGTCAATCATTCGCTCATTGTTTTAACTTATTTTTATGTGACAATTTGCCCTATCGCTTTGTCAGATTTAATTAGCTAAAATATTTTCTACTAATAGCCATTACTTTAATGGTTTAGTACAAATTAACCATTAAAGACAGGAGACCCTCTTGATCACTTACAAAATAAAAACCTTTACACTGATGATTGGGCTTTGTTTATTACCGCTCGAATGGGTACACGCAAACGCTGCAGGACAAGATAAAATCCATATCTCTGTGGAAGGCCCTATTACCAAAACAGGCGATTCTTTATTCTCTTTAACGGTGCAGTGGCGCCATAATAATGATAGAACGTATGAATCTACTGCCATGGCTTTTATTACTGGCCCTGACACATTGCGCCCAGATACCGCAGTCAGCTCGGCTAAAAAATTAAAATCAGCCATGTATGATGCGCTTGAAGAACTTTACCCAAACTCACGGGGTGTTAGCGCTGAAAATCCTAAAAAACAACCAGAAGTTACTATCAGCAATAATGCCAATTTTTCATTTACCCGCGTTACTGCCAGAGACTACGCCAACCAAAAATTGACCTACGACTTAGCCGGACAATCCTTTGGCGCTGCTGCTGTTAATTTCTCTGTTGATATGGTCTACTTTGCTGATATTGCCTATATTGACGCTTTTGCCCCACCTAAACAAACTCAAGCAACCGGCGGCGGCATTACCATTAGTATTGATAACGGGCAACCTATCCATATTGCAACCAAAAACAAAGACACTCGAACCATAGAAAAAGAACTGGCTGAAGCAATTTCACAAGCGACTTTTAGCAATTTATCTATCATCCCGCACAGTCGCGGTGGCGGAAAAAGAAACAGTAAAGCCTTTGATGGCGGTGAAATCCAATTTACTCACTTAGCTGCAAACAAAATTACGATTGACTTAAAAGACCCCAGCCTCGGTGTCTTAACAAAATTTCAATTTAAGGATACCGTAAAAGAACAAGAGAGCGCGTCCTACATTAAATGGATTTTCGCCTTACTTATCTTGATCGGTGCAGGCTACTTCTTCTACAGTTGGTATAAAGAAACACACTAAAACGGGCCCAAATAAAACCGTTGTGCCAAGTGCAGAACGGTTTTATTTAACTTCAGCCAATAGTCGGTCAATAAGATTCTGTGCCTGATTGAGATAACCCGCACCAAATAAATTTAAATGATTCAAAACATGATACAAATTATAAAGATTCTTACGTACACCATACCCCGCATCTAGCTTAAATGATGCGTTATAAGCGCTGTAAAACCCCGCACTAAATCCACCAAATAACTCGGTCATTGCCATATCAGTCTCACGGTCACCGTAGTAACAAGCTGGATCAAAGATAATCGGCAAACCCGTTTTATCTACAGCCACATTTCCCGCCCATAAATCCCCATGCAATAAAGATGGCATCGGTTGATAATCGGTAAAAAAGACCGACATGATCTCCCTCAGGGATTGTCCAGATTGTTGCAATCGGCGCCCGTAGCCATTACAAAGAGCCAGCTCCAACTGAAACCCTAGTCGCTGATCCTTCCAGAAAACTAGCCAATCCGTACTAGGGCTGTTTTTTTGCACGGTAGACCCAATGGTATTATCTCTGTGCCAGCCGAAAAAAGGCTGCTGTAAACGATGAAGTTCTGCTAATTGTTCCCCCAAAGACTGCTCAGACTGAGCTGTGCTCGAACCAAATTCTACAAAGGTCAACAACAAAAAACTTCTATCATCGATAACGCCACTCAACAATGGCTGCGGCACTGAAACCGTTTGGGTTGAATAAAGCGCCTCTAGACCGGCATATTCAGCCTCAAACATCGACCGTAAACCCGCATCGTTTAATTTAATAAAATACCGCTGTTTGCCCCCTACAATTTGATAAGAGGCATTAATACTCCCTCCACTAACAGGGATTATTTTCTCAATTTCAAAGGTTCTGCCACTAAACTCTTCGATTTTATGGGCTAATAATTTTTTATTCATGACTCTAAATCATAAAATCATTAAGGCTGTCCTTTACTTCTATCACCGTAAAAGAGCACCTGCCCTTTACGCTTAAAATTATTAATGATTTTTTGGCTCTCCTCACTAATCAAAAAAGCAATGTACTGCTGCGCCAAATCAAACTTAACATGCGGATGCCGTTTAGGGTTTATCGCCATGACATGGTAAGGATTATTAAGCTTTGGATCACCTTGGAAAACAATCTCTAATGCCACTTTACCTTGATAGGCAAGGTATGTCCCTCGGTCTGTTAACGTATAAGCCCCACTTTCATTAGCCATGCGTAAGACCGCCCCCATGCCCTGACCAACAGACAAATACCAGTGCCCCTTAGGGTTAATACCCACCTGCTGCCAAAGACTATTTTCTTTTTTATGTGTCCCCGAATCATCTCCTCTGGAAATAAATACACCTTGTCCGCTAGCGATTTTTTTCATCACTTCATTCGGGGTACTTAATTGGTGCAGCTCCAAAGGGTCGCTGGCCGGACCCACGATAACAAAATCATTATGCATAACCGCTTCACGATGAATGCCAAATCCCGCATTCATAAAAGCGACTTCGGCTGCAGGCGCATGCACTAAAACCACATCGACATCGCCATTTGCTCCCAACTGTAATGCTTTTCCTGTGCCCACAGCAATAACGTTTAAACGAACCCCATTACTTTTTTCAAAAACCGGATGCAATACTGAAAGCAGTCCTGAATTTTCAGTACTTGTCGTTGTTGCCACCCGCAAAATGGCTGCATCTGCCACACATACTGAAAAAACAGCATTACATATAAAAACAAAAAAACATCTTTTAATCATCTCGGTATCCCAATAGAAAAAATCCTCATTTTAGGTTAATTTAAACCGCCCAAAACGCATACCTAATCTTCAAATATAAACACTTAGAACTACTTTAAATCGACATCATTCAGCGTTCTTTTATGTGCTCATGTACAATATGAGATTATGAATCATGCCTACCAATTGACCAACCTTAAATTCAATTATGACCTAAAAGAAACACTACATATTAAATCGCTGTCAATAAAATCGAACCAAATTACTGCACTCTTTGGTGCTAATGGTTCGGGTAAAAGCACCCTACTCAACATTCTTGCTTTTGTCATACCCCCCCGTGAGGGACAACTTGACTTTTTAGGCCTCCCTACCTTTCCTAAGCAAGCACCCACTTATCGAAAACAAATTGCTTTTTTAACGCAACGCCCCTACTTACTACAGGGTACGGTCAAACAAAACATCTCAACAGCATTAAAAATTCGTTGTATTCCAACATCACTACACGCTGAACGTATTGCAACGAGCTTAGATTATCTAGGCATTACAAATCTTGCTCATCGCACCGTCGATGAATTATCCGATGGCGAAAAACAAAAATCTGCACTGGCCCGTGCACTAGCCTTGACGCCCGACGTTCTCATCTTAGACGAACCTTTTAGCTATTTAGACCAAGCCAGTAAAAATAATCTTGAAAGTTTTGTAAAGGACTACCAAAAAACGCTAATTTTCAGCACCCACAATCACCTCCAGGGCTCTGCCCTTAGCGATGAAGTTATTACACTAGCCGCTGGAAAACCGGTTCCCAACGCGATGATTAATATATTTGCAGGGCAACTTTCCAATAACTATTTTAAAACAACACAACTCACGCTAATCCCGCCAGACCAAACAACAACGGGCACACACATTTCAATAGACCCCTCGCAAATAGTCCTATCCAGATTAGCGCTTTCCTCCAGCATGAGGAATCATTTTCAAGGAAAAATTACTGCGATTATCGAGGACTTAAATAATGTGCGCGTCACCATTAAGGCCGGTGAAATATTTCATGCCATGATAACGCATCAAGCCTCAGATGATTTAAAACTCAACATTGGCGATGAGGTTTGGCTGAATTTTAAATCCAATGCCGTTACTGTTTTTTAAAAAGTGTTCTGTTTAAAATACTTTAACGCCTTGTTTTCAGTTAAAATTAGTCGTTTTTTACTCGTCTAATTATCATGAGCTCGTTAGTTACTTTCGGTCAATGCACCATAAAAATCATTGACACATTAAATGAACAAATTGGTCGAGGTACGTCATGGCTTACGCTTGCCATTGTTATGGTATCGGTTATCGTTGTTATACTTCGGTACTGCTTTAATATTGGCTCCATTGCCACACAAGAATCTATCTCTTACATGCACGCCCTAATTTTTATGCTAGGAGCGGCCTATACACTCAAACATAATGCCCACGTTCGAGTAGACATCTTTTATCACCGCTTTAACGAAAAAACACAAGGCTGGGTTGATCTTCTCGGCACCCTTTTTTTGTTAATCCCCGTTTGTCTTTTTATTATCATTAGCAGCTGGGAATATGTTGCTGATTCTTGGGCGATTCAAGAATCATCGCGGAACTCAGGGGGGTTACCCGCCGTTTATCTCCTTAAAAGCACTATCATTATTATGGCTGCTCTACTGCTCCTACAAGCAATTTCACTAGCCATTAAAAGCCTTTTTTCTGCCATTGGCATTCCCCTAAACACCGCGTCATAACCCATGGAAGAATACTTAGCTTTTTGGATGTTTCTTACCGTCTTTATCGTTCTACTTTCAGGCTTCCCTGTTGCTTTTGCTTTAAGTGGAACAGCTCTCGGCTTTGCCACTGTAGGCATTCAACTCGACCTCTTTGACACGGCCTTTTTGCATGCCCTACCCAATCGTTTATTCGGCATACTCAATAATGAAACATTAATTGCCGTACCCCTCTTTGTCTTTATGGGTGTCATGCTAGAGCGCGCTCAATTGGCTGAAGATCTGCTGGAAAGTATGGCTGATTTATTCGGTTCCACACGCGGCGGTCTCGGTATTGCTGTGACTCTCGTTGGCATGTTAATGGCTGCAAGCACTGGTATTGTTGGCGCGACAGTTGTCACAATGGGTCTCTTATCACTGCCCACCATGTTACGCAATCAATATGACCCGGCTATTTCTTGCGGAACTATTTGTGCCTCAGGAACCTTGGGTCAAATCATTCCGCCTTCAATTGTATTGGTGTTACTGGGTGATGTTATCTCAACCGCTTACCAACAGGCCCAACTTGATATGGGAATCTTTGCACCGGAGACCGTCTCAGTCGGCGACTTGTTTGCAGGTGCGCTAATACCGGGATTAGGGCTGGTCTTTTTTTATCTACTCTACATCATCCTAACTGCCCACTTCAAACCTGAATCTATGCCTACCCGCATAGACAAGAACACCCCCCGTGAAACCAATTACCAGCAATTATTTGCAGGACTCCTGCCCCCTCTGCTGCTCATGTTTGCCGTTTTAGGCTCTATTATTAGCGGTATTGCAACACCCACTGAAGCGGCCTCTGTCGGGGCAAGCGGTGCACTGTTATTATCTTTCTTACGCAAAAAATTATCGCTCCCAACGCTACGTTCTGTGATGCAAAGCACCACAAAGATCACCAGCATGGTCTTTATGATCCTCATCGGAGCCGCTTTATTTTCACTGGTCTTTCGAGGCTTTAATGGTGATGAAATAATCATTGAATTATTATCTGACTTACCTGGGGGTAAAATAAGCGCTATATTTTTAGTCATGCTCGTCATGTTTGCACTGGGTTTTGTACTGGATTTTATCGAAATTACTTTTGTGATTGTACCCATCATCGGCCCTATTCTCTTAAGTATGGGCATTGATCCTATTTGGCTAGGAATCATGATTGCTATTAACCTACAAACCTCATTCCTAACCCCTCCCTTTGGTTTTGCGCTTTTTTACCTCCGCGGTGTTGCGCCAGCTGAAATCACAACAATGCAAATTTATCGTGGCGTAATGCCCTTTATTCTGATTCAATTATCTATGTTAGCGTTATTAGCCTATTGGCCCTCGTTAGCCACTTGGCTACCTGAATTTATTTATAAAAATTAAACTTATGTTTACCCAAAAAATTATTTGCTTATTATGTGCAGCACTTTTACTCTCGGCCTGTGGACAAATGGGACCACTATATATCCCTGATAACCTCCCACCAGCTGACACACAATAACTATGGATTATTTTAATTATCAGGACGAGCAACTCTTTGCTGAACAGTGTTCAATTAGCGAAATCACCGAACACTATGGCTCACCCTGTTACATCTATTCACGTGCCACACTGGAACGACACTGGAAGGCCTTTGACCACGCCTTTGGCAATCACCCCCACTTGATTTGCTATGCCATGAAGGCTTCTTCGAATATTGCTATTTTAAACTTACTGGCTCGCTTAGGTTCTGGCTTTGATATTGTTTCCATCGGAGAAATGGAGCGCGTTATCGCTGCTGGCGGAGACCCTAAAAAAATAGTTTTTTCAGGCGTGGGAAAACGTGAAGATGAAATCAGAGCAGCACTGGATGCAGGTATTCACTGCTTCAACATCGAAGTCAGTGAAGAAATCGATCGCATCAACACGCTTGCCAAAGAACGGGGATGCATTGCTAACATCTCTATCCGAGTAAATCCTAATGTTGATGCCAAGACACACCCTTACATCTCTACCGGGTTAAAAGAAAATAAATTTGGTATTGATATCAATGAGGCCTTTACGCACTATCAACACGCGGCTTCATTGACGAATATCAAGATTCTGGGTATTGACTGTCATATCGGTTCACAACTTACAGAAACGGGTCCTTTCCTTGATGCACTAGACAAGGTTTTATTGCTCGTAGACCGACTCAGCAACCAAAACATAACCGTTGAGCACCTTGACCTAGGTGGTGGACTAGGTATTTGCTATCAACATGAAACCCCGCCGGATCCTAAAGACTATATTGATGCACTCTTGAAAAAATTAGCGGGTAGAAACATCAAAATACTCCTTGAGCCTGGACGAGCCATTGCCGGTAATGCGGGCATCTTAGTCACACGAGTTGAGTACCTAAAACCCACTGAAGCCAAAAACTTCGCCATTGTTGATGCCGCCATGAACGATTTATTACGCCCAGCCCTCTATAATGCTTGGCAAGCTATTATTCCTGTCAACGCACGCTCAACGGCACCCACAAAACAATGGGATATTGTCGGCCCTGTTTGTGAGACTGGTGACTTCCTTGGCAAAGAGCGCTCTCTAGCACTCTCCCCTAATGACTTATTAGCCGTTCGATCATCGGGTGCTTATGGTTTTTCAATGAGTTCAAACTACAACTCACGACCTCGCCCTCCTGAAATTTTAGTTGATGGAAATCAAGCTCACCTTATTCGAAAACGAGAATCAATAGCCAGTTTATGGCAAGGGGAAAGCTTGCTGCCATGAATGTAAGGGTTAAAATAAATCGCAAACACAGTTTATCCCCGAGTCTTTTAGCATTATGACGCCAATAGCTTTCACAAAAATGCACGGCCTCGGCAATGACTTTGTGGTTATTGATGCTATCAATCAAACGATAAACCTTAGTGCTGCACAAATACGTTTTATCGCCAACCGGAATTTTGGTATTGGCTGTGATCAATTACTCTTGGTTGAAGCCAGTTCTCCTGACTCATCGGCTGACTTTAAATACCGTATTTTTAACGCTGATGGCAGTGAAGTTTCTCAATGCGGTAACGGTGCACGCTGTTTTGCTCGTTTTGTTCGCGACCAAAAATTATCCTTAAAAAACAATATCCTTGTCGACACAGGGGCAGGTCAATTATTACTCAGTTTCACCCAGAATGACTTAATTACTGTGAACATGGGACTACCTAAACACAATCCAGAACAAATACCTCTCATCACTTCATCACCGGCATCGCCCCTATATAACATCACCATTGACACGACGGTATGGTCTTTTTCCGCCGTATCTGTGGGGAATCCTCACGCGGTTATCATCGTTAACGATATTGAGAGCGCTCCTGTCGACACGCTTGGAAAAGTGCTTGAAAACCATCCTATTTTTCCTGAGCGTGCCAATATTGGATTTATGCAAATCATCACCCCCAGCCGCATTAAACTCCGTGTTTATGAACGTGGCTCCGGTGAAACATTAGCCTGTGGCAGTGGAGCATGCGCCGCTGTGATTTGCGGTGTTGAAAGAGATATGTTAGAAAAAGAAGTACGCGTTGAATTACCGGGCGGAAAGCTAACTATTCAGTGGCAAGGACGTAACACACCCGTTTTTATGACCGGTTCGGCGACCCCTGTTTTTAACGGAACGATTACACTGTAATACGGAAACTACATCATGGCACTCAAAATAACCGAGACTGACGTCAAAACCTACCTCGAAAAAAACCCTAGCTTTTTTCATAATAATCTCGAGTTATTAGAAACCCTTTCCATCCCTCACCTCAGTGGCCCGGCTGTGTCCTTAGTCGCTAAACAACTTGAAATTTTCAGAGCTAAACACCAACACGTCGAAGGACAATTTATAGAATTAATTGATATCGCTAAAGAAAATGATCTCACCGCACAACGCATGCATGAGTTGACTCTAGCAACCCTTGACTCTCACACAATTGACACCCTGGTCAATAACTTAAATGAAGTCTTCAACAATTGTTTTTTAAGCGATTTTTTTACCGTTAAAATTTTTGATGAACAAAAACACAGCGCCCCAAACTCAGCAAAAATTTTCATTGATAAAGACAGCAAAGAAGCCCTCGCCTTCAAAGAGGTTCTTGCCTTAAATCAACCCAAATGTGGCAAACCACCCATCAATCAAACACGAATACTGTTTGCAGAGAATGCCTTACAAATTAGATCCTGCGCCCTAATACCGATGAACTTTACTGGGTTAGAAGGCATTATTGCCATAGGAAGCCGTGAAAAAGAACGCTATCACGCGGATATGGGCCACCTTTTCCTAACTCAAATCAGTGAAATTATCGCCACGCGACTGATTACCTGTCTAAACCCAACAGATAATGTTCCTACCACCTAAAATAGCCCGCACCACGAAAACAATACGGTTAAACTCATGAGTCCTGAAGCCCTTATCTTACTCACTCACTTTTTTGACTATCTCCGCTATGAAAAACGAGCCTCCAAAAACACGTTAACGCACTACCGCCGAGACCTTAAACAACTCACGCTTTTTTGCGAGCAAAAATCAATTACGCACTGGTCGACACTACAATACCTTGATATCAGAAATCATATTGCTGGCCGCCACCGCCTAGGACTCAGCGGAAAAAGTTTACAGAGAGAATTATCGGCCATCCGAAGTTTCTTTAATTACCTCATTAAAAACGAGCACTTACAGGACAATCCCGCTCGCTATCTGCGCGCACCAAAGACCAACAACGCTCTGCCTAAAACACTTGATGTTGATCAAATTCATGGCTTACTTGAAACACAACCACAATCCATACTAGAAACCCGTGACCTTGCTATCTTTGAAGTATTCTATTCCTGTGGCCTTCGGCTAGCAGAACTCACTGAATTAAATCTTGTAGATATCGATTTTTCCGAACAAATGGTCACTATTCAGCACGGGAAAGGACATAAAAGTCGCTTAGTACCTATTGGGGCGAAAGCACTCTCCGCGCTAGAAAAGTGGCTGCCTATACGACTCACTCTCAACGATGATAACAATCCTGCACTCTTTCTTAGCCAACACGGAAAACGCCTGAGCAACCGTAGCGTACAAAGTCGACTAAGCCAATGGTGTAAAAAAAACAATAGCCCTGTCCATATCCACCCCCACATGCTACGCCACTCCTTTGCCAGCCATTTTTTAGAATCCAGTCAAAATCTACGCGCAGTTCAGGAATTACTGGGGCATAGTAAAATTAGCACAACACAAATATATACCCATCTTGATTTTCAGCATTTAATCGCTGTTTATGACAATACTCACCCGCGTGCTAAAAAGTAGGCTTCTCAAGGTTATAACGCCTCCTTTTTTCCTTAAAAAATATCAGTTTCAATAACTTATCTTATCTTTTCTGATAATATAATGATCATAATGATTTCTTTAACGATCTGATAACACAGGTAAAGCACACACTATGACGTTCCGTACACTTATTGATAATATTAGATACCGTGGAGCTCTCTGGGCAACAGGCTTCTTTTTTCTAGTCGCCATCATTTTAACCACTATCTTTGCACAATATATCTCACTGGAACCTAACCAATTCAATGTGCAAAAAGAAGCCCTTAAAACAGCCAAAAAAACGACTACACGAGCACTCCCTACTGGCTATGTTTATAGCAATACACTTTCCGTTCTTGCCGATACCATTTTAGAAAAAAACGGGGGTTACTTAAGTAATGACATTGCTCCCCCCAGTGTATTTCTGGACAATATGCCCAGCTGGGAATTTGGCGCCTTAGTGATGATTCGTGATGGCGCAACAGCACTTAGAAATCAATTCGCCCGCTCACAATCTCAATCTAATGAAGATTCCGATTTAGCAAAAGCAGAACCGTCATTTTACTATCAACACAATTCTTGGGCACTCCCTTCAACAGAAGGCGAATATAGCAAAGGCGCGAAAGCCCTCAAAGGTTATATGGGTCGTCTGCTCAACAATCGCGCTCAATTTTATTCGCGCGCTGACAATCTAAGGCAATATTTTGAAGTTGTTGAAAAGCGTTTAGGCGGCCTCTCTGCCCGTTTAATTGCCAGTACCGGCCGACTCCAATCGGATGGCATCAACCAACGTTATGCGGCTATGAAACAAACACCATGGATAAAAATTGATGATGTTTTCTGGGAAGCGCGCGGAGCCACCTGGGCACTTGTCCATCTCCTTAAAGCCGTCGAACACGATTTCGGTGACGTTCTAGCCAATAAAAATGCATCTGAAACGATGAAGCGTGTGATTCACGAATTAGAAAAAGCGATTACCCCGATCTGGAGCCCTATGATTCTGAATGGTGATGGTTTCGGTATTTTATCCAATTACTCGCTAACCATGGCGACTTATATTACGCGAGCTAATGCCGCAACCTTGGATTTACGCGACATTATGATGCGCGGATAAAATTACCGTTTTGGATTTTCGCTACTTATTACTTTTAAGGGAACGTACACATGAAAGAGGATTTTAATCAAAACCTCCAAAAAATAAGCACTTGGAAACGTATTTTCTTTATGGCTATCTTTGCTGTCATTGTCGGTTTGGTTCAAATAGTATTGCAACTCATTATCCTTCTTCAAATCGCATCAATGCTATTCACTGGCAACCCGAATACTAACATTCTGGGTTTTGGTAAAAAATTATCAATCTACCTCTACGATATCGTATTATTTTTAACCTTCAACAGCGAACGACTACCCTTTCCTTTTTCGGAGTGGTCTTTGACGGAGATCTTAGAAAACAAATCTAATACCCACCGCTAAGACTGAAAAGTCTTTGACCGCCCCTTTTTCGCCGTTACCTAATGGATGCACAAATAAATCCAAGAAAAATCATTCATATCGATATGGATGCTTTTTTTGCTGCCGTCGAACAACGTGACTTTCCACAATACCGAAACAAACCGCTCATTGTCGGTGGTTTGCCTAATAGCCGAGGTGTCGTTGCCACATGTAGTTATGAAGCCCGTGCTTTTGGCATTCATTCTGTTATGCCATCATCTACAGCCTTACGTTTATGTCCCCATGCTATATTTGTAAAACCGAGGTTCGACGCCTACCGAGACGTCTCGGAACAAATTCGAGCCATATTTAAAGAATATACTGAACTCGTTGAACCGGTCTCATTAGATGAGGCCTATCTTGACGTGACCACGACTGATCATTTTAATCATTCTGCAACACGCATCGCTCAAGACATTATTCAAAAAATAAAGCAAAAAACACAACTCACAGCATCCGCGGGTATTTCTTATAATAAATTCCTAGCCAAAATAGCTTCTGATATAAACAAGCCTAATGGGCTTTTTACGATTACACCCAAACAAGGATCCCAATTTATTGAACAATTACCCATCGGTAAATTCCATGGTATCGGCCAAGCTACTGAACAAAAAATGCACGCTCTGGGTATTTATACGGGGAAAGACCTCAAAGCATTAAGCAAAGAACAATTACAACACCATTTTGGCAAAACCGGAGTACATTACTTCCACATCGCGCACAATGAAGATAACCGCCCTGTTCGTCCATACCGAACCATAAAATCAGTCGGTATTGAAAAAACATTTACTCATGATCTCAGTGACCCTAGGGTTATTGAACAATCTATTAAGTGTTTATTTTCAACTGCTTTTGCAAAATTACAAAAAAAAGAGCTTAACGCCTTGACCGTTACCCTTAAAGTAAAATATGAGAACTTTGAGCAAATTACTCGTAGCCGAACCGGTCATGAACACCTAACCGATCAAGGGCTTGAGCAAGAAATTCTGACTGCATTGATCAAGAAAACGGCCATTGGCCAACGAAAAGTTCGGTTGCTGGGTATCAGCTTTTCATCCTTAGAACCCAAGAGCACTATTTGCCACCCTCAACAACTGGATTTATTTCAGCTTAGTTGATCGGTTTCATCAAATAAACTTTTTAACAGCCTAAACAATAATCGTGCTGACTTTGCGGGCTTACCCAGCGCCATTTCTTTTTTAGCGGCACGCACCAACTGACGTAAATATTGTATATCCGCTTCTGGATGTACATCTAATAATTCCGTTAAAGCCGCTTTATCCTCTGACAGTAACCGGGTTCGCCAATGCTCTACCTTATGCAACTCACGTGCAGAATGAGCACTTTTATTTTTTAATACATCCAAACGTTCTTGAATGACATCCATTTCAATTACGCGTAATATCCCCGCAATATATTTAAGCTGCCTTTTTCGAGCGCCTTTATTTGGCGGCATAGCCGCACCCGCAGTTATCGCATCCGTTAACTGCTCAGATAACTTTAAGGTTGCTAAACTAGCTGGTGATAACGCCACTAATTCTTTTGCCATCACTTGTAAAGCTTGGTCTTCCCGCTTTAATTGCGAACGACTTGGCTTTTCAAACTCCATCGACTCTAACTCTTTCATATCATCCTACAACCAATAAAAAAACAACAAATATAACTACTACTCCAATCGGTATAATGGCCCCCATCCAGTCTGAGGGAACATCACGATTTCTTCTCATAGATGACTTTATATTAGGGATGAATAGAAATAACACGCCTAAAGCAATTATTCCTAGAACCACATTCTCCCACATTGATAATGCTTCCAATCGACCTCCTAAATTACCTTACTGCAATACCATTAACGACAAATCGCTATTAAAGCATTACTAAAATTTGTTGCCACTGCTTTTTCTTTTCATCCAGCGTCATTGCTGCATAGGCAGGACTCGTCGACGGTAATCGATAATAATCTAATCCATATGCTAGTTCAGGCAATACACGGCGTTGGAAAATTTTCTCGGCTGCCTGACCATTAAAAAACACTGTTCTTACTAAAGGGTATGTTTTAAAAAAAACATTAAAATCATTAACCGTTATGGTTTGCGGATTAATATTCGCATCTAAACTCCCTTCGCGTTGGCAGCTTTGTAGAACATCCCAAACAGCAATTCCTTGGTTTAATAACAGAGTGACCTTCTGCTCATAAGTCGTTAATTCTTGAGTATCAAATAAAGACGCTATAATAAACCAAAATGTATTACGGTCATGACCATAATATTGCTGTTTCTTAAGTGAATCCTGACTGGGCGCTGACCCTAACACAAGAACTTTAGAGTCCATATTGACTAGTGCAGGAAAACCACAAATCAAATCACTATTATGGTGCAAATGTCAGACCTCCTTTACAGACTATTATACAACTTAACATTGCCGAATCTAATTGTAATGCATACCACAACAACAAATACAAACCTAACCACACGTTTCGCTTTACTATTTAAGAATCGGTCTTTACACTGCCCTCAACACTCATTAGCTGTTTTAAAATGCAAATAACTACTGTCAGTTCACAACCCTACCATGATCAAAAACCTGGAACCTCAGGACTAAGAAAAAAAGTTAAGTGCTTTCAACAGCCCAACTATTTAGAAAATTATATTCAAGCCACTTTTGACTGCATGACCGATTATAAGGGGCAAACTCTCGTCATTGGTGGTGATGGTCGATTTTACAATCGTCATGCGATCCAAATCATCATCAAAATTGCAGCGGCTAACGGTTGCCATCACTTACTCATCGGGCACCAAGGCTTACTCTCCACCCCAGCCGTTTCGCATTTAATTAGAAAATACCAAGCCTTTGGTGGTTTTATTTTATCGGCAAGCCATAACCCTGGCGGTCCAGACAAAGATTTTGGTATTAAATTCAATATTGCTAGCGGTAGTGCAGCGCCGGAACCATTAACCGATGCTATCTTCGCCAGAACGCTTAAAATAAATCGTTACTATCGCGCAACTTTTGACGACATTGATATCCATAAAATTCACCAGCTTGAAATTGACACCCTCACTGTTTCAGTCATTGATTCTGTCACCGACTACGCTCAACTCATGACCGAGATTTTTGATTTCGATCTTTTACGAAAAGTCATCACCAATAAATCCCTTAGTTTATGTTTTGATGCAATGCATGCTGTGACAGGCCCTTATGCCAAACATATCTTCGAAACCATGTTAAACGCACCTCCGGGATCGGTCATTAACGCCACCCCTTTAGAAGACTTTGGCGGAGGTCATCCTGACCCTAATTTAACGCAAGCACAGACCTTAGCCGCCCTTATGTTTAGCCCTAGCGCCCCTGTTTTCGGCGCGGCATCTGACGGCGATGGTGACCGGAATCTTATCTTAGGTAATAACACCTATGTGACACCCAGTGACTCACTTGCCATTATGGCAGCCAATGCACAACTGATCCCGGGTTATCATCAAGGACTCTGCGGTGTGGCCCGTTCTATGCCAACAAGTCAAGCCATTGACCGTGTCGCACAATACTTGAACATCCCTTGTTTTGAGACACCCACCGGTTGGAAGTTTTTTGGTAATTTGCTAGATGCTAAAAAAATAACACTATGCGGTGAAGAAAGTTTTGGCTCAAGTTCAAATCATGTCCGTGAAAAAGACGGTCTTTGGGCGGTATTATTCTGGCTTAACTTAATCGCCCAAAAAAATAAATCTGTCCAAGAAATAGTCCATGACCACTGGCTTAAATTTGGCCGTGATATATACTCTCGCCACGACTACGAAGCATTAGATCTAACACTTGCGACCAGTCTGTTTAATGAACTCCGCGACAAATTAAGCACCTTATCAGGCAAAAATTTTAACGGTTATGTCGTCAGTCATGCAGATGAATTTAATTACCAGGACCCCGTTGATGGTAGCCACAGTAAAAACCAAGGGATTCGAATTCGCTTTACCGATGGCTCACGAATTGTATACCGACTCTCTGGCACGGGTACGGTTGGTGCCACTTTACGTATTTACATTGAACGATTCACCCAAGACACGACGCAATTTGATACCGACCCACAAATTTCGTTAGCCCCTCTAATAACCCTTGCTGAACAATTTTGTGAGGTTAAAAAGAAAACCGGATTAAAAGAACCCCATGTTATTACTTAAAGTACAGGTCTGAATTCAACGCCGATACTGTCTGCACATTGGCATCCGAAACGTGCTCTTCAAAATCATGAGCAACCGTGTGTAACGAACTAATTACCAGTACGCCTACAACGATCAAAGTAATCTGCTTTAAACTGGACTGCATATCCGTTTTCTTATGCAAGGTAGGAATTAAATCCGCAACGGCGATATAAATAAAACTTGAAGCCGCCAAAACTAGAAAATAAGGCAAATATCCGTGCAAATCAGCTAACCCAAAATAAGCAATCACCCCGCCTAAAACGGTTGTTAAACTAGCAAGCATATTATAAAACAACGCTTTTCGACGTGAATATCCACTTTGAAGCAAAATAGCAAAATCACCCACCTCTTGTGGAATTTCATGTGCTGCAACCGCCAAACTCGTTACAATACCTAAATTAACATCTGTTAAAAAAGCCGCTGCAATTAATATCCCATCAACAAAATTATGGATACTATCGCCGACAATGATTAACGTTCCTGCCGCTTCATGATTGTGATCAGTGCCCTCATGAATATGCGCCTCGCAACTTCCAGAATGACAATGACGCCAAATTAATAGCTTCTCTAAAACAAAGAAGCTCAACAAACCGACCAAAATAGTGGCTGATAACTGTTGAAAATGAACCTGATCAACTGATTCAAAAGCATGAGGAATTAACCCCCAAAAGGAAACCGCCAACAAAGCACCAATCGAAAAACTTATTCCATGTGGCAAAATAGCGTTACGTTTTTTTTCAGGTAGCCACAAAAATATTGATGCGGCTAAAACACTTAAAACGCCCCCTATGGCCGTAAAAATTATAATTAAAACTAATAAATTCATGCGTTATTAAAACTCTCTCCAAATCAGTGAAACCATTCGCCCAGTCATATTATCTCTTCGATAAGAAAAAAACCGACGCGTATCCGTATAGGTGCAATATTCGCCCCCGTAAATACCCTCTATACCCGCATCCTTTAAAATTAACCGGGCTAACTCATTAATATCTGCTAAAAAACGTCCTCCATCCACCGGGCTAAAAGCATCTATCATCATGGGGTTCTTGCTCATAAAAGCATCTCTCACCTCAGCGCCTACTTCAAAAACTGCGCCCCCAATAGCCGGACCTAACCAGGCTATAAAATCAACATCTGGCATGGCCTTCAACGTATTCTCTAAGATACCTGTTAATAATCCACGCCATCCACAATGTACAGCAGCAATCCACTGACCTTTTTTATCTGCTAAAAGAATGGGTAAACAATCCGCAGATAAGACAGCACAAACAACGCCGGGTTTATCCGTAAAGCTAGCATCTGCTTCCGGCATTGTCGTAACGCCATCCGCACAAACAACCTGATTACTGTGCACCTGGTTTAACCAGACAGGCTCGGATGGCAACATCCATTGCTGCCGTAAAATTTCACGATTTTCACGTACAGACTGTACACGATCACCGACATGCAGAGCTAAATTAAAACTATCGTAACACCCCGTGCTCACCCCGCCATAGCGAACTGTTGAAACAGCATGTATCCTTTGAGGGACTGGCCATTCAACATCGACGCTATATTTTATCATTTGTCGCTAATGCCTCCGTAAGTTTATCCATATCTTCCGGCAATTCGGCAGTCCATTCACAATATTTACCGGTGCCTGGATGAATTATCCCTAATTTAGCCGCATGTAAGGCCTGCCGTTTAAAACCTTGTAACTCTACGGCTAATTCAGCACCACAATTTTTGGGTAGCCTAAATCGTCCCCCATAAACAGGGTCGCCTAATAAAGGGTAATGAATATGCGCCATGTGTACTCTGATCTGGTGCGTCCTTCCTGTTTCCAGCTTTACCCCAATTAAAGTATGTTGCTGATAACGTTCTAACACCCTGAAATGCGTTATGGCCACTTTCCCCGACGCCACAATGGCTTGACGCTTTCTATTAACCGGATGACGACCTATCGGCTCATCGACTGTTCCACCCGAGGTCATTCTGCCTTGTGTAACCGCCAAATACTCTCGCTGAACAGTTCTACTTTGTAATTGGTTCACCAAATGCGCATGGGCCGTGAGGGTCTTTGCTATCATCAATAATCCGGAGGTATCTTTATCAATACGATGAACAATACCCGAACGCGGAATTGTCGATAATACCGGTGCATAAAACAACAACCCATTCTGCAATGTTCCTGACCAATTACCTGCCGCAGGATGGACAACTAAACCTGCAGGCTTATTAATAATTAACATCTCTGAATCTTCAAAAACAATCTCTAACGGTAATTCTTCTGCTTCTAAGGTCGTAATAACATCAGCTTCCGCATTGAGTACGATCACTTCACCGCCTTTCATCAAGGCCTTGGGTCGTAATTGCTCCTCATCGACCAACACACGACCTGACTTTATCCATGTCTGTAATCGACTCCTAGAATATTCTGGGAATAATTCTGCAAGGGCTTGATCTAATCTAAAACCGGCCATTTCAAAAGGTACTATTTTGATCATAAAATTCATTCAACGTTAGTCATCTTAAAAGTTAATTTAAGGTATACTCAATTTTTCATTTAAAAAAATAAATGTACCTAACAGCAGGCTACATAATTAATCCATGGCGCACAATCTAAATATTGGACTCTGCCGCATACTCAGAGTTACTCTTCTTACCGTATTTTTACTGCCCATAAGCGGATGTGATTATTTAAAAACGCTCGACTTATCAGAACCGGATGAAATTAGCAGCCTGATCGAATCCGATCAACTCCAAATCGACGCCGATAAAGCGTTAGAAAACAAAAGCTTCCAAAAAGCCATTACCCGCTATGAAGAATTACAAGCCCGCTTCCCTTTTGGCGATCATGCTGCACAAACACAGCTTAATCTAGCTTATGCACAATATAAAAATGGCGACTTTGAAGCGGCTATTGCATCAGCTGACCGTTTCATCAAAACTTATCCTACCAACGCCAGTGTTGATTACGCTTATTACTTAAAAGGACTGGTCAACTATAATCAAGGAACCGGTTATATTGCACGCTTTTTACCCACTGACGCCTCGCAACGTGATCCCGTAAACAGCCGTGAATCATATGCTGTATTTTCCGAATTAATACGCCGCTTCCCTAATAGCGCCTATGCCCCAGATGCCAAGCAACGCATCATTTCACTACGTAATAAATTGGCTTCCTATGAAATAAACATAGCGCGATACTATCTTAAAAGAAAAGCTTACATAGCGGCTGCTAATCGTGCCAGTGCTGTCATCCAAAACCATCAAAAAACCACGGCGATCCCCGATGCGCTTAAAATAATGCAAGAAGCTTATGAACACTTAGGTGTTGATGACTTAGCGAAGGATGCCGAACGCGTTTATCAAAAGAACTATCCTAATGGCCCTCCTCCCATATACCAAGATACCGGCATGATTCAAACTATTTGGGAATTTATTGGTTTAGAAAATTAGTTACCACCCATAAAAAACTACACCTCTACCCCGCGATATCCTGAGGTGATGGGGTAACGCCGTTCACGCCCATAAGCTCGCTTAGTAATACGTATACCTGGCGGAGCCTGACGACGTTTATGTTCATTTCGATCTACCAACGAAATAGCCCGATAAACATCCGCTTCTGTATAGCCTGCCGCTATGATCATTTCTGCACTCTGATCCTGCTCAACATACCTTTTTAGAATGGGGTCCAAATCAGAATAGGCAGGCAATGAATCTTCATCAATTTGATTCGGTGCTAATTCAGCCGATGGTGGTCGCGTTATAACACGCTCTGGAATCACCGAAGAAATCTGATTCCGGTACGCGGCTAATTGATAAACCAATAATTTCGGAACATCTTTCAACGGTGCGAAACCGCCAGCCATATCACCGTACAAAGTCGCATAGCCCACGCTCATTTCACTTTTATTACCCGTGGTCAATAACAGCTTCCCTTGCTTATTCGAAATTGCCATCAAAATAACCCCACGGCATCGCGCCTGAATATTTTCTTCTGTAACACCGCCCTCAGCACCGCTTTCAAAAACAACTGATAACACCGAATTAAAGGCTGTGACCACTGAATGAATAGGAATGATGTTAAAAGCAACACCCTGATTCTGCGCCTGCTTTTCTGCATCTTCTAAACTCATACTCTGGGTATATTCTGATGGCATCAGTACGGCCTCGACATGCTTTGAACCCAAAGCATCTACAGCGAGTGCCAGTGTTAATGCAGAATCAATGCCCCCCGACAAGCCTAAAATAGCACCCTGAAAACCATTCTTTCTAACGTAATCTCGAACGCCTAAAACCAGAGCCTGATATTCACTTTTTATCGACTCATAACAAGGCGCTATCGATGATAATTTTGGCTGTAACCGATTGTGCTGATCAAACTGCACCACGGATAAATCTTCAACAAATTCTGGTGCCCTAAAAACAACTTCACCGGAACAATCCATGACAAAAGAGGCTCCATCAAAAACCAACTCATCCTGACCTCCCACCTGATTAACATAAACAACCGGTATTTTTACACCTTGAATACGCTCACGAACCATTTCCTCTCGCTCAAAAATCTTACCCCCATGAAAAGGCGAGGCATTTAAATTCAATAATAATTCAGCGCCCAAATTTTGAGTTCTTTCAACAATGCCTGAGCTCCAAATATCTTCACAAATACTCAGGCCTATGACATGTCCTTTAAAATCAAAGAGACAAGGGTCTTCACCACTGTCAAAATATCGTTGCTCATCAAAGACCCCGTAATTTGGCAAAACATTTTTACGATAAATAGTGTGGACTTCACCTTCATGAATAAAGGCAGCACTGTTATAAAGCTTGTCAGCCTCTTGCTCTGGAAAACCAATCACAATACTTATTTTTGTCAATGATCGCGCTATACGCTTTATTGCTTCATTAGCATGGACAATAAAATCTTTGCGAAATAATAAATCTTCCGGTGGGTAACCCGTAATCGTTAATTCAGGAAAAACTACGAGATCAGCCTTCAAGTGATCACGTGCATTTTCTGCCGTCGCTATAATCTTATCGGTATTAGCCGCAATACTACCGACCATTAAATTCATTTGGGCCAATGCTATATTCAGAGTCATTGCTTTTTAGTCAAAAAGTAAATTACAAATCAAGAAAACGATTATTACGATAACCGCGCTTTCATACGCTCACCAATCTCAGTGGGTGAGCGAACAACATCAACACCCGCTGCAGTCAATGCAGCAATTTTGCCTTCTGCCGTTCCTTTGCCACCGGTAATAATAGCGCCCGCATGACCCATTCGCTTTCCGGGTGGCGCGGTAATACCTGCGATATAACCCACTATCGGTTTACTCACATGATCGACAATATAGTCAGCAGCCTCTTCTTCTTCACTACCGCCTATTTCACCCACCATAACAATACCTTCTGTCAATGGGTCTTCTTCAAACATTTTAATCACTTCAATAAAACGTAACCCATGAATCGGATCACCCCCTATCCCAACGCAGGTTGATTGCCCCAACCCTTGTTGTGTTGTTTGCTTAACGGCCTCATAGGTCAATGTCCCTGAACGCGATACAATGCCAATCCGCCCTGGCAAATGAATATCGCCAGACATAATACCAATCTTACATTCTCCAGGCGTAATAATCCCCGGGCAATTAGGCCCAATCAACACCGAACTTGAATTTTCAAGAACCGCTTTGACTTTCAGCATATGGAGAATAGGAATACCCTCCGTGATACAAACAATAACTTTTATACCGGCTTCTTCCGCTTCTAAAATAGCATCGGCCGCGAAAGGTGCGGGAACATAAATCATAGTGGCATCGGCGTCAGTTAAATCAATCGCTTCTTGAACACTATCAAATACCGTTAGTCCTAAATGTTGTTCTCCGCCACGCCCCGGCGTAACACCGGCAACTAATTTTGTGCCATAGGCTAATGCCTGTTGCGAATGAAAAAGACCTTGCTTGCCAGTCAATCCCTGACAAATCACCTTAGTACTTTGGTTTACCAGAATACTCATAATTCCCCCGCATACTCAACAACTTTAATCGCTGCTGTTTCAAGATCTTCCGCGGCGATAACCGATAATCCAGAATTATTTAATAATTGCCGCCCCAACTCTGCATTAGTCCCTTCTAAGCGAACGACAATTGGGATGGTCATCTTAACTTCCTGAATAGCTATAATCAGCCCTTCTGCAATCATGTCACACTGAACAATACCACCAAAAATATTAACCAATATCGCCTTAACCTGTTCATCCGATAAAATAATCTTAAATGCCTCGGTCACGCGAGCCGCTGTTGCTTCTCCACCGACATCAAGAAAATTAGCAGGCTCACCACCTTTTAGCTTAACTAAGTCCATGGTTGCCATGGCCAATCCTGCACCATTGACCATACACCCTATATTGCCTGACAAAGTAATATAATTAAGCCCAAATCCTTGCGCTTTATTCTCCTTAATATCTTCTTGCTCTCGATCTCTTAATGCCAAAATATCAGAATGTCCTGACAAGGCATTATCATCAAACGTAATCTTTGCATCGAGCGCTAATAACACATCATTTTCTGCTTCAACCAAGGGGTTAATTTCAATTTGACTGGCGTCTTTCTCTATAAATACCTGATACATACCACGCATAATGCGTTCCATCATACGAATCTGCTCCCCCTTCAAAGACAAAGCATAAGCGACCCGGCGACATTGGTACGGTTGCAACCCAACAATAGGGTTGACCTCAATAGACAAAATCTTCTCTGGGCTCTCTATAGCGACAGTTTCAATATCCATGCCTCCCGCTTCAGAAGCAATAAAAACCAACTTTTCTGAAACACGCTCAACTAACAAACTCAGATAAAATTCACGCTTAAGCTCAACGGTTTCTTCAATCCAAACTGAATTTACCGGCAATCCCTTAGCGCCGGTCTGCTTCGTAACTAAGCGCGTACCTAACAATTGATGGCTAACCTCAGAAATTTTGCTAAAACTATCCACCACATGAACACCACCAGCCTGCCCTCGACCACCGGCATGGATTTGTGCTTTCAGTACCCAAGCATTACGCTCTAACATTTGCGCACATTGTTTCGCTTCTTCTACGGTAGAAGCCAACTTCCCAACAGGAACAGGAATACCATAATCACTAAGAATTTGTTTTGCTTGATATTCATGAATATTCATATGCTATTCCTTGATCGATAAAATCATCACGTTCATTCTAAAATAATGACCCAACATATTATTGCCCATTGACCTTCAAATAAACTTTACCACAGTTTATCGCCTCTGCTACTTCACCGCTAGCTTTGGCAACCCCGACCTTAATCCCATCGCGTATTGGTTAAACATTTTCTTCAGCACTATAGATTGATTAATCATATTCATGCCCCAAGAACGCAATTGCACAACAGGTTGATCATTAACACCGTACATTCGCTTTAATAAATCCATCGTTGTCATCATGACTAAGTTGTCACCTTTTCGCCATCGCTCGTAACGCCTTAATACGTGTGCGCTGCCTAATGGTCGACGCCGTTCCTTTGCCTGTACAAGTAATTCGATAATGGCTGCCGCATCTAATAATCCAGCATTAGCGCCCTGCCCTGCTAAAGGGTGCATGGTATGTGCCGCATCGCCCACTAACGCAAAAGCCTCAGCCGTATAACTATTCGCATGCTGAAAGGTCAGTGGAAAAGCGGCTCGCGTAGCCACACCCGTTATCTCCCCCAAAAGCCCCCCCGATGCTGCCGTTAATGCGGCCAAGAAATCCACCTCGGAACAATCTCTATACTCCTTAGCGCGGGCCGTCCCTAACGTCCAAACAATTGAGCTTTGCCCATTACGTAACGGCAAGAAAGCCAATGGACCCTGTTCTAAAAATCGCTGCCACGCCGTTCGTTGATGATCCTTTGTCGTTGAAACTGTTGTGACTAACCCCTGTTGGTGATAAGGCCAACCACGCACACCAATTCCCATTTGACTACGCATCGAAGAATGCTGACCATCTGCAGCTATAACTAACGCTGCTTTAATACAACGCCCACTCTGCAATGTTAATTGCCGCCCTAAAGAATGAGGGGCTATCGCCACAACAGGATCCGCACAAATGACTTCACCACAATCAGAACTCTCGAACAGATCCCATAAGCCGGCTACCATGACTCTATTTTCAACAATAAAACCTAATTCTTGAAAATGTGTTTCAGTATTATCAAAATGCAGACAACCATTACCAGCACCGTCGTATACACGCATATCCCGATAGGGACTGACACCGCGTCGAACAATCTCAGGCCAAGCCCCCAATCCTTTCATGATATTAACAGACCCCTGCGTGAGCGCTGACACACGAAGGTCATGATCACTTTGTGGCAAAATACGCGGTGGGTTTTCTTTATTTAATAACGCTACTGAAATACCCTTATTTGCCAATCCACACGCAACAGTAGCTCCAACAAGACCACCGCCAACAACAATAACTTCATACTGATCTACCACCTCAATATCTCCGTTTACCAAGACGATTTAATTTCCCACCTAAACCCATAGCATGTCGCGTTACCAGGGATTTAATACTGTTGACATGATCGAGTACAATTAATGCCGTATTACGTGAAATAGCAACAGGAACCCAATCATTAGAAAAAACACGGATCAATCCATCGGTGAAATTAACAACCTTGTCATGATCAATCTGACGCACTTTTGCATAGCTTTTCAAAAAGTCAGGATCACCAATATCGCCTCCACTTTCAGCTTGCTCAATTAACATCTCAGCCAACTGCAAGACATCACGCAACCCAAGATTAAATCCTTGACCTGCAACCGGATGTAATTGATGTGCGGCGTTACCCACGATAACCGCACGACCTTCAACCATTCTATCCGCTCGTATAAGATTCACAGGAAAAGCAAATCGTGGCCCGACTAATTGTAATTCACCCATGCGATAACCAAAACAGTTTTGCAGTTGTGCCAAAAAATCACTGTCACTGCCTTGAATTAAATCATCAGCTTGTTCATTTGTTCGTGTCCAAACGACAGCGCTACAGCCTTCTGTTGTCGGTAAAACCGCTAACGGCCCCTGTGTGGTAAAGCGTTCATAGGCAACATTGTTATGTCCTAACGATGAACGAATCGTCGTAACAATGGCTTTTTGAGAATACCCTGTAATCTTTTGTTTAATACCCAATAAGTCTCGAACTGTGGACTGCCCACCGTCTGCACCAACCACAAGCTTAGCGGTCAAATTCACCGACTGCTTATCCACATTAATATTAAGATAAGTCGCCTCATCACTAGACATTAAGCCAACAACACGAGCGGGGCAATAAACCGTTAACTCCGTTTGACTCGCTTGCTTACTGACATGACTTTCAATCTGATGCGCCGTAATAACATAGCCTAAAGCGTCAACACCTTCTTTTTCTGCAGACAAGCGGGTTTTACCAAAATGGCCCTGATCAGAGATATGAATATGTTTTATGGGGGTTGCTGTTGTGCTTATTGTTTCCCACAAGTCTAAGGCGGCCAACATCACTGTTGAGCCATAGGCTAAAGCCAATGCTCGTTGACCTATGGGTGCCTTTTCCCGTTCAATAGCCGTTTCAGCCTCAATTAAAGCCACTCGTAAGCCAGAGTCCTTTAACGCCAAAGCCAGGCAATTACCGGCCAAACCACCACCGACAATAATCAAATCATGGTCATAACGCATCTAGTTGGCCTGCATTAATGCTTCAATCGCCGCAATAGTTTTAGGTGCCGCCTCAGTTAAGACCTCACACCCCTTTTCTGTTACTAAAATATCATCTTCAATCCGAATTCCAATACCTCGCCACTGTGGCGCTACTGACGTATCCTGTTCTGGAATATAAAGCCCGGGCTCAATAGTCAACACCATTCCTGCTTCTAATAATCGCCACTGCCCATCTATTTTATAATCGCCGACATCATGCACATCCATCCCCAACCAATGCCCAATTCGATGCATATAATAAGGCTTGTAGGCCTCTTGCTCAATTAATTCACTAACTACACCGGTTAAGATACCTAATTCCACCAAACCTGCGGTTAACACCTCAATAGCAATATCATGCGAACAATTCCAAGGCGTCCCCGGTTGCACTTGTTCAATAGCCGCTAACTGGGCATCTAAGACGAGCTGATACAATAATTTTTGAGGCTCACTGAATCGACCTGAAACCGGAAAAGTCCGGGTAATATCCGCTGCATAATAATCGCATTCAGAACCGGCATCGATTAACAACAAATCACCTGTCTGTAGGCGTGAAGCATTATCGGTGTAATGCAATATACAAGCATTCGCACCCCCTGCAACAATTGAGGGATAGGCAGGTGACCTATGCCCATGAAACATAAATTCATGAATCAACTCTGCCTCAACTTGAAATTCATATTGGCACAATCGACAATTCTGCATAGCTCGTTTATGCGCCTTAGTGGAGACTTCTGCGGCTTGGCGCATCAAAGCAATTTCTTGAGGGCTCTTAAAAAGGCGCATCTCATGCAGCACATGTTCTAAAGAAACAAACTCGCCCGGCACACGTATCCCCGAACGACTACTCCCTCTTAAGGTATTAACCCACTCTAGAATATGATGGTTTATTTCACTATCTCGTCCCATCGGATAAAACACACGGGCCTTATTTTCAAGTAGACCCGGTAAAATATCGTCCAAGTCTTCAATAGGAAAAGCGTCATCTGCTCCATACTCTTCAACGGCACCTTCTAAGCCGGCATGAGCACCTTCCCATAATGCCTTTTGGGCATCAAACTCAGGACAAAACAACATATATTCCCCTTGCTGACGACCGGGAATAAAAACAGCAACAGCATCTGCCTCTGCAAATCCTGTTAAATAATAAAAATCGCTGTCTTGGCGAAAAGGATAATCAACATCTCGATTACGGTTTTTTTCGGTCGCACTGGCAATAATAGCAATGCTACCTTCACCGATTGCTTCCATTAAAAAACGCCGTCGACGCTTAAATTCTTCTTGATTCATGTAGTTTCTTTTTTAAAAACGAACTGTTTTAATGTAAGGCCTCAGCATCACCTTCTGAAGACAGGTCAGACTGAACAACCTGCACGGCGACGCGCACATACTCCACTAACTCAAAAAAAGCTGTCTCATCTTCTTCACCCTCAACATCACTATCAACCTGCGTGAATTCAACTAGGTCTTTCAAAAGCTCACCACTCTCACCGGGCCAATCATCTCCTGAACGGGTAAACCCCAGCCCCAGTAAAAAGCCTAAACACCAATGCCGTAGCGCCTCGACACGATTAGACAAACTTTCCTCATCATCAGGCAATAACAAATCGAACTCAAAACCACCCTCACTCAATAATTTAGCGGTCTGTTCAAACAGGGCTAACAAAGCCAACTTTTCAACATCGGTCAAAGGATTGGATTCTGCTAATAATTCTTTTAACCATAAGTCACTGGATACTCGAATATCAACACACAACATGCCGGTGGCAAGACCGTGCGCTTCAGCCGCATTACTGGTTACACCGGCATCCATTAACAAGGCATCAATAGTTAAATATGTCATAAAATAGTGTTTACCCTTTTTGTAACTTTAATAAACCGGAGCTCTTATGCTACTATTTAAGCTCCATTCTAAACTAGCAATGATTCTAACATTAACCGCATTCTCAACTATGGCAAGTGAAAACAATCAACTCCAGATCCTTGAAGAAAAACTGGATAACCTTATCCAGATGTGTAATTCCATTACCGAAGAAAATGAATTGCTAAAAATCAAGCAGGCTGAGTTAATCCGTGAAAAATCGAGACTCATCGAGAAAACGATTCTTGCAAAAACAAAAGTTGAATCCATGATAACACGACTCAAATCAATGGAGCATATGTGATGACAAAAAACTGCTCTGTTTTACTGCCTATCTTCGGAAAAGAATATAAGGTTTCCTGCTCCGCTGAGGAAAAAAATAATCTCTTACATTCAGCGCAATTACTTGATAAAAGAATGCGTGAAATTCGAGACTCAGGAAAAGTCACTAACGCAGAAAGAGTCGCGGTTATGGCAGCCCTAAATCTTGTCCACGATATTGACCCGACAACAATTGAAAATCCACAATTAAACCCTGAGATTGACCGTCACCTATTACGATTACAAAGAAAAATAGATAACACACTCGAAAAAGCTTAATTTCCGATTTCCCTTCCCTCATAACTACGTTAGAATGCACTGTGTCTCCTGTAGCAACCGAGGCGTATTTGGTCTTCTTGGGCTTAGATACAACCTTAGGGTACAGACATTGACCATGGTGCGCATGTCCGTTAACGGAAAGCCTTTTTGGCCAATAATGTTCCCACTTGAACCCCTGGTTCAAGAACAAAAATACAAAACGGTGCACATGGGAGACGCCAATCAATGTGCTGGATCATGACCAGCACAACGGTCTAGAATCACCCCATATAGGTCGCACACCTATCCCCTCTTGAATATTCGCTAAGTTAACAACCCTTGCGCCTGCTCAACCACTGAAACTGCGGGAATTTCAACAATAGAAAAATCCTGTTTATTCAACTTTAACGGATTAACCTTAGAGGGCGACTTTATAGCACTATTTATTTCAGTCTGATAAATACGACTGACGGGTGTTGGCCCAAACAAAGTAATGGACGGCCGATTCAATCCCCAAGCCATGTGCGTAGGACCGGTGTCATTCCCAATCATCAAATCTGAATTTGCTATCACCGCCTTTAATCCGTTCATCGTTAATTTAGGCAAAACCCTTGCAAACGCTGAACGTTTCGCAATCCAATCAGCACGCTCTTTTTCTAGTTCGGTCGCCCAGAGGATTAAACTATTTTGTTGCAGCGCTTCTATCACTTCAAGAAAGTTCTCTTTTGGATAATTTCGACTTTCCCACGTTGAACCAATCGCAAAAACAATGTTTTTCTTTGTCGTAGAAAAATACCCTTCATAGCTATCACTGCAATCGCGATAAAATAAAAAAGGCTGCTTATTCATGATCATCGCTTCACTCACCCGAAAGCCTAAAGACTCGGTAATGACCTGTACATTTCGATCAATCGTATTGCCCACGTATGGGCTAGCAATGGTCTTGTTATAAAACATCGCTGCCAAACTCTCGCGCGCCGAAACCCTATCAAACCCAGCAGTATTTTTACCTAACAGCCGACTCACTACAGCCGATTTTATTAAACCCTGCGCATCGATAATCCAATCATAATCATTTTCTGAAAAAGATTTGAGTTGCTTAAATTGCTGGGAAATACCTTTTTTATTCTTTTTTAAAGCCTTTAAATTAACCACATTAATTTGATCAATATCAGGATTATCTGCCAATAATTCAGCAAAAGCAGCCTCTACAAACCAATGAATCTGAATACCCTGACTATGACGTCTTAAAAACTGCAAAGCGACCATCGCATGGACAATATCACCGAGCGCCGATAACTTAACAATTGCAATCTTCACAGGTTAAAAGTACTTATTTCAGAAAGAACGCGATCTGAGGTAATCTCAGTCAAACAGTGCGTATGCCCTAAGGGACATTCTCGTTTAAAACAAGGAGCACATGACTTTTGTAAAGAAACAATCCTAGCACCTTGATGTAACGGTGGGGTAAACCCAGGGTCTGAAGAGCCATAAATCGCAACCAAAGGCTTATTTAAAGCCGCTGCAACATGCATCAATCCAGAATCGTTACTCACAACGACATCAACTAACGATAATAAATCAACCGCTTCTGCTAAGGTTGTCTTACCAATGAAATCTATACACTGATTATTCGTTAACAGATTAATCTGCTCAGCAACGTCTCGATCCTTATCCGAACCTAATAACATCACCTGCCAACCTTCGGCTATTTTAGCCTTCGCAACGGCGGCAAAACGCTCCGGTAACCAACGCTTAGCCAGACCATATTCAGCACCCGGACATAAGGCTAAAATGCGCCCCCCCGTGTCGAGATGGAATTTATCTTTTACAACGCCAAGCTCAATTTGACTTACCTGCAACTTCGGTATTGGAATATCAGCCGGACACCCACCATCGACTAACCCCAAAGACACAAAACGCTGTACGGTCATGGGCAAATCCTGTTTAAATAATTTACGAGGCTCTGTTAACAGCCCCCAGCGGCACTCGCCCAAATAACCAATTCGCTGTGGTATTTTCGCCGCGAAAGGCACTAAAGCAGACTTCCAAGAATTAGGTAGCACCACCGCTTGCTGGTAATGTTCTGCGATTAAATGGCGTCCTAACTTAAAACGATCCCCCAGCCCCAACTGACCATGCCCTAAGGGCATAGCCACCGACTTATTCACTTCTGGCATACGTGCCAATAAAGGAAAAGTCCAAGCCGGTGCAAGCACATCTATCTGAGTATCTGGGTTTAAGCTCTTTAACGTTATAAATAAACTTTGCGCCATAACCATATCGCCAATCCACGATGGACCGACAATTAAAACTTTTTCCAAATCACCCGCCACCTTAATTCACGTAATCCAACCATTCCTGATGATCATCTCGACGCCCACCGACATAATCAAAATATAGCGCCTGTATTTGCTGGGTGATAGGCCCTCTTGTACCGTCACCAATCAAGCGCCCATCATATTCACGAATCGGAGTTACTTCTGCTGCTGACCCAGTAAAAAAAGCCTCGTCAGCGACATAAACTTCATCACGAGAAATACGCTTTTCTATGACCTCATAACCATGCTCCTTAGCAATAATCATAATTGTTTCACGCGTAATCCCCTCTAGCGCCGAAGTGGTTTCAGGTGTAAAAATTTTACCATTACGAATAATAAATAAATTCTCCCCGCTGCCTTCAGCCACAAAACCCTCATGGTCTAACAATAACGCCTCGTCATAACCGGTTGACAATGCCTCTTGTAAGGCCAATATTGAATTAATATAATTACCGTTAGCTTTTGCCTTACACATCGTGCTGTTAACATGATTACGGGTGTATGAAGAGGTTCTAATACGAATCCCTTTTTCAAGATTTTCATCGCCTAAATACGCACCCCACTCCCAAGCGGCAACCATCACATGAACCTTTAAGTTATCCGCTCGCAAGCCCATACCTTCAGAACCATAAAAACACATGGTGCGAATATAAGCGCTGTCGAGTTGGTTTAAATTAATCGCCTCTCGTTGCGCCTTATTCAACTCGTCTTTAGTAAAAGGCATCTTCATCATAAGAATCTGAGCGGATCGAAACAATCGATCAGTATGCTCTTTAAGCTTAAAGATAGCGGGGCCTTGATCGGTATTATAAGCTCTAATACCTTCGAAAACGCCGGCGCCATAATGCAAGGTATGCGTTAATACATGAACCTTCGCCTCACGCCAAGGTAGCCATTCTCCGTCCATCCAGATAACACCATCTCTGTCATCCATCGTCATTATTCTTTCTCCCACCATATCATCATTAAATTAATCCATTATAGCGTGCCATACAGACTCTACCTGTGAACGTAATTCTTCAACACATTTAACATCAACTTTAACGCCCTGCCCCTGCAGAACTTGCTGGTGATTCTTAATACGATACTCACAATAAGCCTGTTGCAAAACAGCGGCATTCGGTTCAGAAAGCAGCCCTTTTTTCTGCAAAAGTTGGAGTAATCTAATGTTATCGGTGAATGTGACTAAATCTAAATTACTTTCAGCATAAGCTAATACATAAAATTGTACTATAAACTCAATATCGACAATACCTCCAGTCCCATATTTTAGGTCAAACAAGGTCTCATGGGGTTTTAAAAAATGATCCTGCATTTTCAAACGCATGGCTAAAACCTCTCGTTTTAACACATCAAAGTCTCGAGATTGACTTAGAACTTGCTCACGAATAGCCGTAAACATTGCACCTATTGCTGGGTCCCCTGCGACAAAGCGACCTCGAACTAAAGCCTGATGTTCCCAAGTCCATGCGTTTTCTTGCTGATAAATCGCATACCCTTTGACAGAAACGGCCAATAACCCTGAGGCGCCATTAGGACGCAAGCGCATATCTGTTTCATATAAAACACCAGACAATAATTTACTGTTTAACAAAAAGATAATCTTCTGCCCTAACCGGACATAAAATTCAACAACACTAATAGGCTTCAACCCATCGGTTAGCGCACGTTCATCAGTATTATGATATAAAAACACCATATCCAAATCGGAACCGTACCCCAATTCATAGCCCCCTAATTTTCCAAGACCAATCACTGCAAAGCCACTGGAGTCAAATTGACAGCCCTCGGGTACACCGTGTTTTTGGGTCAACAAATCCCAAGCCGAAAGAGCCACTTGCTGCAAAACCACTTCCGCAAGTGTTGTTAAATAATCACTAATCACCATGACAGGAATAATATCCATGATGCCAGCCGCCGCCACACGAAGCATATTAACCTGCTTAAACTGACGCAACACATTCATTAAGACTTCTATATCACCGCTTTTGTTTTTCTCTACAATAAAATTCAAATCAGCGCTTAACCGATCTTTCAACAGCGGCTCATACAATGTTCGACCGTCCAACAATTCATCTAATAACACCGGGTAAGTAGCCATTTGTTGGACTATCCATTCACTGGCTGCTGTTAATTTAATTAACCGCGCTAAGGCGTCAGGATTTTCAATCAAAAGAGAAAAATAAACATTACGACCGGCAACTTTTGACAATAAAATCAACAACCGTATTAACGTTTCATCTTGATTATCGACTTGTCTTACATTCTCAATCACTAAAGGAACCAACTGATCCAACGCTTCAGCGCCTTTAGTTGTTATCCGCCTGACTCCCACCGATTCTCTGAGCTTCTTAACTTGCTCTAAAAGACGCTCCGTGTCGATATAACCTAAATCAAACAAATCTGCCGTTAAAACATCATCATCTAAAACGCCAACCCAAATTGATAATCCTTTACTTTTTTTCTGTTCCGAACAAGAAAAAACCTGATCAAAGATGACTGACACCTGCAAACGGTATTGATCTAAAACAACTAAAAACTTCTCCCAGCTATCAAATCCCATTGAATATGCCAACAAAAACCTTCTGTTATCTTCTTTGGGTAAATTATGAACTTGCTCATCTCGGTATTGTTGTAAACGATTTTCTGTTTTCCTGAGAAAAACATAGGCTTCTCGTAAGACCTTAATATCATTGACCGGCAATAACCCCAGTTCACTTAACCTATCCAGAACCACGAGCAATTGACGATGCTGTAAATCAATATCAGTTCCCCCTCGAATTAATTGAAAAGATTGAACGACAAATTCAATCTCTCTGATGCCGCCATGCCCTAACTTAATATTATCGGCCTGACCTTCGGCACTCAGTTTTTCTTTAATCTTGTACTTTAAGCGGCGCAACTCCTCAAAAGCGCCATAATCTAAATAGCGCCGGTAAACAAAGCGATTCAGTGTCGCCATTAATGATTCACCTAGATCATCACCTGCAATAATACGAACCTTAACCATCGCATAACGTTCCCACTCCCTAGCTTGTGTAAAATAATAATTTTCCAACCCTAAAAAGCTCATAACCCACGGACCACTGGCACCAAAAGGTCTTAACCGCGTATCCACACGATAAACAAATCCATCCTCTGTTACATCACTCAAAACACGGGTGAGCTTTTTTGCCAATCGAGAAAAGAAATCACCGTAATCTAAATGCTTTTTTCCTGTCGTGAGCACACCTGATTCGGCATAACAATAAATCAAATCGATATCAGAAGAAAAATTAAGCTCTCCACCGCCTAACTTACCCATTGCCAAAACAACAAGACGCTGCTCCTTGCCATTAGATAAAACGGGCAGACCCCAGTACTGAGTCGCTTCTGCATGTAGAAAATCCAACGCATACTGAACACAGGCATCGGCTAAAGCGGATAAGTCTGATAATGTTTCTTCTACAGAGGCCCAGCCTGCAATATCACGCCAAGCAATTCTAACCATTTCACGACGTCGAAATACCCGCAACAAAGCCATTAATTCTTTTTCGTTAGTCGCGACTTGAGCAGCCAAAGCCTGCTTATAATCGTTTTTACCACCAATGGTTGTATATAGTGCTGTTCCTGAAACTATATCCGACCATAACTCAACATCTCTTACACAGCTTTCAGCAACGAACAAACTGGAACTGCAAACCGTTATCGCTGATTCAATAAACTCACCATTAACCGGCTCCTTGAGCACACTTCCATCCACTCGTTCACACCAACGCCTAAAAGAACCTTCCAGCTCTTGTTTTACCGATTTAGGTAAGCGCGCTAAATTCGCTTCAAAATGACTAATACATGAACCGGTATTCATTTTCTTAACGGCCTCCATTAATTACCTATAACACTACATTCTGCTTACGGATTTTTTGAAAAAACACTGACTAGTAAGCTAATCGCGAAAGTGATAAAGTAAAAGAAAAATTTATCTGATAAATCTTATCATTGCTGTCAAAAATACGATGAAAAAAACTACACGACAAATCTGGGTGTTTTTTTATGCACTTACCCTAAGCTTATTGTTAACCGCGTGCTCGGATGACAACCAAAAAGAAGCCGTACAGACACCCTCAGCAGTTGTCAACGCGCCACAAAAGTTGAGCTTTGATCATGGCCATAACCAAGCAAAAGACATGGACAAGCATCCTTTTGAACATAAGTTTGCGCAGCAGTGCATCGCACGCGAAATAAAAAACTCAATCAATAAAGAAATTGACCGTGCTCGATTTAAAAAACCCTGCCTGTGTATCGCGACTTATATGATGAAAGACTTAACCGCAACGGAAGCTCAAAAATTCCTAAGAGAACAAAAAAACACACAATCACTTCGCATTCGCTACGATAATGCTGCTTTCCATTGTCTACAACAAAAACAAACGCCACAAGCACCGACTATTTTTAAGTCCCGATAACTGCACGAGCCACGGCTAACCCTAGTATCCCCGCTGATTTACGGCGGGTAGATAACCCCTTTAGCGGCTAAATCCTTGATAATTTCCAGCCCACCGTTGTAAATAACACTCGACTTAAAATCAACAAACTCGCCGGCCAACGCCTTTAAACAATCATCCACCAACCAAACAGGCTGCTGCTGAAGTAGCTGAAGCAAGCGAAAGGTTATCGGTGTCATTTCTATAAAATTAACATCTAAATCACTATTCCGATAAACCAACAAAAAAGTGGCCACCTCGGGCGGACATTGTGGTTTAAAATCTGAAGAAATTAAGTGTACTGGATACTGATAAGCCAATGGCCAAGCTAAGGACGACAAGGCGACTTCGGTCGTCAACGGCTCCAAAATAAAAGGGCTATAATTCTCAGGTTGCCTATCGGTAGAAATAGCTAATGCCAATTCGACCCATTCATAATGCGCCAATTCCAACATGAATGGATGGTCGCCTGCCAATGGAACGCGTTCCTCCTGAAGGTAAGTCAGAAATTCTTCCGGTATTTCGGAGAAATACGGACTCTTACTGCTATGAACAAGAAAATAATCCTGACACAATTGTTTCCATGTCTCATCTTCAATAAGGGAACGTAAAATAGGAAAACTCGTTTCTAGAAAACTAGAGATATTGTTAAACATCAGCTCACGATGAATATCAATCCGCTCGGGTACGATACCTTCTGGAACAGGACAAGCCTGTGGATTTCTTAAATAATCAGTAAATGCTGCCTGCTTCTGCTGAAAAGAAAAAACATTACCTTTGTTAGCCATGTCTTTTTACTGGCATTGATGACTGATAATCATTTTGTTTATTCTTGATCATTTCAACCTCACTCAGAAGTTCTTTCACTTCAGGAATATTAAAATCACGCTCCAGCAACGTTGGAAAAACACCGAATAACGCATACGCTTGCCCTAATAGCGCCCACACAGGATCAACAATAGCCGCGCCATGCGTATCGATTAAAAAATCTTCCTTTGCCACATAATGCCCTGCAACATGTGCATAGGCTATGCGCTCACCAGGCATTGATTTTAAAAAATCTTCCGGATCATAACCATGATTAATGCTATTAACATAAATATTATTCAAATCAAGCAATACGTCACAATCTGCTTGTTCAACAACAGCATTAAAGAACTCTATTTCTGAAAGCTCATGACTTGGAACCGCATAATAAGAGGCATTCTCAATGGCAATTTTCTGCTCTAAAATATCTTGAACACGCCGAATACGATTAGCGACATAATCAACCGCTTCTCCTGTAAAAGGAATCGGTAAAAGATCATATAGGTGACCTTGGTGGCTACAATAACTTAGGTGTTCACTGTATAGCCTAATCTGGTGTGTTTGAAGAAAATCCTTGATGTCTCGAACAAACACCTCATCCAATGGATCTGCGCTACCAATGGACAGCGACAAACCGTGACAAATAAAAGGGAAACGCTCGGTCAATGCTCGAAATTGCTTACCGACTTTACCCCCCAAGGTCATCCAGTTTTCCGGTGCAACCTCGTAAAAATCAATATCCTTCGGGGAAGTATCAGCGATCGTTTGCATAAACGACCGCCGCAAACCAAGTCCTGCGCCCGTAACAAAAGAACTTTTATTATTCATCAATCAATGACGTCAGGACAAAATTATCTTTTCCCTACACACTTACCTTCTGGCATTTTAGGTTCTTCACCCATCATCATAGCGCCGCACTGACCTTCGCCACAAGAACCTTCTTTCATTCCTGCTTTTGCACCACATTTCATTTCACCTGTCTTCATGGCCTTCATTTGAGCGCCACACTTCATGTCAGCTTTCTTCATGCCCTTCATTTGAGCCCCACACTTCATTTCACCTTTCTTTGTGTCTGCCTCAGCCAACTGCATATAGCCACCTGATAGCTCATTCAATCCAAAAGGACTAACTTCAGCATTTACGCCAGTAGAACCTAAAGAAGAAACTAATGCTGTACCTAATGCTGCCACCAATGGTGTTTTATTAAACTTTTTCATTTCTTATCCTCAAAAATCTCTATTAATAACGTTTGTACCTTTATTGTACCTTGGAATTTAATAACTGTATCGCGTCCTTTTGTCGCGCTGACTACTCGCCTAAATTTCAAAGTCATCATCCCACGACCATTTTTTAACCCCACCTATAAAATGCAGGGACTACACTGACGTCTTCTCAGTAAATTCACACAAATCCTCTATCACACAACTCCCACAACGTGGCTTTCGAGCAATACACGTGTAACGGCCATGTAATATTAATAAATGGTGTGCATCAAGTTTATGGCATTTAGGCACGTATTTGTCTAATTTCTTCTCAACCTCAAGAACCGTTTTTCCTCGTGCTATTCTGGTCCGATTAGAAACCCTAAAAATATGTGTATCCACTGCGATCGTTGGAAAACCAAAGGCCGTATTGAGCACGACATTCGCTGTTTTTCGTCCCACGCCAGGCAAGGCCTCAAGTGCTTCTCTGGTTTGCGGTACTTCACTCTTATGACCATCAATTAACTGTCGGCAAAGTTTGATTATATTTGCAGCCTTGGTATTAAAAAGCCCAATAGTCTTAATATGGCTTTTTAACGCTTGCTCACCTAAAAGTAAAATTGTCTCTGGGGTATTCGCTGTTGCAAACAAAGACACCGTTGCTTTATTGACACTTTTATCCGTGGCTTGCGCCGATAACACAACGGCAATCAATAATTCAAAAACTGTCGCGTATTGAAGCTCTGTTTTAGGGTCCGGAATCGCTACCGCTAAACGATCAAAAATAATTTTGCGTTTTTTCTGGTTCATTATTAATTACTTATCTAAAGATAATCTAGCCCGCTCTACTCATTACCTTTATCAAGGGGCTGTACACTAAACACCTTTCGGTGCAATTTAACCTGAAAATCCATACTATTTTTCAACGCTATCAACAACCCTAAACCAATAAAGGCACCCGGTGGTAAGATAGCCAGCAGCATGCCTGAATAATCCTCAAACAAAACAACTTTCCAGCTGACTGCCGACTCACCAAACATTAATGCTGCATCCGAAAACAAGGTGCCTGCGCCTAGAATCTCCCGAACACTACCCAATAAAACCAGCGCCAACGTAAAGCCTAAGCCCATAAAAAGACCATCCAAGAAAGCCTTAGGCGGTGAATGCTTAGAGGCATAAGATTCTGCTCTACCAATGATGGCGCAATTGGTAACAATGAGTGGAATAAATATCCCCAAAACTTTATACAGTTCAAAAAAATAGGCCTTCATCATCAGTTCAATCGCGGTCACAATTGCTGCGATCACTAACACAAAGATGGGCAACCGTATTTCACTCGGAATTACTTTTCGAAGCACTGAAACCGTCACGTTTGAACAAACCAAGGTCATCGTTGTAGCTAACCCTAACCCTAAACTGTTTATCAAGGTATTGCTCACAGCTAATAATGGACATAACCCTAACAAGGCAACAAAAGCCTGATTATTGGTCCAAAGACCTTCGGTAATTATTTGGCGATATGGGGTCCACATTGTCATCGCTCTCACTAATCCTTAATCGGTTCGGGTAAAAATAGTGCTTCTCGGTTAGCCTCAAAAAAAACCACCGTTTTCTTCACTGCCTGAACAATGGCTCTAGGTGTTATTGTCGCCCCGGTAAATTGATCAATGGCACCGCCATCTCGTTTTACCTTCCATTGCGATTCAGGAAGAGTCTTAAAGGACTTCCCTTTAAATACATTAATCCAGCCCGAACGCTCAATCTCCATCTTATCACCTAATCCCGGCGTTTCGTGATGCGAAGTAACACGCACTGCAGAAACAACACCCTCGTTGTTAATCGCAACTAATAATTTTATTTTACCGTTATAGCCACCGGGCGCCACGGTCGGAATAACAACAGCGACGGGGCGGGTATTTTTTCTAAAGCGAAAAATAGTAAGCGTCTCTCCCGCAGCAAGATCAGGCTCTACCCAGTGAGCGGTGTCATTAACAATATCATTGTCATAGGACTCCTCAGGTAATAACGCTGACAATTGCTTTACCAAAGCAACGCGTTCATTTTCAATGATTCTGGCCTTACTGGCATTAAATACCCACGTCACCATACCAATGGCTACAACGGCAAACGCCCCCAGAACAAACGCCATTAATAAAGATCGCAGGAATCCCGCCCTCACCGTCGAGTTCCAAAAACCCTTGGCTGGGTATAATAATCAATCACGGGAACCGCAATATTCATTAATAAAACCGCAAATGCCATAGCATCAGGGTAACCCCCCCAAACACGAATAAGGTACGTCAGCACACCGATCATAAAACCAAAAATAAACCGCCCTTTCGGCGCCGTTGCAGCCGTTACCGGGTCGGTTGCGATAAAAAAAGCACCGACCATCGTGGCACCCGCCAACAAATGAAACAGTGGTGAAGTATACGTTTGAGCATCATAGAAATAAAATCCCGCAGCGATCAGTGCTAATGCACTAAGAATACCCAAAGGAATTTGCCAAGCAATAATGCCCTGCTGAACCAACCATAGCCCCCCCACAAAATAACTTAAAGAAAGCCAGCCCCAGCCTTGCGTAAAGAGCGTTTCAATACCCAAAGGCAAAACGGTAACATCCGTGTACGGATTTATCGCCGCTTGCGTTTTCACAACGTCTAATGGCGTTGCCATGGTGATGCCATCTATCGTCATAGCATCGGGTAATTGCGCTGAAAATATTAACCTGATGATGTCAGAAAATGGCCATGCATTTAAACTCTCTGGCATCGCCCAAGCCGTCATCTCCTGTGGAAAAGAAATTAATAAAAAGGCATACCCAGCCATTGCCGGATTAAACAAATTAGAGCCTAACCCGCCGTAAAGTTGTTTAACAATAACGATTGCAAAAAATGTTCCTAAAACAACCACCCACCACGGTGCAAGTGTCGGAATAGCCATTCCTATAAGTACCGCAGTCACTAACGCACTTAAATCCTTTAAACACTTTAATACTACTCGACCCCTAAGTTTTAGCACCATAGCTTCTGCTATTAATGCTGTCAAAGTGGCTAACAAAATATTGATATAAACGCCGCCGCCAAAAAACCAAGCCAGCAAAAAAATACTAGGAAGCAGTGCCAACAAGACCTTAAGCATGATTTTACTCACGCTGTCACGTGGCTTTATATGCGGTGCAGCAGCCCACGTAAAGTTCATGGCTTATCCTGCATTTTAGCAGACGATGAAACACTCTCTTTTTGTCGCTTTACTAAGGCAAGTTTTTTTACTCGAATACGTTGCTCTCGCGCTACCTTTTCTTGCACCTGGCGGGTATCCCGACGCTCAAAACGCTGCTTCGCTAACGTGGCCGCCTCATCCTCACGACGCTTCAAAAACACTTTACTTTTACTGGCTCGAAAATATTGAACCAAGGGAATATGGCTCGGGCAAACAACATCACAACAACCACACTCGATACAATCAAACAAGCCAAAAGACTGACATTTTTGGTGTGCTCCGCCTTGGCTATACCAATAAATCTGTTGTGGCAATAAATTTACCGGGCATACTGACGCACATTCACCACAACGAATACACGGCTGTATCTCTGCTTCAGAACTTTTCGTCACTTCTTTTGATGTTGCAACCAGAATACAGTTGGTTGCTTTTGTTATGCCAACGCTATCATCCGGCAAACTAAAGCCCATCATGAGTCCGCCCATAATCAGTCGCTCATTCGGGCCATTGTAACCGCCACACTGGCTTACAAGATCTTTAATGGGCGTGCCTATTCGAGCCCACATATTTTGAGGCTTATTAATGCCCGTCCCCGTGACCGTTACCACTCTTTCTATTAATACTTGGCCCTTAACAATCGCCTGATAAACGGCCATAACCGTACCTACATTCTGACAAACAACACCAATATCAACGGGAAAACCTTGACTTGGTGTTTCACGCCCCGTCAACAGATAAATCAATTGCCGTTCACCGCCTGCAGGATAAACCGCGGGCACCACTTTAACCTGTATCTGATTAAATCCAGAACATTCAATAGCCTTTTGAATAGCCTCTATTGCTTCTGGCATATCCTCTTCAATTCCGATCACACAATTTTTAATCGCCAACGCACGTAACAAGACCTGTATCCCCAATAATATCTCACTGGGGTATTGCTGCATTAACCTATCATCGCACGTTATGTATGGCTCACACTCTGCCCCATTAATAATTAGGGTATCGATAGTATGAACGTTATTAGGGGTAATCTTAATCGCTGTTGGAAAGCTTGCCCCACCGAGACCAACAATGCCGGCTTGATGAACTTTTTCACAAATATCGGCCGCGGATAACTGCCTGTAATCAACCGGCTCATCTATCGGACAGCACTCATCTAAACCGTCCGTTGCTACAATAAGACACTCGCTTTTCAAGCCCGAGGGATGAGCGATCATACGCCATTCATTTTCTTTCACAAGACCTGAACTTGCCGCATGTAATAAAGTGCCTTGAACGCCTTTTGAGCCTGCAATCACTTGCCCCTTCAATACTCGCTCACCGGTTTTAGCCAAAGCTGTCAGTACATTCCCAGAGCGATCTACCAAAGGATAAATCAATTCATCTGGAATAGCCGTGTTATTAATCGAATACTGACGAGACAAATCCTTATGCCCTTCTAGATCAAGTCCACCCTTCAGATTCCAACCTTTAAACACAATTACTCCGTCTTGGTCCATCAAACAGCATTTTAGCCTCTTTTAATGCCTGTTTGGTATCGGTTTTGGCCATTGCCAATTCAACACACTCGGCTTAATAGCTGTCATTACAATACAATCAACTGGGCATGGCTCAACACATAAATCACAACCGGTACACTCAGAGGCAATGACGGTATGCATGTATTTAGCCGCGCCTAAAATAGCATCGACAGGACAAGCTTGGATACACAGGGTGCAGCCTATACAATCCGCCTCAACGATAACCGCAACTTTTTTTTCTTTTTCTATTCCGAAACTTTCATTTAAAGGTTTCGCATCAAGGCCCAGTAGATCAGCCAATGCCTTAACCCCAACCTCTCCACCCGGTGGGCATTGGTTGATATCAGCTTTTCCCTGAGCAATTGCTTCCGCATAAGGTTTACAACCTGGAAAACCACATTGCCCACACTGGGTTTGAGGTAATAACGCCTCAATGTCCACCACCAAAGGATCTCCCTCAACCTTAAATCGAAAAGCTGCGTAGCCTAAAATTACCCCTAAAATCGCAAATAACAAACAAATCCACAGCAAACGATTATCCTTCCACCCATCCGGCAAAACCCATAAAAGCCATTGACATTAATCCGGCCGTCACCAAAGCAATCGCATTACCCTTAAACGGCAAGGGTACATCTGCCAACTCAATTCGCTCTCGCAAAGCAGCAAATGAAACTAATACCATTGAAAAACCAATCGCTGCACCAAAGCCATAAAGGGCCGACTGTAAAAAACCATTTTGCGCCTGAACGTTAAGCAATGCGACACCCAAAACAGCACAGTTCGTTGTAATTAACGGTAAAAAAATACCCAGTGCTTGGTAAAGTATCGGACTGGTTTTATGAACCACCAACTCAGTAAACTGAACCACAAAAGCAATCACCACAATAAAGACAATGGTTCGCAAATACTCAAGCTCTAACGGTAACAATAAATACCGATTCACGGCATAACTGCAAACGGAAGACAACGTCAAAACAAAAGTCGTTGCTAGGCCCATCCCCATAGCCGTTTCAAGTTTTCTTGAAACACCCATAAAAGGACACAAGCCTAAAAACTTAACCAGCACGAAATTATTCACCAAAATCGTGCTAACCAAAATAAGCCAATACTCCTGCATTATTTAATTCGCATGCCTACTTGCGCACCCGTATCAGGGGCTAAAACCCAAATATCATCACCGCCAGGACCGGCCGCAATTACCATGCCTTCAGAAAGACCAAAACGCATTTTTCGTGGTTCAAGATTGGCGACCACAACCACCAATCGACCGGTTAACGATTCCGGTGTATAGGCTGATTTTATACCGGCAAAAATAGTACGCGTTTCATCACCGATATCAACGGTCAATTGCAACAACTTATCCGCACCCTCAACAGCCTCAGCCTTAATGATTTTTGCAACCCGTAAATCTAATTTTGCAAAATCATCGAATGCTATGGTATCTGCAATCGGTTCATGTTTTTTCTCAATAACAGGCGCTGACACCGGCTCCATACTTTCTTTGGACGCCGCTACAACGGCTGCAATCTTATCGCTATCAACACGAGTCATTAATGGCTTAAATTTATTGATTGTATGTCCTGTCAGCGGCTCAAATTCAGTCGGCCATAATTGACTTTCAATATTTAAAAATAGCTCAGCCTCTTGTGCCAATCCCGGCACTACCGGCTTTAAATAAGCCACTAAAACACGGAACAAATTAATACCCATTGAGCAAACTTCATGTAACTCTTGGTCTTGATTTTCCGCTTTAGCGATAACCCATGGTTTTTTATCATCAATATATTGATTTGCAAGATCCGCCAGCATCATAATTTCACGCATTGCCTTACCAAACTCACGATCTTCATACAATTTCCCAATCGACTCATTAGCAGTAATAAACTGCTGATACAAAGCAGGCTCAGCACACCTCTCCGACAACTGATTATCAAAACGTTTTCTAATAAAACCACTACAACGACTGGCAATATTCACAACCTTACCTACCAGGTCTGAATTAACCCGCTGCGAAAAATCATCAAAACTTAAATCGATATCATCAATGCCTGAACTCAATTTAGCCGCAAAATAATAACGCAAATATTCTGGATTCAAGTGCTCTAAATAAGTCCGTGCTTTAATAAAAGTGCCACGTGATTTAGACATCTTTTCGCCATTAACGGTCAAGAAACCATGTGCAAAAATAGCACTCGGCGTTCTAAACCCGGCACCGGTTAACATTGCTGGCCAAAACAAAGCATGAAAATAAATAATATCTTTACCAATGAAATGATAAAGCTCCGCGGTACTATCCTCTTTCCAAAACGCATCAAAGTCTAGATTTTCTTTTTCACAGAGTTTTTTAAAACTGGCCATATAACCAATGGGCGCATCTAGCCAAACATAAAAATATTTACCCTGTGCCCCCGGTATCTCAAAACCAAAATACGGTGCGTCACGAGAAATATCCCACTCCTGCAAGCCTTGCTCAAGCCACTCATCCAACTTATTTTTAACCGTATCCTGAACATGGCCGCCGTGAATCCATTCCCGAAGCATTTCAGTAAAACTCGATAATTTGAGAAAATAGTGTAACGAATCTTTCTCAATAGGCTTGGCTCCTGAAACCACAGAAATTGCATTTTTTAAATCTGTCGGCGCATATGTCGCCCCACAAACTTCACAATTATCACCGTACTGATCGCTGGCACCACATTTCGGACAATCCCCTTTAATAAAACGGTCCGGTAAAAACATTTCCTTTATCGGATCATACGCTTGCGTAATTTCCCGAGATGAAATATAGCCTTGGTCTTTTAAGCGTTGATAAATAAGTGAAGATAACGTCTTATTTTCTTCTGAATGTGTACTGTGATAGTGATCAAAGGTAACTGAAAAATCCTTAAAATCAGCTTGATGCTCAATACTAACGCGAGCGATCAATTCTTCTGGGCTTATACCCTCTCTATCAGCCCGCAACATAATCGGGGTTCCATGACTATCATCAGCGCAAACAAAAAAGCAACGGTGCCCCCGCTGCTTTTGAAACCGCACCCAAATATCAGTTTGGATATATTCAACTAAATGACCTAAATGAATCGGTCCATTCGCATAAGGTAAAGCACTGGTAACTAGAATTGTTCTTTCAGACATAAATTTAAGTGGCTATTAGAATCTACATGGTAATTAACCATTAATTATTGCATAAACCAGACATTAAATGTTGCTCTCAACGTTTAATCCACATACAAAATACCTTGTAATCTGTAAAATAGACTGCAATTAAAAAAACCACTCACACGCACGGAGTTCAACGCATGTCCAGCGATCTTAAAACCGCCATTCATACCGCCTTAACAACACTCATAGAACCTCATTTAGAAACTGACCTAATCAGCGCCAAAGCCGTTACGCATCTTGATATACAAGGCTCCCATGTTGATCTGAAAATCACGCTAGGTTATCCCGCTAAGGGCTATGAAAGCCTGCTCAAAGAATCTATTACCCA
>CAJVZC010000002.1 GCA_913019935.1 uncultured Methylococcales bacterium
ACCACATCCCAAGCACCTTTAATACCGACCCACTCATGCCGGGCAAATTTATACATACAGGTCATCATTAAAGTCATGCGATCAAGCGTTGCCGGATCATCCTGCATGTCAACATAATTACGATAAAAAGCCTCAGGATCAGCTAAAGGTGTTCTTAATTGAACAGGATTATCTTTAAATGCCTTCAATTTAGCGCGTTTAACGGCTAAATCCTTATCCTCTTCAAACAACTCACCCCCATGACGCTGGGTAAATTCCCAATAACTTTCAAAATTTTCTTTGCGCTCTTGTGCCGTGGATGGTGAAAAAACAGACCGATACTTTTTACTCATAAAAATAAAACTCCTAATTAAAACTGACCCTTACAGCGATAATTGTTAAGGATAACACGCCCGCTCACTGCGCATTAAAAAAACACGCCTATGGCTGTTTAGCCCCTCAGCTTAAAAACAATGATTCAATGCTTTGAATAAAAACAACACTAATCGCTTATGCCATCTCTCTTTGACGCAAAGCCTCATACAAAAGAACGCCAGATGCGACCGAAAGATTAAGACTTTCTACTTGCCCAACCATGGGCAATTTTACTAAAACATCACACTGCTCCCGTGTTAATCGCCGAAGTCCCTTCCCTTCGGCACCCACCACAAAAGCCAAAGGCCCTGTTAATTCAATTTGGTATGCTGTTTGAGTTGCTTCCCCGGCCGCGCCCATAACCCAAATACCTTGCTCTTTCATCCACCGTAAAATCCGCGCAAGGTTGGTCACCTGATAAACAGGAACAGTTTCAGCCGCACCGCTGGCTACTTTACATACTGTAGGCGTTAAGCCAGCCGAATTATCCTTCGGCAAAATAACCCCTTGAATCCCTACAGCATCAGCTGTCCTTAAACACGCCCCTAAATTATGTGGATCCTGGACTTGATCTAACACTAAAAAAAAAGGCGTTTGCGTTGATGTCTTAATTTCCTCCATCAACATTTTTTCCGTTTTAATCTTGGGTAAATCAACCTCGACCAAAACACCTTGGTGATTACGGCCCTGACTTAATTGTTCCAGTGTTTTCTTATTGGTTTTATGAAAAGGGACCTCAAGACGAGCCAATTGCTGTACTAGCGCTTGAAATTTACTATCTTGGCGACTTTCATCAATCCAGACACCTTGAATTTTTTCAACTGAATAATCTAATGCTGATTGAACGGCATGGATTCCAACGATGACGGTTGACTTCACTATTTAAGCCTCTTCTTGATTTTTTTATGCTTCTTCTTTTTTTTATTGACCTTCAACTTCTTGGTCTTATTGCTTGTTCGGGTCAAATCAAAATCTATTTTTTTCTCATCTAAATCAACACGTGCCAGAACCACTTTAATCGCATCGCCAAGACGATAGGTCTTACCCGTCTGCTCACCGGTCAGTTGATGACTCACCGCATCAAAATGATAAAAGTCTTTGCCTAATGCTGAAATATGCACAAGACCTTCAATATACAAATCATTAAGCTCAATAAATAATCCGAACGATGTCACAGAAGAAATAATGCCTGAAAATTCTTGGCCAATTTTATCCATCATATATTCACACTTAAGCCAGCTCACCACCTCTCGGGTTGCTTCGTCAGCACGTCGTTCTGTTGCCGAACAATGTTCTCCAAAGTTAACCATATCCTGAAAACTATACCTAAAAGCTTCGGGAGACAACCCTAGACAAACATGTTTAATGGCCCGGTGTATCAAAAGATCAGGGTAGCGCCTGATCGGTGAAGTAAAATGTCCGTAAGCTTCTAACGCCAAACCGAAATGACCTTTATCTTCAGCACTGTATACGGCTTGCGACAACGATCTTAAAATAACCGTCTGAATTAAATGGGCATCGAGGCGGCCTTTAACTTGCCTCATCAATGCCATATAGTCTTTGGGTTCGGGCTTAGCACCACCGCCCAAAGACAGCCCTAATTCATTTAAAAACACCCGTAAATCAAGCACCTTCTCAACAGAAGGCCCTTCATGAACCCGTAATAATTTGGGCATATTATGTTTTTGAAGAAAGCGTGCTGCAGAAATGTTTGCAGCAATCATGAATTCTTCAATCATACGATGCGCATCATTACGCGTCGTAGGAATGATCTGTTCTATTTTTCTATCCTTAGAGAATATTATTTGTGTATCACGACTCTCAAAGTCCATAGCCCCACGCTGTTCTCTGACCTGACTCAATGCAATATATAATTGATATAAGTCATCCAGATTCCCAAGGCGATCTTGGTATTTTTCAAGCAACTCAGGCGTTTTCTCATTAATGATTTCTGCAACTTCAGTATATGTCATCCGAGCATGAGAACGCATAACTGCTTCATAAAATTCCGTCGCTGTGACCACACCTTGATCACTAATCGTCATCTCACACACGACACAAAGACGATCAACTGCAGGGTTAATAGAACATAACCCATTAGATAAAATCTCTGGAAGCATCGGTATCACTTGTTCGGGAAAATAGACTGAGGTACCACGATTTCTTGCTTCTGTATCTAATGCCGACTCAGGCGTCACATAGGATGAAACATCTGCAATAGCAACCAACAACTTCCACGCCTTCCCTGAACGCTCACAATAAACCGCATCATCAAAATCACGCGCGTCCTCACCGTCAATGGTAATCAGTGGTACATTGCGGAGATCCTTACGATTAGTCTTGGCAGATTCTGGCACTTCTGCTTTTAAATCATTGATTTCATCTAACACCGCATCCGGCCAAATAAACGGTAACTCATAAGATCGTAGTGCAACTTCGATCTCCATTCCTGGAGCCATATGATCGCCCATAACCTCGACAACCTTACCCATGGGTTTGTTTCTTTTAGTCGGTTGCTCGATTAATTCAGCGACTACAATCTGCTCATGTAAAGCCCCATTTATTTCAGCTTGGGGGATGATGATATCTTGATTTATTTTTTTATTATTTGGTATTACAAAAGCAATACCGGCATCAAGAATAATACGGCCCACGACTTGAGATGTTAGGCGCTCTAGAATCTCAACGACGCTTCCCTCTCGACGCCCACGCCTGTCAATCGTAACAATTTGTGCAACAACACGATCATTATGCATTAAGGCTTTCATTTCTCGGGGCGAAAAATACAAATCTTCCGTTGCATCGTCGGGTCTTAAAAAACCAAAACCGTCTGGATGTCCAATGACACGCCCCACAATCAAGTCCTGACTATTGACCAAACAAAAACACTGTTTACGATTTTTCAATACCTGCCCATCACGTTCCATCGCGCGGAGTCGTCTGCGCAGCGCTTCAACTTGCTCTTCCTCAACCAAAGCAAATTCTTTCTGAATAGCTTTTTGAGTCAACGGTCTACCCTGATCAGTCAATAGCGCAATAATGAGCTCTCGACTGGGAATAGGATTCCCGTATTTTTGCGCTTCACGCTGAGCGTAGGGGTCGAGGTTTGGATTAAATGACGGTTTCTTTTTACTCATTTATAAACTTTTCATATGACTTGAATTATGACTTAATATTTAAATTACCGGTCAACATTGACACAAAAAAAAGAGTCTGTATAGCTTACAATCACTTTTCATAATCTGCATTCAATGTCGAGGTGGTGCAATTGACACCCTAGCTTTAGGTGCTAATGGAGGATTGAAAATAGGCTTGGGCCATTATCGGATGTTTTTTCACTCGATACGCTAAAAATGTTTTCAATTCTGCTAATAGGATTTTATTTTTACTATATTGATCTATTAATTGTGTCAGCTTGTTGTTATCACAAACCGTTAATGATTCTTTTAGCGCCCTTTGAATATCTAAGCATACGGCTAGATGGCTCTGGGGCGTGGCTAATTGTTGTAAAGACGTCATCAATCTAGAAAAATACTGTTGAGCGAGACCATCCAAATTAACGCCTTTCGCATCTTCTAGCAACGACTCTAAACATAAATAATGACCCGGGCTATGCGCCATTAAGCTGTATTTATAACGGGTGTGAAAATCAATTAATAAGGGCACTGTTAATCCTTTTGACTGTAACTGTTGCCAATCTGAATAAGCGAACACTCGGATCATAAAGCTTTCTCGAATCTGTAGATCTTCTAATCGTCTGGCTTCTTCTACCGGTAAAAAGGGTTGAAGACTGGTGATTACTTTTGCATATAACCCTCGTCCATTTTCAAAAACAGGCCCCTTTCCCTCTGAATATATTTTTACTGTAAACAATCCACAACTGGGCGATTTATCCATAAAAATATAGCCCGACCAATCACCATTTTCGAGCACCTTCTGCCGGCCATATGCCGCAAGATTAGTCGTATAATTAATCGTATGATTGGTACTCATAACAGCCTGTACTGTTGAAGAATCACCAACAAGATGAATGGTCGATCGAGGTATAGGCAAACCGATACCCACTTCGGGGCAAATCGGAACAAATTCAAAAATATCCGACATCGTTTGCGTACAGAGGGCCGACCGCTTATGACCACCGTCATAACGCACTTCATCCCCAAGCAAACAACTACTGATGCCTATTTTTATTTTCATATCTACAGTCAAGGCTAACCATCACGCCAACACTAACTTATCAGGCTCGTCGTAGACAACTTAATACCCGTTAAGGTCACTTATGTTCTAACTTACTGCTGAAATAAAGTGCTCTTGCGCTATGGTCAAATACTCTCTGCGACGGACGTCTAAATATTATGAAAGTAACTTTTATCTATATCACCCAACCATAACTGTTAGGTGAACAATAAACAATGGGGGTCTGTTTTAGCGACAATAATAAATACTTAGCATCAAACCTCTGCTTAGATTACTCTCCAAAAGGATGTTCTAAAACAATCGTTTGATTACGCTCAGGTCCCGTAGAGATAATCGTAATCTTCACGCCAATCAAACTTTCTAGGCGTTTAATATACGCCTTAGCATTTTCTGGCAACAAGTCGAACTCTGTGATCCCCAAGGTACATTCTGTCCACCCTGGCATTTCCTCGATAACAGGCTCACATTTTTCATATAAATCGGCGCCTAAAGGCGCTGTTTCCGTTTTATGCCCGTCAATACGGTAAGCCGTACAAATACCAATTTTTTCCAGCCCATCAAGAACATCTAATTTTGTCAGGCAAATACCCGATAAACTGTTTAATTGTGCTGATTTACGCATTGAAACCGCATCAAACCAACCACACCGTCTTTTACGACCTGTTGTGGCGCCAAACTCATGACCTTTAACCCCTAAATGATTTCCCTCTTCGTTATCTAATTCAGTAGGAAAAGGACCATTACCCACCCGTGTTGAATAGGCTTTAGTAATACCTAATACATAATCAAAATGCAGTGGTCCCAATCCAGTACCAGAGGCTGCTCCGCCTGCTGTCGTATTCGATGATGTCACAAAAGGGTAAGTCCCATGATCAATATCTAATAAAGCACCTTGGGCGCCTTCAAACAATACTCGATGACCTGCCGATTCATGCGCATATAGTTTCTCGCTGACATCCGTTAGCATAGGCTTGATAATTTCGGCCATGACTAAGGTTTCTTCCAACATGTGTTGGTAATCAACGGCGGGTTCTTGAAAATACTCCGTCAACATGAAGTTGTGATAATCCGTTAATTCTTTTAATTTATGGGCAAAGACCTCAGGATAAAGCAAATCCCCTGCCCGCAATCCACGCCGAGCAACCTTATCTTCATACGCCGGGCCAATCCCTCGCCCTGTCGTGCCGATAGCTTGCTTACCTTTAGCCGCTTCACGTGCTTGGTCTAGGCGAACATGAATGGGCATGATCAAAGGACAGGCCTCACTAATTAATAAACGCGAACGAACAGGAATACCGGCTTGTTCAAGAACGTCAATCTCTTTCAATAAAGCACCCGGCGATAGCACCACGCCATTACCGATCAGACATTGAACATTTGCTCTTAATACCCCTGAAGGAATTAGATGGAGAACGGTGGTTTCACCTGAAATAACTAACGTATGTCCCGCGTTGTGACCGCCTTGAAAACGCACGACAGCATCCGCTTTATCCGTTAATAAATCAACAAGCTTTCCTTTACCTTCATCGCCCCATTGGGTACCGATGACCACTACATTCTTTGTCATGATTGTCTTTTCTTTAGCGCGAGCGTATAGCCCATGATTGATTATCTTTAATAATAACAGCTGTACAACCATAATCTTGAGCCGTTCCAACTTGACCCGTTAATTGTTGAATCACTGTGCGTCCTTGTGCCCTTAAATCACGAATTAACGTACTCAGCTGCTCGTCCTGATCAGACGGAGCAAATATTTTCTCTTGCAAAGTATCATCTTCATGATGATTTTTCGATAACCGCGCCAGCACTTTCAGATCAGCACTAAAACCTGTTGCCGCTCTTTCCCGACCAAAATCGATACCAATATTATCATATCGGCCACCACGTGCGATTTCTCGACCATGCCCAGGAACAAATGCTGCAAAAACAATCCCTGTATGATAGTTATATCCGCGCAATTCTGCTAAATCATAACTCATTGCCAAACGCGGAAATACTTGCTCTAGTTGCAATGAAACTTGCTCTAAATCATCTAGAGCAGCCTGTACCGAAGTCCCTGCTTGAACGAGAACTTGGCGCGCCTTAGCAAAAACCTCCCGACCACCATTTAAATCAGGTAAAGCCATGAACATGGCTTTAAACGCATCATTTAAATCTAATTCACTAATAAATCCCGCCAGTTCTGGCTTAGACTTACGTTGTAATATATCAAATAAATCAGTAATCTGGCGTTCATTTAACCCAGCTTCATTGACTAACCCTCGATAAACACCCACATGACCTAAGTCAATGTGAATTTCTTGTAGACCCGTAATGGCCACCATTTCGAGCATTAATTTAATAATCTCCAGATCACCTTCTAGCCCTGAATAACCATAAAGCTCTGAACCAATTTGAGTCGGCGTCCGACTTTTATCGAGTGCATCACCGCACGCATGAACAATCGTACCGACATAACATAATCGTGTCGGCCACTCATGCCCTAATTGATGCGCATCAATACGCGCTACCTGAGGCGTCATATCGGCACGAATACCCAACATAGCGCCACTAAGCTGATCAATTAATTTAAAGGTTTGCAAATCAAGGTCTTTCCCCGACCCAATTTGTAAGGTACTTAAATAATCAATTAATGGCGGCGTGACTCGCTCATATCCCCAAGTAACAAACAAATCAAGTATACGCCTTCTCAAGGCCTCAATATCAAGTGCATCATCGGGTAAAATATCTTCAATACCCTCAGGTAATAAACGGGGATCTGTCATAAATTTCATTTCTCATGCACGCAAAACGCCCCTAAAGTACGGAGCGTTTCGCTGTTTAAAATAATAGGTCAAGCAAGCCAATACTAAAGCAACCCCACCTATATTGTTATCTAGCCTTTATTTCTGCTTTTTAAAATATTTAAAAAAGTCAGAATCAGGTTCAACAACTAGCATATCCCCTTGTCTTCTAAAGGTTTTCTCATAGGCTGACATACTCCGAAGAAACTGGAAAAATTCAATATCTTTTCCGTAAGCCTGAGCGAAAATATCGGCCGACTGAGCATCACCTTCACCTCGAGTCTTTTCAGCTTCACGGTAGGCATTCGCCAAAATGACCTCACGCTGCTTATCTGCATTTGCTCGAATACCCTCAGAGGTCTCTTTCCCTTCTGAACGTAACTCATGCGCTACACGCGTTCTCTCAGCATCCATACGACTGTATACAGACTTACTAACCTGAGGTGGTAAATCAATTCGTTTGACTCGAATATCAACCAGTTCAATACCCAACTTTAAGGCTTGTGGGGCAGAAGTAATAATCAAAGCATCCCGTATAGTTTCACGCTCAGTTTGTACTAGGTACTTAATCGTCCGACTACTGAATTCACTACGTGCTGCATCTTTAATAATCTGATCAATACGAAGATTTGCCTGAACAGCATCACCGGCTACCGAAGTATAGAATTTCGATACATCAACGATCCGCCACTTAACAAAAGTATCAACAATAACGTTTTTCTTTTCAGAAGTCAGAAACCGTTCTGGTTTTGAATCTAAGGTCAAAATACGTGTATCAAATTTCTTAACGTTATTCACAAAAGGAAATTTGAAATATAAGCCCGGCGTATAATCCGCCTTTATAATTTCACCTAATTGAAATTTAATCGCTTTTTGGGTCTCATGTACCGTGAAGACACACGACATAAATACAAACATGACTAGCCCTAAGCCCACCAAAATTTTATTTGACATCATTTACGCCCCCTTAACTCACGGCCACGTGATTTTTCACGGCGATCTGCCGAATCGTGTTGATTACTTGAATGCTGACCATTATTGCCGGCGTTATTCGCTGTACCACTATTCTTCTGTCCGCTCTGGCCTCGACCTAACCGGTCTAACGGTAAATACATCACATTATTACCTTTTTTAAGATCAATCATAACCGTGTCTGTATTACTTAACACAGATTCCATTGCATCAATATAGAGACGTTTACGCGTAACATCCGGCGCTTTTTTATACTCAGCAAGTAACTTCGTAAAACGTACTGTCTCACCTTCAGACTCGGCAATTACCCGCAGTTTATACCCCTCTGCTTCTTGAATTTTTCTTGAAGCCGCACCCCGTGCTTTAGGAACAACATCATTTCGATACGCTTCAGCTTCATTGATATAACGTTCTTTATCCTCTCGCGCTTTAATCGCATCTTCAAAAGCGGCCTGAACTTGCTCTGGTGGTTGAGCATCCTGTAAGTTCACATCCGTAATAATGATTCCTGAATCATAGCGATCAAGCAACGTTTGTAATTCTTTTTTAATATCAGCAACGATGTCTGCCCGCCCTTCCAACAGAACGAAGTTCATATCATTACGCCCAATCACACCCCGCTCAACACTTTCTGTAGCCTGTTTAAGCGTGGCTGTTTGATCTTTAACGTTAAAGATATAATTACCCGCATCTTTAATTTGATATTGAACCGCTAAACGAACATCAACAATATTCTCATCTTTTGTTAACATTAGTGATTCTCTTGGCACTGAGCCAGAGCCTCGCTCACGTCCGCCACTACGATAGCCTATCTCAATAAAGCGTTGCTTTTGAACATTAACAATATCAGCCGTTTCAATAGGTGCAGGTAAATGCCAATTTAAACCCGGGGTAGTTGTCTCAACATACTTTCCGAATCGTGTCACTACACCCTGATTACCTTCATCAACAATATAGAAGCCACTTAGCGACCATAAAATGGCTGCCGCAATAACGAGCAAGCCAATGCCTAAACCAGATCCACCAGGCATTTTGACCCCACCACTACCATTACCACCAGCACCACCAGCGCCACCAAAAATATTACTTATCTTTTCTTGAAATGACCGAATAGCCTCATCAAGATCAGGTGGTTGCTGCCCTTTTTTATCATTCCACGGGTCTTTATCTTTATCCCCAGGTTCATTCCAAGCCATAAATGCTCCATTATTAAACTGTCATATTATTTTACTGGGCGACCATCGCGCATCGCGACCAGTCTCCATTTAACCTAGTAATTATCCTTGATAATAAGAATTTATTCAAACGCTAGCCCATTTCTTTTTCCTTAATATCTTTTAATAACCCTAAATGCTTCTTTTCAATCTCTATTATTATCTGCCAGCCACCATTTTCAAGCGCTTCATCAGAAATTATTTGACTATGCTTATATAAGCTAGCACGCACGCCTCCCTGCAATGGGGATAAATAACATTCTTTGCGTATACGACTCGAGGCATAAATACCTTCTAGGACCGTTAACAACAAATCGAATCCCAGTTGTTCTTTCGCTGAAACCCAGACCCGAAAAGGGACCCCATCAGCATCATAGTCAATTCTCGGTTCTATAGGGTCTGCCAAATCAATCTTGTTAAAAACTTGTAATTGCCTTATTTTACCGGCACCTATTTGTTGTAACACCTGATTGACATCATTGATGGTTTCGTCTCTATTCTCAGCATTACAATCAACTATGTGCAACAACAAATCAGCTTCACTGGCCTCTTGTAAAGTGGATCTAAATGCCGCCACTAATTCGTGCGGTAATTGCCTAATAAAACCCACCGTATCCGCCAAGATAAGTTCTGAATCATTCGGTAGACGGCAGCGCCGCAAAGTGGGATCTAAGGTAGCAAACAATTGGTCTGCCGCATAAACATCAGAACCCACCAAAGCATTAAAGAGTGTTGATTTACCGGCATTGGTGTAACCCACCAGCGATACTGAAGGGATCTCAGCGCGTTTACGTTTAATGCGCCCCTGATGGCGTTGCTTGATTATTTTCTCGAGACGCCCTCTGATTTGCCGCATTCTTACCCGAATTAACCGCCTATCCGCTTCTAATTGCGTCTCTCCTGGCCCTCCTCTTAATCCGACCCCGCCTTTTTGACGCTCCAAATGAGTCCAGCTTCGAATAAGCCTTGTCGACGAATGTTCTAATTGTGCCAACTCAACTTGTAACTTTCCTTCGTGTGTTTTCGCTCGCTGCGCAAAAATATCCAAGATCAACCCTTGGCGATCAACAACACGCTTCTCTAAAGCTTCTTCCAAATTACGCTCTTGCCGTGGTGACAGCGTATGATTAAAAACAACCACATCGGCATTGTGCTGCTGAATGACATGCTTTAATTCTTCAAGCTTTCCTGTCCCAATAAAATACTTGGGTTCGGGCCGATTACGACGGCCGGTCAGCACCGCAAGTGGCTGAGCACCTGCAGATAAAACCAGTTCTTGAAGCTCATTTAAGTCATTACTCTCTCTGAACAAGGCCATATGAACTAATACGGCTTGCTTACCGTTCTTCGGGCGATCAAACAAGGAAGATTCCTATTTAAAGTTACACAAACTAACCTTCATGCTCGACAGTATCGGAATGAATTTTAACCTGTTTGGTGGGAACAATCGTGGAAACAGCATGCTTGTAAACCATTTGGCTTACATTGCTTTTAAGTAAGATAACATATTGATCAAAAGAATCAATTTTACCCTGCAATTTAATCCCATTGACTAGGAATATTGACACCGGCGTATGTTCTTTTCGAAGTGTATTTAAAAAAATGTCTTGCAAATTATGGGATTTAGACATTCTACCTCCCTTTTTTTATTATTTTTATTATTACCTTACAAGATACCTACTTAACCTTATCTTTGCAATAACTTTCCCTAAGTAAGATGCAACACCATGATTCCACATCCTTTTTTCTAAAACCGCACCCACTTAATAATATTCCTTTAATACCCCATAGAGCTCACCCTTAATATTGTTATCTGTATTAAACCAAAGGGTATCGTCCATTTTTCGCAGCCACGTAAACTGTCTTTTGGCTAACTGGCGGGTTGCCACAATACTTTTAAACACCATTTCTTCATAATCAAGCTGACCATCGAGATATTGCCAGACCTGCCGGTAACCAACGGCGCGCATAGCTGAATGTTGCGCCGTCAAATCACCGCGTTGAAACAAAGTTTCAACTTCTTCAATCAACCCACTTGCAAGCATCGCGTGAAACCGTAAAGCAATTTTTTCATGCAACCCTTGTCTATTTTCCGGTGCTAACACCAACTTCAGGACAGAAAACGGCAATACCTGTTGACTTTGAGCCACTAAATGGTGTGATAAAGGCTGCCCCGTTAACTCATAGACTTCTAATGCACGCTGTATCCGCTGCGGGTCATTCAAATGAATACGTAACGCTGAAACCGGGTCAATTTGTTGTAGTTTCCGATGCATAAAGGCACCACCGAATCGTTCTGTTTGATCCACTAAACGCTGCCTAATAACGGGGTTAGCCGCGGGTAATTCAGCTAACCCATTAAATAAAGCATGAAAATAAAGCATCGTACCACCGGTCAACAAGGGGATTTTCCCTTGTTGTTGAATGGTTTTAACATGTAATAATGCTTGCGCCCTAAATTCGGCTGCCGAAAAGGATTGATGCGGATCTAAAATGTCTACTAAATGATGCGGAATGCCGCACTGTTCCGCTTTTGTCGGCTTGGCGGTGCCAATAGCCATGCCCCGATAAACCAAAGTAGAATCAACACTGATAATCTCAGCACCGAAGGTTTTTGCAATCTCAACCGAAAGCGTCGTTTTTCCCGCTGCTGTCGGCCCCATCAAGCAAATCACAGGCAACGATGATTTCATGCCTACTGACCACGCAAGAAAAACTTATCTAATTCCTGAGCACTTATTTCCACCCAGGTAGGTCGTCCGTGATTACATTGTCCCGAGCGCTCGGTCATCTCCATATCACGTAGTAATGCGTTCATCTCTGTAACAGTTAACCGTCTATGTGCACGTACGGAGGTGTGACACGCAAGCGTCCCTAAAAGCTCATCTCCGACTTCTTCAATACGTCGCGTAGCCCCGTAGGTCAACAGATCTGCCAGAACATCTCGCAACAATTGCTCTATTTTAGTCTGTATTAATAAGACTGGAATAGCTCTTATAATTAACGACTCAGGACCTAATCGATTGAGTTCAAACCCTAAGCCTTGAAATAAGTCACTGTGCTCTTCAGCTAATTCTGCTTCTTCTTGCGTCACTTGAAAACGAACCGGTAATAATAACGGCTGACTTGGAATAACACCCGCGGCTTTTTGTTGTTTTAATCGCTCATAAACAACGCGCTCATGCGCGGCATGCGTATCCACTAAAATAACTCCAGTGGCGGTCTCTGACAAAATATAAATATCATGAATATGAGCGATAGCAAACCCTAAAGGCGGGATATCACTACCGGGTTGTGGTAAAGGAGAAAAACCACTCCCTCCCTCTTGTCCCGAAATACCCCGTGTCGCATATCTTTCAATATCACTTGAGCCACCTTGAGGCAAACGGGACTGGACCGTACCGGGTGATAATTCAGCCTGTGCAGACGGCCTAGTAAAGGGTTCATTATTAGCAAACATGAACTCAGGAGAACCATGAGTTTCCGGTTTAATATCGGCTAACGAGCGATGCAGCGCTTTAAATATAAAGTCATGCACTAAACGACTTTCTCTAAATCGCACCTCCAATTTAGTCGGATGCGCATTCACATCCACCCCTTTTGGATTTAACGTTAAAAATAAAACAAACACAGGGTGGCGACCATGAAAAAGAACATCGTGATAGGCCCGTTTAATAGCATGGGTAACTAATTTATCGCGCACCAAACGACCATTCACATAAAAAAACTGCCGATCGGCTTGACCTCTAGAAAATGTAGGCAGCCCAACCCAGCCTTCCAGTTGTAATTCCGCTGCATCAAAAAAGACTTTAACCGATTGCTCTATAAAGCCTTCACCGCACACTTTTTCAACGCGTGCTTGTTGCTCTGATTCTGTCTGGGCAGGTTTTAAAGAGAGCACTTCTTTACTGTTATGCCGCAACATAAAGCCTGTTTCAAATCGACTTAACGCTAAACGCTTAATCAATACTTCTATGTGGTTAAATTCCGTTTTTTCAGTCTTTAGAAATTTTCGACGAGCCGGCGTATTGTAGAATAAATCTCGCACCTCAACCGTCGTGCCCTCTGGGTTTGAAGCAGGCTCCAAGGCATTATCAACTGTTGAATTCTCCGCCACTAATCGCCAGGCGCAATCACTATCCGCTATTCTCGATGCCAAGGTTAACCTGGAAATAGAAGCAATACTGGGCAGGGCTTCTCCGCGAAAGCCCATGGTACGAACCTTTTCAAGGTCACCCAACGACGTTATCTTACTGGTCGCATGACGAGAGACTGCCAAAGAGATATCTTCTTTGATAATACCCTTACCATCATCTCGGATACGAATCAAACCAATACCGCCTTGCTCTATTTCAATAACGATAGCGCTTGCAGAAGCATCAAAACTATTTTCCAATAATTCTTTAACCACCGAAGCGGGTCTCTCAACCACTTCGCCCGCAGCGATTTGATTGATCAGTTGGGTGGGTAAGGGTTGTATACGCATTAAAGTATCTTCCTAATTCTTCAGCAGGCGTATTGTGAGCAGTTAATAAGTTAGCCACATTTTAAGAAAAAAACCCACAAAACAGGCTTTAAAAAATGATCTTATTGCACAGAAAAATGAATCATGAATGTTTTTTGGAGGCTGCGACCGGAATCGAACCGGTGTAGATGGCTTTGCAGGCCACTGCATAACCACTTTGCTACGCAGCCTAAAAAACAAAAGCCGCAGTGACATGCGGCTTTTTAATCTTTTTGGAGCGGGAAACGAGACTTGAACTCGCGACCCCAACCTTGGCAAGGTTGTGCTCTACCACTGAGCTATTCCCGCTCTAGAACTTGAACCGAGTATTATAAGTGCAAATACTCGATTGTCAATCATCTTTCAGCAATATTACTTGCTAATGTCCATCCTTCTTTACTCATGCAATTACCGCTTTCAATAAGCACACGTGCACAGTTATTGGCCACGCCGAAAGCGTCTCTTAATTCCAGAACATTAACCTGAGTTCCATCAACCGCTTGACAAACACTTAAGTCATCATTTTCAGTCCGATCCCAACCGGTTAATACACAAGGCTCTTTAACAATTGCCGTTTTTGCATTTTCAGCGCCCAGTGTTTGCGCATTAGGACTCTTTAAAAAGTAAGTTGCACCCACTTTTAAGTTATTACCTTCCCCCGCATCAATTATTTCCGGGTTACGGTCGCTAGAAACAAACATATAGAGCACTAAAAAGGCAACAACCCCACCATAAAACATAGCAGGTTTTTCCGTTCTAAGGTCATTAGCTTTGCCAATAACATCTTTCAGTACTTTAGTTGCTTGCTCTTTACCTTCGTTAATCTTATTTTTATTTTCTTCAGTGCTCATAAAAAAGTCCCCTCATTAAACTTTAGTAATTATATTTAGCCATCTAGCTTAGAAAATCAAATGACCTACCGACTCAAAATCAGCAGTATTAAGATCATCTGCCAGATAAAACAGTAATGTAAAACAAAAAAACAAAAACTACAATGTTAAATCAACGGCCTTTCTTTTTATTCATCATACCTCTTGAAGGATTATAACCTTGGATGGCTACGAATAAAAACAACAAAAGTGATGCCACCGTATAATACAAGGCCTCTATGTTCAATTGTCCATATAACGCAAACCGAATCAACTCAACATTCTTGGTGAAAGGATTATATTCCGCTAACCGCGCTAACCACTCATTCGACTCCTGTAATTTCCACAACGGGTATAACGCACTGGACATGAAAAACATGGGAAAGATAACAAAATTCATAACACCGGCAAAATTTTCCAATTGCTTAATAAAAGACGACAATAACATCCCTAATGAACCCAGCATTAATCCAGAAACCACTAACGCAGGAAAAAGCCACAGATAACCCATCACCGGTGGCTCAATGCCATAGCACCAAGCAATCGCTAGAAAGACATAACATTGCACAATAGACACAGCCGTTCCAGCCAACAATTTGCTTATCAATAAAAAACTTCGTGGCAAAGGACTCACCAATAAAATACGCATGCTGCCCATTTCACGATCATAAACCATCGATAATGAACTTTGCATACCATTAAACAACTGAATCATCCCTAACAAACCAGGTGTGATATAAACCTCATATAAAATATAGGTTTCATACGGCGGTGCAATAGCAATCCCTAAGGCAGACTTAAAACCTGCTGCAAAAACAAATAACCATATCATCGGCCTCACTAACGCCGAAAAAAATCGTTCTCGTTGTTGAACAAAACGCCACAATTCCCGGCCAACAATCCCCCTCATTGCTCTAAGATAATGAAGTAATAACATCCTTAGCCAACCTCTTTTTGGGTAAAGTGCGCAAAAGCATCCTGAAGGTTTTCTGCATGAACCTTTTCTATCACCTCACTCACCGTTCCCGTTACTTTAACTTTTCCATGGTGCAATACAACCAATTGGTCGGTTGAATACACTTCATCAATCAAATGCGTTGCCCAAAGGACCGCTAACCCTTGTTCTTTTGTTAGGTCATGAATATAGCTAACTATCGCTTGCCGTGAAGGGACATCCAATCCAACTGTCGGCTCATCTAACAACAACACTGATGGCTTATGCAATAACGCTCTTGCTATTTCTACACGGCGCCGATGACCGCCATTTAAATGACGAATTTTCTCATTCAAACGCTCAAACATTTCAAAGCGTTCTAATTCCTGTTGAATGATGTTATGTGCTTGTTTTCGAGAAATTCCATGCAAAGCAGCATGGTAATGTAAATTTTGCTTAATGGTTAAATCCAGATCCAACGTCGATTGTTGAAAAACCACACCCAATTGAGACAGTGCCTTAAAACTCGACTTTTTGATCTCATTACCCCCTAAGGCTATTCGGCCTTCTCTTGCATGGTAAAGACCTGTAATCAAGGCAAACAAAGTGCTTTTACCGGCACCGTTAGGACCTAATAAAATACAACACTGCCCCCGTTGTACGTCAAAACCAACACCCGAAAGCGCCGCTTGAGGCCCATAAGAAAAACTCAATCCTTTGACCGAAAGTGCCACTGAATCTATCATGGCTTTACCACTAGCCCCCATGGAAAATGGCCTACTTTAATCGACTTAACCACTTTATGACGGGTGAGGTCAATAATAGACATATCATTACTGACCCCATTGGTGCAGTAAAGTCGACTATAGTCCGGTGAAAAAGATAAATTCCAAACACGCTCTCCCACTAAGAGATAATCTTCTACAACAAACGTTTTGGCGTTAATAACGGCAACACGATTAGCAGGCCCCATTGCCACATAAGCCCACTGTGTTTCAGGATCGATAAGCACCCCTACCGGCTGATTACGATCAGCATTTAAGCCAGGAACGGCTAACGTAATGGTTTTAATAATTTGACGTGTCTTAACATCTAGAATAGCCACCGTTCCAGCCAACTCAGAAGTCACCCATAAATATTGACTATCTGCCGTAAAAGCAACCCCTCTCGGTCTAGGGTCAACCAAGGTATTATCAACCACGTTATAATTTTCAGCATCTATCCAGTGAATCATATTAGTCGTTTCTGATGCACTGACGACCCACTGACCATCCGGACTCACGGCAATACCCTCTGGCTCAACACCCACACCTATGCCATGAATGACTTGCTGCTTATTAACGTCAACAACAGAGACTAAGCTATCATCCTCATTAGAAACAAAAAGAATTTCAGCCGCGGTATGCAGTGCAAATGTTTCTGGGTCATCCCCCGATGGCAGAACACCAACTGGCGCTAAAGTTTTAACGTCAATAATTTGAATCACATGGTCATCACTGGTAGCAACATACAATTGACTCTGATCGTGACTAAGTGCAATACCTCGCGGCCGTTGACCAATTGGAATGGTGGCTACCAACGCACCGAGATCTGGATCAACCACGGCTAAGGCATTATCTTTTTCAAGAGTGATATAAATTGTCTCTGCCGCCACTGTCCTCAACACGCACGATGGCACCCATAACAAAACCAGATAAATACAACAAACGATTCCTTTACTCATTACAATCTACTTCCCGCTGGTCATAACCTAATGTATCTAACTCGCTTATGGGGTGTAAAAAACCCTGTATCGGCGCCGTAGCCACCATGGCACGCGGTGCTGCTAATAAAACAGGCTGTCTTAATTGTCCATTCCAAGAGCGAAATGACAAAGGCTTCCCTTTGTATCCTTGTAAAGCAAATTGATCACTGAGCAAATAAGCCTTAATCTTTTCTGGCTCATTCGAACCGACTCGAATAATCGCCTCCCCATAACTACGGATAGCTAAATAAGCCGCATAGTCTTTTTCTGTCATTCGCCGTCCTGCTTGCGCTTTAAAACGATTTTGAATTTGCACTGCACCCCATTGCTCATGGGTTTTATGCCATGCGGTAGGTACCAACCCCTGAGTCCCCACAACCGGCCTAGGCTTCCAAGTTCGGTAACTTAAATACTCACCAAAAAGACCTTGCTCATCAGCCACCACCAAGACATCGTAGTCGACACCTTGTGTAAAAACAGAAACCTCCTCTTGAGCTGTTCTACGGGCATCATAATCATGCAGCCAAGTTTTCTGAGCGACAAGCGTACTACCAAAACGCTTAGCCGCACGCTTCAAAGCTTGAGAAAAAAGCTTATCTTCATTCGTGGGCCCTTGCACTAGAAACCATTTCACCCAACGTTTCTTTAATAAATACTGAGCCAGTGCATCTGCTCGCATGGCTCGACTGGGTGCAATATGAAACAAATGGTCACCACACCCTTGCTGACGGAAATGATCTGCACGTGAAACCACATCCATAATAAGCGTAGATTGTGCGGCAGCTAACGGCTTAATACGCGCTAAGGCATTATCATCCAGCGCCACCACAAGCAACGATTTATTTGCAATAAAGGTATGAATATCGGCATCACTGACGCTACTTGCAGGCCATTGTTTTTCAAGGAGCTTAAACTGATGACCGGTGAATTTCCCGGTGGTATTATTATCTTTGATCGCTAACAAGGCCCCCTGAAGGCCTTCATCTTTAGGAATACTATCAAGATTTGATAATGCTGGTTTTAGCGTTTGTTTTTGAGAGATATAAACAATCTCAACAGCTACCGTATCGGCACAGAAAACAGTCAGCGGAACAAACCATAACATAACGGACAGACCAAACCACCACTTAGAAAGAAACTTCACCCCTTGTGGTTTACTTAAATTCAAACTGATTACCTCTGCTTGCCATGATAAATTTCTCGCAACCGCTATAATTCGCGTAGAACTTAGGCTCGATATTATGCCTTATTCGTTATCAACAATAATATGAAATTATAAATCGATTTTCATTTTTAGCGGTAAAATTAGGCTATTCTTTAAAACTGTCTTGTTTCATAGTCACTGAAATCACCATGCAATCTTCTTACCTTAGCCAAATCACAATCTATCCGATCAAATCCTTAGCGGGCATCTCGGTTAATCAATGGCCTGTGACTTCACGTGGCTTAAAATACGACCGCCAATGGATGCTTGTGGATCAACAAGGACAGTTTTTAAGTCAACGTCAACTCCCCAAAATGTCGTTAATCAAAACCACCATCACGAAACACCACTTAATCTTATCCGCACACGGTATGGAAGACCTGACTCTGGACTTAACGCCTGATAAAAAAGAAGATTGTTCTGTTTCAATTTGGAACGATCAATGCATGGCTTGGATGGTCTCAACAATCGCTAATGAATGGCTGAGTGATGTTTTAAATTGTTTTTGTCAACTGGTCTATCAACCGGAACAATATACTCGCCTTATTGACCAAACTTTTGGCCTAGCCTCTGATCAAATTTACTTTTCGGATGGTTTTCCTTTTCTTTTAATATCGGAAAATTCCTTAGCCAGCTTAAATACAGCGATGAATCTATCACTGCCCATGTTACGGTTTAGACCCAATCTGGTCATTGCGAATTGCTCGAGCTATGCCGAAGATTTTTGGCGTGAAATACAAGTAGGTGAGATAGCGTTCCGACTACCTAAACCCTGTTCACGTTGTGCGATCACCACTATCGACACCACGGCAGGCACAATGGGGAAAGAACCACTCACAACACTGAACAAACTCAGAAAATGGAACAATCAGGTTTTTTTTGGTCAAAATGCAATTCATAAAAACACCGGCATTCTGCACATTGGCGACTCGCTCATTGTCAATCAAGAAGGCCCTCAACAACCCCCTCTCGAGAGCAACTCATGTTAAAATGCTATTATCAACCCAAAACAAATCTTATTAGCGCTCTTATTCATACTGCCGACTTGACGTGACTTCCTCTCTTTCTCATCGACCCAATAAAAAAATTTCCTGGGCCGATATTTATCACTTAGCACGAAGACATAAACCCAAATTAATTAGCGCTCACTTTATGGCCCTGCTAGCGACCATGGCCAGTGTTCCGATACCACTACTGATGCCTTTATTGGTTGATGAAATCCTGCTCAACAAGCCTGACATCACCTTAACAACACTAAACCAATTACTTCCCTCTCAATGGCATAACCCACCTGTTTATATTATAACCGTCTTGGTTTTCAGCTTACTGCTTCGCTTAACCTCAACCAGTCTGGCTATTTTACAAAGTCGAAGTTTTTTCTTGATCTCAAAAGATATCATCTTTCATTTACGCTGCCGGCTCATCCAAACACTACAAACCGTCTCAATGAAAGAGTACGAATCATTAGGTTCTGGGCGTGTCATCACGCATTTGGTCACTGACCTAGAAACACTCGATACCTTTATTGGCTCTACCATCAGTAAATTACTGATCTCCTTTTTATCCATTATTGGCATAGCCATCATCCTATTATGGATTCATTGGCAGCTCGGCTTATTTATTTTATTACTTAACCCGATTGTTATTTATTTCACACGATTAGCAGGAAAGCGAATAAAGACCTTAAAAGCAAATGAGACGACTGCTCTCAGCATCTTTCAACAATCGTTAACGGATACCCTGGAGGCCATTCACCAAATTCGTGCCAGTAACCGCGACCCGCATTACTTTAATGAACTGAAGTTAACCGCCGAAACCGTTAAAACAACAGCGACCGCTTTTGCATGGAAAAATGAAGCCGCAAACCGCCTCAGTTTTATTATTTTCTTATTTGGTTTTGATATTTTTCGCGCTCTATCCATGCTAATGGTTTTATATTCAGGTCTTTCTATTGGTCAAATGCTCGCAGTCTTTGGCTACCTTTGGCTCATGATGGGACCTATCCAAGAAATACTCGGCATTCAATATGCTTATTTCAGCGCTAAAGCGGCTCTATTACGCCTAAACAACATCAGTGACTTAAAACAAGAACCCGTCATCATAGAAAGCAAAAATCCTTTCTCAAACACACACACCTCTAGTCTTACGATTGAAAACCTGCACTTTCATTACAACGCCTCTCAACCTATTTTAAAGGGCGTTAACCTGCATATTCCGGCTGGGCATAAGGTGGCCTTAGTCGGTGCTAGTGGGGGTGGAAAATCAACCCTGATCCAAATCCTTATCGGACTATACCCGACCACACAGGGGAATATATATTATGATGGTGTGCCCATGAACCAAATCGGGCTTAATACCATACGAGAAAACGTAGTCACCGTATTACAAAATCCTATTTTATTTAATGATACGATTCGAGCCAATCTCACCTTAGGACGCGACTGTCCCGATGCTGATTTATGGACCGCTTTGGAGATTTCTCAACTCAAAACCACCGTTAAAGGTCTTAACTTAGCGTTAGAAACGCCCGTCGGTCGTCAAGGATTAAAATTATCCGGCGGACAACGGCAGCGTCTTGCTATTGCGCGAATGATCCTTTCAAACCCCAATATTGTCATTTTAGATGAGGCTACCTCTGCACTGGATAGTCAGATTGAAAATGATTTACACAACGCCTTAAAAGAATTTTTACAGAATCGTACTACGATTATCATTGCTCATCGCCTAAGCGCTGTAAAACAAGCTGACCACGTTTATGTTTTCGATAATGGTCAAATCTGCCAACAAGGCCACCCCGAAACCCTTATCAAGCAAAAAGGGCTCTATGCTCAATTATACGGTGAATAACCATGACCTTTAAAATTGACTTACACAGCCACTCGTACTTCTCAGACGGTGCTTTGTCCCCAGAGCAACTCATTATTCGTGCTGAAACACAGCAAGTGAGTCACTTAGCACTCACCGACCATGACACCGTCGCTGGCCTAGTTGAAGCCAATACCTATTCCCAAGCCAGCCCATTAACCCTCATCAATGGCATTGAACTTTCCACAACATGGAATAATCAATGCTTTCACATTGTAGGGCTTAATATCGACCCTAATGATTCCACTTTACAACGTGGAACTTTATTATTAGGCCAAACTCGATTCGAACGCGCAGAAAAGATTGCCTATAAACTCTCCAAAAGAGGTATTCCCGGCGCCATGGATTACGTTTTAAAAAAAGCAGGACAAGGTATGATTACCCGTTCACATTTTGCCCAATACTTGCTCGAAGAAAACCATGTCAGTTCTTTTCAAAATGCATTTGATAAATATTTGGGGGATGGAAAGTCAGCTTTTGTGAGTACCTCTTGGGTGGAATTAGAAACCGCGGTGAACTGGATTACGGATGCCGGTGGCCAGGCTATTATTGCGCACCCTTTACGATATAAACTAACAACGAGCAAGTTAAAAAGATTACTGACTGCATTTAAACTGGCTGGTGGTGCAGGGATTGAAGTCGTTACTGGCAATAACAATCCGGATGATATTCGCAAGGCCAGCCAATTTGCACGCACATTTGATCTTTATGGTTCTGTAGGATCAGATTTCCACTCTGATAAAAACAAATGGGTTGAACTCGGTCGTTTAGCGCCGCTCCCCCATGATATCAAACCCATTTGGGATTTATTTTAACCACAGTTACGTTATCGACTTATGACTCAAAAACCCTTCTGGGAAGAAAAAAAGCTGTCTGAAATGAGCCACAGCGAGTGGGAATCTTTATGTGATTCATGCGGTAAATGCTGTTTGCATAAACTGGAAGACGAAGACACGGAGGAAATATTTTATACCAGTGTGGTTTGTGATCTCATTGATCTTGACACCTGTACCTGCACACGTTATTCCGAACGAACCCATTTAGTTCCTGATTGTCTAAATTTGAAACAACACAATTTCAGTGACTATAACTGGCTTCCCACAACCTGTGCCTATAAATTATTAGCTGACGGCGAAAAGCTCCCAGATTGGCACCCTTTAATTGCTAAGAACAAAGAATCCGTTCACGATGCAGGGGTTTCAATACGCAGTTATGCCATGAAAGAATCTCAAGTCGATTCTGTTGAAGAACATATTATCCACTGGCTCGATTAACCTCTGACCCTTGCCGTTTAAATTAAGTTTCCTCTAGCCACTCAGTAAGCGCCCCGATGACTTCTTTGGCCTGTTTCTCACTGGAAATATTAAATTTTGACTTCTGTTGATATTCGCCATTTCTCTTTTGGTAACGACGTATCGTATATTTATCAGGGCCATATTCTTCGGCACTACGATTCCAATCTTGGTAACGATAGATGATTGTTGACCACGCACCTTTACTGAGTACTTTCTTATCCAGTTCTTTAACTGTTTGAATATCACCATCGGTATAATTAACGGTGAGTTCATCTATTGTTTCCGCCATATCAGTTCCTTAAAATTTATTATCGTTGTTGAGAAATGAATTGCCCAAAAGCCCGACTTCCATCCCCTGTTTCGATGGTCGTCATGATTGTTAAGGTTGTTGCATCAATGACGCTAACTGTACCATCAAACCAATTCGCAACATAGACCCGTTTACCATCAGGATGGGTACTAATACCTTCAGGTTTCTCACCGACTTCAATTTGCTTAATTTCGGTTAACGTCTGCGTATCAATCACTGAAACAGTGGTGTCATCTTGGTTAGTAACAAATAATAAAGTGTCGTGCAATGCTAAGGCACTGGCATAAGGACGACTGCCTACCTTAACTTTACCCACTCTTTTTAAACCCGCTGTTGTGAGAATTGAAACATCATCACTCTCAACATTAGACACATAAATTCGCTGCCCGTCTTTATCAATAGTCAGACCAAAAGGATGCGCTCCAACCTTAGTCGTATTCCTTATTTTGAAGGTATTCAGATCAATTTGAGAAACACTGTCATCAACACGGTTAGCGACATAAAGCCACCGGTCATCTGGACTGACAACCATCCCCGAAGGGGATTGACCCACGGCAATCGTGGTTAATAATTTGAAATCGTGCGTATCAAAAACAGCAATATTATTTTCATACCAATCAGCCACAAAGACACGTTCGCCTTGGTTATCACTGACAATCCCTAAAGCACCGTTACTGGTCGTTACCTTGCGTTTAAGTTTAAAATTATTAGCATCAAGAACACTAAAACCATTCCCTATCGGCGTACTGATATACACATGTGATTTTTGGCTATTAACGGCGACGCCAACAGGTTTACCTGTCACCGTAACTGTTTCAATCACTTCATTACTCGTGGTGTCAATTATCGAAACATTATTATCCAATTGATTGGAAATAAAGGCAAAAGATGCTGCGACAGATAAAGATGGCACCACGGCTAAAACCAGCAAAAAAATGACGCCAAACATTGTCACCTTAGAATTTATTGACACTTTAGAATTAGTAAATAAATCTAATTTAAGCACCGTTATCATGCCAATAAATCCCTGAGTGAGATGCGAATAATTATCGTTTTACTTTAAATTTAATCGCTGAATCTTTAGCGCCTGGTTCAAATTTGCCTAATAAATTTGCTAACCCTGCTTTCAGAACAGCCGTGACTGCTTTATCAGCGGCATCTTCATTTAATTCACTGGGTGGATTATTATTCAAATAACCACGGTAATAAGTCGCAACCCATTTAACGACTGAACTCCCGCCTTTTCCTTTAACAGAAAGAGTTGCTGCATAATTACTCACAGGAAGTACCAGTACATTCTCATCTTGACCGGAATGGCTGATGGTTTTAACCGTACTCATCTCAGTAATTTTATATTTATACGACATTTTATCGGCTTTATAGGCTTTTAACTGTTCAGTAATAGTGCCCCCGCCTTTTAACGTAAGCACCCGAGTCGCTTTTTTCTTATTGCCGCCTTTTCCTTCAGTGCCCGCAATTGCTGGGTGCCAACTCATATCATCAAAATTCTTGATCACTGCCCAAATTTTATCAGCAGGCGCATTAATTTTAACCGTGGCTGTTAGTTTTCCACGCACGGGGCCATGAGCCTGTGCTGTAGACATAAAAATAAAAAATAAAATGCTTAATAATACAGAAACTTGTTTCATGCAGATTTCCTTCCTCAGGCCGTAAAAATAAAAAATAATTATAAAGGATTATAGCGAACGCTAATATGAAATATTACTCTTTGCCCATTAATTAATCACTGGAATTGCTTAAAATTAACCCTATTCAAGCCCATACTAATGGTAATTATTGTGGTTAACTCAAAAGATCTCGAGCCTACTGGAACAACACTAATTGAGCGGTGGTCGTCAGACTGACCCACACATTTTACAGCGCCTGTGTAGGTTAACTAACCGACACAGCCATTGTCATTAAAAAGCTGCAATAGCCTTTAATACATCCGTTCGACTAATGATCCCAATAAAACCATCGTCATCACAAACAGGAAAACTTCTTATATGGGTATTGTTGAACTGTTGAGCCACCTCAAGAATACTTGATTCTGCCTGAACAGTAACCACCTCGGGAGTCATAAATTCACCCACAGTACCCCCCATATCCTGATTATAGGTTGCCCCAATGGCGATAGCCATACAATCTTTTTCTGTAAAAATACCAATAAGTTCATTGGTATCATTAATCACTGGCGCACTGGTTATCTGGGCTTTTACCATGGTTCTAATGGCTTCAAAGATGTTAGTTGACGTTGAAAAAGTCACAACAGATGCTGTCATATAGTCTGAAACTTTAATTTTAGTAAGCATTACAACCTCCAGAGCCTAGTGAATGATTTTTTCCTCTATTAGTAGACGCCTTGAATTCTGTTCAAAACAGCATAAAAATAGATTATTAAGCGCTATCCGCTTCTAATTTCTTTCTTTTGGCACATTTTTTCAAACAAACACAACTGCCATTGTTAGCACCACCACACGAACCTTTTATGGCTTGTCGACCAAAAATGACCCCTACGGCCATGATTAATACAATAGTTAACATGAAAAAAAAGGTAATAATAAAGATATTCATTAATGCACCTGCTCAAGTAATTGGTATTGTGGCGTACTACGCTCTACAAACCCATCATCTGTTTTTAAAATAAATAAAACCGCTAAGTTTTGTTGCTTAGCTAATTCTAACCCTTTTTCTTCTCCGAGCACCATAAAAGTAGTCGCAAAAGCATCTGCTGTCATCGTTGACTCATGTAAAACTGTAACTGACACCACAGTATGCGCAATCGGATAACCCGTTCTTGGGTCAATCGTATGAGAATAACGCACGCCGGCTTTTTCAAAATAATTACGATAATCACCGGATGACGCAATAGCGACATCGCTAACCGCTAAAATTTGCTGAATTGTCCGCCGATCCACTGTTGGCTTTTCAATCGCAATTCGCCACGAACGCCCCGCTCCACTGACTCCTTTTAAACGTAATTCGCCGCCAATTTCAATCATAAAATTATTGACCTGATGACTTTCAAGCAATTGGGCTATCTCATCCACAGCATAACCCTTTGCCAATGCCGAAAAATCTAAAAACAAATTGTTTTTCAATTTCTTGATCATTAACCGCGAAGTATCCCAGACGATATTTTCAGTTCCGGTTACCGCCAAAAGACTCTGGATTTTTTCCTTTGCTGGTATTTCAGCATCAGAAGGGTCAGGACCAAACCCCCACAGATTGACTAAGGGTCCAATGGTTGGATCAAAAGCACCGTGAGATAATTTATTTATTCTTACGGCTTCGGTCAGTACTTTAGCGAAAGCAGGCGTCACCGTTATCCACTGGCCACTAGGCTGCGCATTGACTCTAGAAATTTCAGACTTAGATTTATACGTTGAGAATTGACTATCTAATTCGTTTAACCTTAATTTAATTAAATCCTTTAAGGCCTGTGCTGTAAGCGTATCGGGTAGATGAGGAATTTTGACAGTGAACTGCGTGCCCATAGTCAAATCAGTGTATTCAACACCATACAACGGCTTATCAACGTCTTGCTGCTGACAACCTACTAATAAAAAAACGAGGAAAAAGGCAGTGCCTTTTCCTCGTTTTATGGCCTTAAAAAAATTAAGGTTTGAAAATAACGTGACTTTAAAAAAAATAATTAACCACCAAAGTCATCCAGCATAATGTGGTCACTTTCAACACCTAAATTCTCTAACATGTTGATAACCGCCGTATTCATCATGGGAGGCCCACACATATAAAACTCACAATCTTCCGGAGAAGGATGGTCTTTCAAATAGTTCTCTAGCAATACGTTATGAATAAAGCCGGTATAACCGTCCCAATTATCTTCAGGCATCGGATCTGATAATGCACAATGCCACTGAAAATTATCATTTTCCTTCGCTAACTCGTCAAAATCATTGACGTAGAACATTTCTTTAACACTTCGTGCCCCATACCAAAATGAAATTTTACGTTGTGACTTAACACGTCTTAATTGGTCAAAAATATGTGACCGCATAGGAGCCATACCTGCACCCCCACCCACAAAAATCATTTCATTTTCAGTTTCTTTAGCAAAAAACTCACCAAAGGGTCCTGAAATAGTACAAGAGTCACCTTCTTTTAAATTAAAAATATAAGAAGACATAATGCCAGGAGGCACATCTTCTGCTGCACCCGGTGGTGGTGTTGCTATCCGAACATTGAGCATAATAATCCCTTTCTCATCAGGATAATTTGCCATTGAGTAAGCGCGTAAAGAAGGTTCTTTCACATCTGAAGTGAATCGCCATAAATTAAACTTATCCCAATCCTCTCGGAATTTTTCACCAATAGCATAATCTTTATAGTGTGCTAGATACGCAGGTGATTCAATTTGAATGTACCCCCCGGCTCTAAAATCTACATTTTCACCGGTTGGTAACTCCAACACTAATTCTTTAATAAACGTGGCAACGTTATTATTAGATCTAACTTTACATTCCCATTTTTTAACACCAAATACATCTTCTTCAACATGTATTTTCATATCTTGTTTGACAGTGACCTGACAAGATAAACGATCACCTTCAGCCGCTTCTCTTTTAGTAATATGAGATGTTTCCGTCGCTAAAATCTCACCACCGCCCTCGTGAATTTTAACTTTACATTGCGCACACGTTCCACCACCTCCGCAAGCAGAGGGAACAAATAAACCTTGATCAGCTAATGCCGATAACAATTTAGCACCCACAGGCACATGAATGGTTTTTTCATTATTAATTAATATCTCAACATCACCTGATGAAACAAGTTTACTTTTAGCGCCAACGATAATAAAAACAAGCGCAATTACAATTACTGTAAATAAAATAACGCCTAATCCAATTTCCAGCATTTCTATACCTTTTAGAGTTGAATTCCAGAGAACGCCATGAAGCCAAGTGACATCAGACCTGCTGTAATAAATGTAATTCCAAGACCTCTTAAGCCATCTGGAATATCACTGTATTTAAGTTTTTCACGTACACCTGCCATCACAACGATTGCAAGCGCCCAACCTAAACCACTACCGACGCCATATACCACACTTTCACCAAAGTCATAATCGCGCTCAAGCATAAATAAGCTACCCCCTAAAATGGCGCAATTTACGGTAATCAGCGGTAAGAAAATACCTAAGGCATGAAATAACGCCGGAAAATACTTATCTAGAATCATTTCCAGAATCTGAACCATTGCCGCGATAATGCCAATAAAACTTAATAGTGCTAAGAAACTTAAATCAACACCCGTAATACCCAGCCACGACAGCGCATCTTCTTTTAACAACGTGTTATAGATAAAGTTATTAGCCGGTACAGTGAGTGTTTGAACTACCATCACGGCGATACCTAGGCCCATGGCCGTCGATATCTTCTTCGATACGGCTAAGAACGTACACATCCCCAGAAAAAATGACAGTGCTAAATTTTCTATAAAAACGGCTTTAACAAAAAGACTAATATAAGCTTCCATTAGTGATGCCCTCCTTCACCGTGGGCAATAGCTGAAATCTTATAATCGGGTGCTTCTACCTGAGCAGGTTTCCAAGATCTAAAGGCCCAAATAATCAGGCCAATAATAAAGAAAGCACTGGGTGGTAATAACATTAATCCATTCGGCTCATACCATCCGCCATCTTTGGTTAATTTTAAAATTTCTATACCAAATAATTTCCCTGCGCCGAATAATTCCCTGAAAAAAGCAACAATTAGAAGAATTAAACTATACCCTAAGCCGTTACCAATCCCATCAACGAAACTATCCCAAGGCGGGTTTTTCATGGCATAGGCTTCTGCCCGTCCCATTACAATACAGTTTGTAATAATCAACCCAACAAAAACAGACAACTGCTTACTGACATCATAAACAAAAGCCTTCAGAATCTGATCAACAACGATAACCAATGAAGCAATAATCGTCATCTGAACAATAATCCGAATACTACTTGGAATATGATTCCGCACCATACTAATCGCCGCACTGGAACAAGCAACAACGGCCGTTAACGCAATAGCCATAATAATAGATGTTTTCATCTGCGATGTGACCGCCAGCGCAGAACAAATCCCAAGAACCTGTAGTGTAATAGGATTATTGTCGACTAACGGGTCAACAAGTACTTTTTTAGTTTCAGCCTTCATACGCCTTCTTCCTTACCCTTAGTTGTCCTAACCTTATTTAAATAAGGTGCAAATCCTTCATCCCCCATCCAATAACGTATTAAATTAGAAACACCGTTACTGGTTAGAGTCGCTCCTGCTAAACCATCAACTTGATGTTCAGCCCCTGCCCTTGATGCGTCCACAACCCCTTTTACCAGTCGTAAAACAGGTACTGAGTCCGCACTATAAACTTTTTTTCCTTTCCATAATGCCCGCCAGGTTGGATTAACGACTTCGCCCCCTAGCCCTGGCGTTTCAGCCTGATCATAGAAATTGATACTTTGGACGGTCTGACCATCCGCATCAAGCGCTAAAAACCCATACATAGTAGACCACAATCCGTAACCATGAACAGGTAAAATAATACTGCTTATTTGTCCGCCTTTTTTAACCAAATAAACTTTAGCTTTTTTAGATTTAACCTTAATACTGGCTATATCTGATTTACGTGGAATGACTTCATTTTGCTGCGGGTCTTTAGCCGCCTTGCGCTGGTCAAAGCTGATGACATTAATTGAATCATCATATTCACCTGTTTTTAAGTCTACAATTTTAGCTTCTATTTGGGTTTCGAAGGCCTGATCAATATCTGTATCTGGATCAAGCAACCCCGCCACATCAAGGATATTCTTTTTCATATCCAATGCTTTATTGTAGATTTGCAATGGCTTCAAACCCACTGCTGAAAAAGATACAAATACTGCGCACACCAGACATAACGCCAAGGCAACCGCAATGGTTTTCTCTAAGCTATCATTGCCTAATGCCAATACGCGTTCTTTATAGGCACTCAACCCTGATGCTGTTGGAGAAGTCTCTAGATCATTTTGATCTTTATTATCATTAGACATGACGCTTAATCCTTCTGCTTATATTGGCTTGAATTACAAAGTAATCAATAATTGGAGCAAACATATTAGAAAACAAAATGGCTAACATCATACCCTCACTAAAAGCAGGATTTACAACCCTAATCAAAACCACCATGACACCAATGAGCCCCCCATAAAACCAACGTCCCGTATTTGTCATCGAAGCAGAAACAGGATCTGTTGCCATATAAGCCATACCAAATGCAAAGCCACCCAATGTTAAGTGCCAATACCATGGCAAAGCGAACATCGGGTTTGTATCACTACCAATAATATTCAACAACAAACTCATCAGAACCATACCTGAAAAAACACCAACGATAATACGATACGATGCAATTCGTGTGTATAACAAAAATGCGATCCCTACCATACAGGCTAACGTGGATGTTTCACCAATAGAACCCGGAATAAAACCAAAGAATGATTGCATCCAAGTGATATTAGCGGCATTAATAGCCTCAACACCTCCGGTTACCGCCAAACTTAAAGGTGTCGCCGCAGTAAAACCATCTACAGCAACCCACACTGCATCACCTGATAAAGATGCAGGGTATGCAAAAAATAAAAAGGCTCTTCCTGTTAAAGCAGGATTTAAGAAATTCTTACCGGTTCCACCAAAAACTTCTTTTCCGATAACAACACCAAAAGAAATTCCCAATGCAACCTGCCACAAAGGAATATCGGGCGGCATAATGAGTGTAAAGAGCATCGATGAAACTAAAAAGCCCTCATTGACTTCATGTTTTCTTACCGTTGCAAATATAACTTCCCAAATGCCACCTACTGCAAGCGTTACGATATAAATAGGGAAGAAATAAAGCATCCCGTGAACCATACATGACAATGGATTACTGGAATTATATCCCAATGAATTCATGATCAAATCTCGCCACCCATCGGTACTCGCTTTGCCCATAGATTCTAATGCTAAATTAGCCTGATAACCGGTGTTATACCAAGCCATCATTACACAGAGTACCGTTGCCAAAACCACATAGGTCATGGTTCTTTTCAGATCATTACCATCTCGTACATGTGTAGCCCCCTGCGTTACATCCGACGGGGTATACAAAAAAGTATCCACCATTTCATAGAGGCCATAATATTTCTGTAACTTACCACCCTCTGTGAAATGCGGCTCGACTTTATCTAATAACTTTCTTGTCGCCGCCATTACCCTTCCTTCTCAATTTTAGTTAAATTGGACCGCAAAACCGGTCCGAAATCATGTTTACCCGGATCCACAAAAGTAAAAAGAGCAAGATCTTCTTCTGTTAACTCCAAACAACCCAAAAGTTGGGCCTGGTCACTATCACCAACAACCAATGCTTTTAATAGTGGTGTCGATAAAATATCCATCGGCATAACGGCCTCATAAACACCAATAGGAACAATGGCTCGAGGACTACCGTTCTTAGTCGTCGTTAATGGAAACTGACGCCCGCTATTCCGCGTTAGACTAGAGGTATAAATATTAATTGCTGAATATTTATTTTTACCGGGAACGATCCAACCAAAAAACTCACGCTCTCGCCCTTCTTGAAGAACCGAGACTTGATCATGGTAGTAACCTAAATAACCGGACCAACCTTGTGCGCTACGACCATAAAGCACTGAACCTGAAACAACTCTATTTTCACCTTCCGCTAACTCATCGGTTATTAACTCAGAAATGTTAGCACCGACGCGTGTTTTCAATAATCGCGGTTTTTTAACAGAAGGTCCTGCTAATGCAATTACACGCTCAATATTTAATTTCCCCGAAGTAAATAAAGCACCTATTGCTAAGACTGACTGGTAACTTAAATGCCAAACAAACTTATCGATATTAACGGGGTCCAAATAATGAATATGCGTACTGACTAATCCTGCAGGATGCGGCCCTGAAAATTCAGCCTCTACAACCTGATCATCCTCAATGGTTGGAATAACCGCATCAGGTGTCTTACAAAGAAAAACCTGCCCCGCGGTTAATTTTGAAATAATCGACAAACCGTTTTTAAAATCTTCTTCACGTCCTTTAATGACCACTTCAGGATTCGCTGCCAAAGGATTTGTATCAATAGCGGTTACAAAAATTGAACTGGGGGTGCTTGAAACTGAAGGGATCTTACCGTAAGGTCTAGTTCGAAAGGCGGTCCACAGCCCTGACTGGGTCAGGTTGCTCTTCACCTGATCAGCGGTTAACACTGTCAACTGCTCGGGGGTGTATTTTTCAAAAGCCACTTGGGCGGTACCTTTTAGCTCAATCTCAACGGATTGAAGTACTCGCTTTGCGCCTCGGTTAATGTTTTTGACTTTACCTGCACCGGGCGAAGTAAAAAAAACACCCGGGTTTTTTTTATCTTCGAATAAAACCTGCCCTAATTTAACCGCATCGCCTTCCGAAACCATCATTTTTGGCTTCATACCAATATAATCAGGCCCTAAAACAGCGACCGAACTAATCTTATTTCCTTTTTTTATGACCTGCTCGGGCTCGCCCGTAATTGGCAAATCAAGGCCTTTATCAAGAGTAAAATGCATAATAATTTAATGTGTTGATAGATAAATTGCTGTTTGTCTCTTTCGTGAATAACCACTAACTTACAGCAATTATAAAAGAGCCAAGTAAAACCCCTATTACATCATATTATCTCGCTATACTCAATAAAATATAACCACAAAAAATTAGCTGACGCTGCCAGCAAAAAACTGAATGCGCGACAAGTAGGCCCAGCTATTTACCGCTACTGCGCCCCTTCAAACAACCGAAAGCATATTATTTAATGCTTTTCTAGCCAGCGTAGCATTAGGCTCTTGTACTGCCACTTGATTTACAACATGGCCCGCAACTAAATTCTCTAGAACCCAGGCTAAATGCTGCGGATCAGTTCTAAACATTGTTGAACACATGCTCACTGTTGCAGACATAAAATGTACGTTTTTACCCTGACCTTTACATTCTTCATGCAACCGATTAACTAGATTCAATTCCGTTGCCACTAGCCAACGGGTATTAGGTTCAGCATCTCTAATAATTTGGAGAATTGTTTCTGTTGAGCCGATGTAGTCGGCTTTCTGGCATACTTCAAAACTAGCCTCAGGATGGGCGATAACTTGAGTCTCAGGGTATTGCTGAAGAAAATCGTCAATATGTTCCGGCTGAAACACCTGATGAACCGAGCAAAAACCACTCCACAGAATTATTTTGGCGTTTTGTATCTGCTCAACAGTGAGTCCACCTTGTGGTTTTCTGAAATCCCACAGAACCATTTCATCTAAAGGGATCCCCATATCAAAGCCTGTATTACGACCCAGATGCTGATCTGGGAAAAACAAAACTTTTTCACGCTTATCGAAACTCCATTGCAATATTTTTTTAGCATTCGACGAGGTGCAAACAATTCCATCATGCTGCCCACAAAAAGCTTTGAGGTCAGCCGCCGAATTAATATAGGTAATCGGTGTAACCGTTGACTCTACATCAATAATGCCTGCTAACTCTTCCCAACATTTTTGAACATTAGATTGATTAGCCATATCAGCCATCGAACAACCTGCCGCTAAATCAGGTAAAATCGCAATTTGTTCGGGCCGAGACAAAATATCTGCCACTTCTGCCATAAAATGAACACCGCAGAAGACAATATAGTCTGCTTCTGATTTTGCTGCATTCCTAGATAACTTCAGCGAATCTCCAGAAAGATCCGCAAACTGAAACACCTCATCACGTTGATAATGGTGCCCCAAAACGACACATCGCCGCCCAAGACTCTCTTTGGCCTGAATAATCCGTCGCTCACACTCCACATCATCTAGAAGCGCATAGTCTTGAATAGGATAAGCTACATTGGTCATAACACTCAACTACCCTTAGTACTCTCTGCTCGAGGCTTAGACCGTAGCTTTATACCCAGTTCTTTTAAGTCTTTATCACTCACTGGTGCAGGGGCACTAACCAATGGGCATGCAGCCGTTTGCGTTTTAGGGAAAGCAATAACATCACGAATCGACGCTGAATTGGTCATCAACATAACCAATCGATCAACGCCAAATGCAATCCCGCCATGCGGAGGACAACCAAACGTCAAAGCATCAAGTAAGAACCCAAATTTTTCCCGTGCCTCTTCAGCACCCACACCTAACAAATCAAATACCGTTTGTTGCATCTCACTGTTGTGTATACGAATAGAACCGCCACCCACTTCACTACCATTCAAAACAAGGTCATAAGCTTTTGACAACGCGCCGCCCGGGTTCTCTAGCATCGCCTCACGCCCACAACTGGGTGCTGTAAAAGGATGATGGATCGCATGCCAATTTTCCTTTTCATCTGAACGCTCAAACATTGGGAAATCAACGACCCAAACTGGCTTCCACTTCCCTTCAATTAAGCCATGATCATTGCCAAGCTTAACACGCAGTGCACCGAGTGAATCATTAACCACTGTGGTCTTATCAGCCCCAAAGAAAACCAAATCACCGGTCTCAGCACCCACCTTGAGCAACACTTTTTCAACCACATCATCGGGTATAAATTTTAAAATAGGTGACTGCAATCCTGCCATGCCGGCAGCACGGTCATTAACCTTAATATAGGCCAACCCTTTAGCACCATAAATGCCCACAAATTTTGTTAACCCGTCAATTTCTTTGCGCGATAATTTAGCCCCTTGAGGTAATCTCAACGCTGCTACACGTCCTAAAGGGTTATTTGCAGGCCCAGAAAACACTTTAAATTCAACTGCTTTCATTTCGTCAGCAATATCGACTAATTCTAAAGGTATCCTAAGGTCAGGACGATCCGTCCCATAGCGCCGCATCGATTCCTCATAAGTCATTTGAGGGAATGACTCCGGCAAAGACTCGTTCAATGTCTCAGCAAACAAATGACGAATCATTTGTTCCATAATAGCCATGATCTCGTCTTGATTCATGAAAGACGTTTCAATATCTAACTGGGTAAACTCTGGCTGACGGTCTGCGCGCAAATCCTCATCGCGAAAACAACGAACCACTTGATAGTAACGATCCATACCAGAGATCATCAATAACTGCTTATAAAGCTGAGGCGACTGAGGTAAAGCAAAAAAAGCATCCTCATGTGTCCGACTTGGAACAATATAATCTCTCGCTCCTTCGGGTGTTGCTTTGGTTAAATAAGGGGTCTCAATCTCATAGAATTGATTGGCGTCCAAAAAATTCCTTAAACACTTAGTAATATCACGGCGAAAACGCATTTTATTTAGCATTTCGGTTCGCCGTAAATCTAAGTAACGGTAACGCAAACGCATTTCTTCATTAACTTCAATATCACTTTCAATAGGAAATGGCGGTGTCTCGGAAGCATTTAATACTTCAGCCTTAGTCACCAAAACCTCGATCTCTCCCGTAACCATATTAGGATTAATGGTTCCTTCTGGTCTTGGCCGCACAACACCCTCAATCGAAAGGACATACTCACTGCGCACGCTCTCGCCAAGCATGAAGGTTTCAGGCGAATCCGGATCAAAAACTATCTGCAACAAGCCTTCTCTATCTCTAAGGTCAATAAAGATAACACCGCCATGATCGCGGCGTCGATGTACCCACCCGTATACGGTTACTTTCTGCTCTAAATGTTCCTGGTTAACTTCACCACAGTAGTGGGTACGCATAATGCTCTCTTACCTAATCAAAAAAAGCGTCGATATTACTTTTTTAGCCTAACTATTGCAAGTACAGACCTTAAAAATATTGACGCAAACCAAACAATAAAATAATCACCACTACATTCACTCAACGGTCAAAACAACACGCTGTTAAACTAGTGCCCACACCCGCCAGATTTTGTCCCGCAACTATCGGAATGTCCTGTAGTAGATTTTTCGGTTTTAGTTTTAGACTTCCCCTTAAAATCAGTTTCATACCACCCGGTACCTTTTAACCTAAAACCTGCCGCTGAAATCATTTTTTTCAAGCCCGGTTTTTGACACGCTGGACAGTCCGTTAACGGCTCAGCATTCATTTTCTGCAATGCATCATGCGCATTGCCACAAAGCTCGCACTTGTACTCATAAATAGGCATTTGTAACTCCAAAATTTAAATTAATCGTCTACCCTCTCAACCGGATAAACAACAAGAAAACTGACAACGCATGTATTAAATCATTCAGGTGGCGGGACTCACTTAGTACTTAAAACACGTCAAAACCTTGAAAAATCATGATGATAGCATAGCTCACGCTAAGTTAACACCCATTTGCCCAGTACGTTACTGTAAAAAACACTCACCCAACCACAACAAAAAAATCCATGTTAAGGCATAGCATAGTGGTTAAAATCAGTTATATAATTAACAAGTAGCTTCACTGTAGCCTGTAAAATTATATTTTTTCAGCCATACACCGTAAATAAACAAGGAGACTCGATCATGATTAATGCCACAATAATGATTTACATTCTTTGCTGGACCTACCAAGGTGGCGCACGCACGGGTAAAACAAACTTATTTAGATGGGTTGTCATCACTACGGTCACCTTCTTTGCCATACAATTTGCATGGGCGTGGATTGATAACTTTCTCTTTTTATCAGAGACCAAACCCATATGGGCCCCCCGCATAGCAGGATTCTTGGTTGCCGCCGTCATGCGCACTACGCTCGTCATGCATGTAAGCCTCACGCCTAAAAACTTATTCAGCCACCTTAATATTTTCAAAAAGACTATCGAAAGAAAAGAAGATCATTTGTTTTAATTCGCATAACTAATCCGTTACGTCTAGCCTAAATAATTACCGCTCAGGCACTCAACAATCTACTTAATTAACAAAGCGTTATGAACAAGATAACCATTACCACCCCGGACGACTGGCACATCCATGTGCGATCAGGACAATTACTAAAAACTGTTATTTCACACACGGCTAAACGCTTCAAAAGAGCCATTATTATGCCTAACCTGAATCCGCCGGTAACAACGGTTTCACAAGCACTGCAGTATCGCGATGAAATTCTTCACGCACTGCCTAAAACAAGTGACTTCAACCCTTTAATGACTCTGTACCTAACTGACACCACCTCAGTAAAAGACATTCATGAGGCCGCTGAATCCGAACACGTCCATGGCTTTAAATTGTACCCTTCCGGTGCCACCACTAATTCTCAATCAGGCATCTCGCAATTAGAAAAAACATACCCTTTGCTAGAAACCATGCAGAAACTGGCTATTCCACTGCTAATTCATGGTGAAGTCACCGACAGTGATATCGATATCTTCGACCGTGAAAAGGTTTTTATTGAACGCCACTTAACCACGATCATTCAGAAATTTCCTGCGTTACGCATCGTGCTCGAACACATCACAACAAAAGAAGCTGTTCATTTCATTCAAACACAACCTCAACACGTTGCAGCCACGATTACACCACAACACCTTATGTTTAATCGAAATGCTTTTTTAGTCGGCGGTATTAAACCCCATCATTACTGCCTCCCTATTATCAAACGAGAAATCCATCGACAAGCACTCATCGCTGCCGCAACCAGTGGCAACCCTAAGTTCTTTCTCGGTACGGATAGTGCCCCACACCTAAAGCACCATAAAGAATCAAGCTGTGGATGTGCCGGCTGTTTTTCCGCTCATGCTGCTATTGAATTTTATGCCGAAATTTTTGAACGAGCCGGTGCACTCTCAAAGCTGGAAGGATTTGCTAGCCATTATGGCGCTGATTTCTATCAACTCCCGCGGAATACTTCAACACTTTCTCTCGTTAAAGAAAACTGGGACATCCCTAGTGCCTACCCCTCAGATGAGCACGAAATCATACCGCTAAATGCAGGCCAACACTGCACCTGGAAAATCATATAAATAAAAAAAGGAGCGTGTTATCTTAAAACACACCCCTTTACAATAAGTCGAAATAAAACGCTGACGCGTCCCTTACTCCAGATCAATCAAAACTTCAAAATCATCTGGAATATCACCGTCTGAAACCAAAAACTGCCGCTTCTGGATATAGGCCTCTTTCAAAAATGAATAACGATCCAAGGCCGCTTCTTCAGCAATTTTCCGCCCACTTAACATATCTGAACTTTCATCAAGCGTCATCAATGCACCGGCACCAAAACTCGCAGCCGGAATGCCTATATAAGACAAGGGGTGCATGGCAATATCACCGACCAAGCCAACAATCCCACGTGGCGAGGAGGAGCCTATAAAAGGCACGACCATATAAGGTCCCGACGGAATCCCCCAAAAGGCTAGGGTCTGACCAAAGTCCTCTTGGTGTTTAGGTAAATCAATCATCGTTGCTACATCAATAAGGCCGCCAACCCCAACGGTTGAGTTCACTATCAAGCGACCAAGATCCAAGCCACCCTGCTCAAGTTTCAATTGAAAAATGTCATTAATAAAAACACCGACATCAGACAAGTTGCTGAAGAAATTACTGACCCCTGTATCTGCAAAATCAGGCATCACCCACTGATAACCTTCACTGACCGGCTTTAGGAAATAATTATCTATTCCATCATTGAATGATAAAACATCGCGATTCCAATCTTCCATGGGGTCATCCGCTAATACATTGCCCGAACCCACCAACATAAAAAAAGCCAACGCCCCAGCAACCAACCAACTAGCACCTGTATTATTTATTTTCATTTCCCCAACACCTAAAAGTTTCCATGTAATATCGTGTATAAAACGTTAACATAGCACAAAAGACTTTTTTTTTCGACCTTATCCAAAACGATCAAGTTTCTATTCAACATTGCTTTAAGCTAACCCGACAACGCCCTAAATACCTTATGAATGCAAAAAAACAGCCCATCAATGAACGTTTTCGTGGCTACCTTCCTGTTATTGTTGATATAGAAACTGCCGGCTTCAACCCCAAAAAAAATCCTTTATTAGAAATTGCAGCCGTTGTCGTTGAATATAATGAAGACATGCAATTAACGATTACAGAAAGCCATTCAAAAGCCATAATTCCTTTTGACAACGCCGAACTCGACCAAGCCGCTCTTGATTTTACCGGCATCAAACCGTTCCACCCCTTTCGAATGGCTATAGCAGAAAAAACGGCACTGCAAGAAATATTCAAGCCTATTAAGGAAGCCGTTAAACGCAATGAGTGTACTCGGGCCATCCTTGTTGGGCACAACCCAGCTTTTGATTTAAGTTTTTTAAATGCCGCCTTACATCGCTCAAAGATCAAACGAAGCCCTTTTCACCCGTTTAGCTCATTTGATACAGCAACGCTTGGCGGGCTTGCATACGGTCAAACCGTTCTCGCAAAAGCTGCGAAGAAAGCAGGGCTCGAATGGGATAATGACAAAGCGCACTCTGCTCTCTATGATGCGCAACAAACTGCTGAATTATTTTGCCGCATTGTGAACCGATGGCAGGCTCTATCCAACCTTGAGGATCAAAAGTAACCCAAAAATGCGATTCTATCGCCTAGACACCAGGCGCTTACTCTCTCACAAACTATGTAGACTGACCTGCATTAGCCAACAAAGTCTGCAATTCACCTTTTTGATAAAGGTCCATCACAATATCAGCACCACCGACCAAAACACCGTCAACATATAACTGCGGATAAGTTGGCCACTGCGAATATATTTTCAACCCTTCTCTAATCTCAAGGTCTTCAAAAACATTCGTATGAGAAAACTTTACCTCGCAAGCTTTTAACACTTGAACGGTCTGGCCTGAAAAACCACATTGTGGGAAATCAGGCGTTCCTTTCATATAAAGCATAATAGGATTGGTCTCTAACTGCTCTTTAATTCTTTCGTTTACACTCATTTTTCACTCCTAAATAGAGCATTCTATCAAGAAATATTTAAAAAACTAAATATTTCCCGCCAAAACACCGATTTACTTACTGAATTATTAAATCTATACCTATATAATTAAGGGTTTTTTAAACTTCTTACAAAGAAGAAACCAGATTGGTGAAACACTCATGAGCAACGCTATTATGCCAACCTATGCACGCCTACCTGTCAGTTTTACTCGAGGACAAGGCGCTTGGCTATGGGATCAAAATAATGTTCGCTACCTTGACGCGCTCTCTGGCATTGCTGTCTGTAATCTAGGCCATGCCCACCCAGCCATTCACCAAGCCATTGCGGAACAAAGTCGCCTGCTATTGCATACCTCTAACCTTTATGAAATAACATTACAAAGCGAGCTAGCCAATCAATTAACGCAACTTTCTGGAATGAGTAATGCTTTCTTCTGCAACTCAGGTGCTGAAGCGAATGAAGCGGCTATTAAACTGGCGCGTCTTTACGGCCACTCACAAGGCATTGCACAACCAACCATTATTGTCATGAACAATAGTTTCCATGGCCGCACATTAGCGACACTGAGCGCCACGGGCAATCCTAAAGTACACCAAGGATTTACGCCATTAGTAGACGGGTTCATACACGTACCGTTTAATGATCTATCTGCTATTGAAAAAGTAGTTGCCGACAACCCAGACATTGTTGCCGTTATGGCTGAACCTATCCAAGGCGAAGGCGGAGTCAACATTCCAGCACCCAACTACCTTAATAAGGTTCGCCAATTATGTGACCAACATAAGCTATTACTTATCCTTGATGAAATCCAAACAGGAATAGGAAGAACTGGCCGCTTCTTAGCTTACCAGCATAACGACATATTACCTGACATTTGCACTTTAGCTAAGGCATTAGGCAATGGCGTCCCTATTGGCGCCTGCTTAGCAACCGGAACAGCCGCACAACTGCTCACTGCTGGAAAACATGGCTCTACCTTTGGCGGCAATTTATTAGCTTGTCGCGCGGCATTATCCGTACTAGATGTCATCCAAAAAGATAATTTAATTCAAGCCGCTGAAACCCAAGGCAATAAAATTGTCGATGAAATCAGCAAACGCCTAAATCATCACCCCCTTGTGGCTGAAATTCGCCACCAAGGCATGATGATTGCCATTGAACTGACTCAACCCTGCCCGGCTTTAACTCAAGAAGCGCTTGATCAAAAAGTCCTGATCAATATTACCGCGGAAAAGATCATTCGACTGCTACCACCACTGATTATTTCTGACGAACAAATCACTATATTAGCCGATACAATTCAAGTACTTGTCGAAAACACTCGGCCTCTCTAATTTTTTACTTCAAAACCCATGACTCCAAGACATTTTATCAGCCTAGCTGACCTAACAACGACAGAACTTAAGCAACTCATCTATCGTGCTATCGAACTTAAGCAGCATAGAGACCCTGACTACACACCCTTAAAAAATAAAGTATTAGGCATGGTTTTCGAAAAATCATCGACCCGGACACGAATTTCTTTTGAAACCGGCATGATTCAATTTGGTGGTAGCGCCATCTTCTTATCTCCCAAAGATACCCAATTAGGCCGTGGCGAACCGTTAGAAGATAGCGCGCGTGTTATCTCGAGCATGGTTGATGCGATCATGCTCAGAACACATCACCATAAAACTGTCACAACATTTGCACAGTTCTCGAGCGTCCCCGTTATCAACGGCTTAACAGACCTACTACACCCGTGCCAACTTCTTGCTGACATGCAAACCTATTTTGAACACCGTGGCGACATTACTGGAAAAACAGTCACCTGGATTGGTGATGGGAACAATATGTGCAATTCATATATCAATGCGGCCAAAAAGCTTAACTTTAACCTTAATATTGCTTGCCCCAAGAATTACCAGCCTAATGACACCCTAATCGCATCGGCACAAACAAATATAAAATTATTTCCAGACGCCTTAACTGCCAGCAAAAATGCAGATTTAATTGTGACTGATGTTTGGGCCAGCATGGGACAAGAACAAGAACAACAAAAACGTGAACAAGCATTTGCCAATTTTGCTGTAACCCATAAAATAATGGACAATGCTCATCCTGACGCCTTGTTTATGCACTGCCTACCCGCACACCGAGGAGAAGAAGTTGATGCTGACGTTATTGACGGACCACAAAGCGTTGTTTTTGATGAAGCAGAAAACAGATTACATGCTCAAAAAGCGCTTCTGGAATTATTAATGGTCTAAAATCTAGTATGATGCAAAACTTGTACTCCTACGCAGACGTCAACCCTAAAACAACCATGATAAAAAAATCACTTTTACTCACTCTTTTGTTAAGTAACGCTTATAACGTTTTCGCTGAAACTGTTTACGTCACTGATACATTAAAAATAGAAGTTCGTAGCGGAATGAGCACACAGCACAAAATCCTCACAATGCTCCCAAGTGGATCACCACTAGAGGTTATTAATCACAACGCAGATACAGGCTATACCGCCGTACAAATCGACGCAAATCAAACTGGCTACATCCTAACGCGCTACACAAAAAAGCAACCCACTGCGCGCTGGTTACTGAATGACGTAAAGAAAAAAAATGTACAACTACAATCAGACCTTAAAACCGCACAACAAACATTAACAACACTTTCGGCGTCGAATAAAAAAAACGCCCAATCAAACAACACACTCGGCAAAGAAAAAATACGCCTCAGTAATGAGCTCGCCGAAATCAAACAAACTGCAGCCAATGCCATTCTCTTAAAAGAACAACGCGACCAATTCCAAGAACGTTTAGTTAATATTGAACGCGAAAACGAAAAACTTAAAAGAGAAAAGCAAACATTACAGGACAGTGCTAACCAAGATTGGTTCCTTTACGGTGGTATTCTTGCTTTTTTTGGCATATTTTTTGGCTTGCTTATTCCCAAAATAAGTTGGCATAGACGCACTAATAGCTGGGACAGTTTATAAACCACCCACCTCTCAACAGATTACTTAGGACATCAGGCCATGACAAATTCAGTTGACAAAAATAACAGAACATTCTCTTCCAAAATAGTAGATGGAATGGAGCGCGCCCCAAGTCGCGCCATGCTTCATGCAGTAGGATTTACGACCAACGATTTCTCTAAACCACAAATAGGTGTCGCTTCCACGTGGAGCATGGTTACCCCGTGTAACATGCACATTAACAAATTAGCCGATTATGCTGCCGAGGGTATTAATTCCGTTGATGGCAAAGCCGTTATTTTTAATACCATAACCATTTCAGATGGCATTTCTATGGGTACTGAAGGGATGAAATACTCATTAGTCTCCAGGGAAGTTATTGCCGACTCAATTGAAACCGTTGTCGGCTGTCAGGGGTTCGATGGTGTTGTTGCTATTGGTGGCTGTGATAAAAATATGCCTGGCTGTATGATTGCGCTTGCCCGCCTAAATCGTCCAGCCATTTTTGTCTACGGTGGAACGATCATGCCCGGCTGCCATAACAAAAAGAAACTCGACGTAGTTTCGGTTTTTGAAGCCGTAGGCCAACGCGCTAACGACAAAATTGATGATGCTGAACTGTCTGCTATTGAAAGTAAAGCCATCCCTGGCGCCGGATCATGCGGTGGCATGTATACCGCTAACACGATGGCTTCAGCCATTGAGGCATTAGGCATGAGCCTACCCAATAGCTCTGCCCAAACAGCGATCTCAGACGACAAAAAAATGGACTGCGAACGCGCAGGAAAAGCCGTACTAAGCCTAGTCAATAATGACATTAAGCCGCGTGATATTATGACTAAACAGGCATTCGAAAATGCCATTACCGTTATCATAGCGTTGGGAGGATCTACCAATGCGGTATTGCATATTCTAGCCATGGCCAGCGCCACTGACGTTGATATCACTTTAGATGACTTTACCCGCATCGGAAAAAAAGTTCCAATGGTTGCTGATTTAAAACCAAGCGGTCGCTATCAGATGGCTGAACTTATTGAAATTGGCGGCATTCAACCACTCATGAAGATTTTACTCGACCACGGCTTACTGCACGGTGACTGTTTAACAGTAACTGGCAAAACTTTAGCAGAAAACCTCGCTAATGTAGCCCCCTATCCCCCAAACCAGGATATGATCCGACCACTAGATAAGCCCATCAAATCCGAGAGCCATTTAGTCATTCTCCGCGGCAATCTTGCTGGGGACGGGGCTGTTGCTAAAATAACGGGTAAAGAAGGACTTACTTTCACAGGTTCTGCAAAAGTTTTTGATTGTGAAGAACAGGCTCTGCAAAGTGTTTTAAATGGAGATATTATTAAAGGCGACGTTATTGTCATTCGCTATGAAGGCCCCAAAGGTGGCCCAGGAATGCGTGAAATGCTTTCACCTACCTCAGCAGTTATGGGTAAAGGTCTGGGACAAGATGTAGCTTTGATTACTGACGGTCGTTTTTCAGGTGGCACCCATGGTTTTGTGGTTGGGCATATCACCCCTGAGGCTTATGTGGGAGGTCCACTTGCCATTGTTGAAGATGGCGACACTATCACGATCGATGCTGAAAAAAATATTCTACATATTGATTTAAACGAACATGAAATAAATCGTCGCCTAGAACGCTGGCAAGCCCCTGCCCCTCGCTACACGCGTGGTGTTTTAGCCAAATATGCCAAACTGGTTAACTCAGCCTCTGAAGGCGCTGTGACTGATCGCTTTGAATAATGTCATCTATCGCAAACCCTTAAAAGCCCATGCCTGAACCCTTGACACAACAAGCCTCTTTTATCAATTGGTTTCGCGATTCTTCACCTTATATCCATGCCCACCGAAATAAAACCTTTGTCATTTTCTTCGGTGGGGAATCTGTTCAAAGTAAATCTTTTGCAAATCACGTCCATGATTTTGCCCTGTTAAACAGCTTAGGGATCAGACTTGTCTTGGTTCATGGCATCCGCCCCCAAATAGAACAACGTCTAAAGAAAAATAACCAGCATTCAACTTTTGTCGGCCCTCACCGCATCACGGACAGCACCACATTGCAATATGTTAAAGAATCAGCCGGTCATGCTCGAGTTGAAATAGAGGCCTTATTATCTATGGGGCTGGCTAACTCCCCTATGTCTGGCGCTAAAATAAAAGTAACCTCAGGAAATTTTGTTACAGCCAAGCCCATTGGCATTCTCAAGGGTACTGATTTCTGTTTTACAGGGAGGGTTCGACGTATCGACAGTACGGCTATTAATGCTCACCTTCAAAATCATAACGTTGTACTCATTTCTCCAATTGGCTACTCACCTACAGGTGAAGTATTCAATCTATCCGCTGAAGAGGTTGCCACTGACGTTGCCATAGCATTACAAGCCGACAAACTCATTTTAATGACCGAAGAGAACTGCTTGAATGAGACCACTCAACATCTAATCCCTCAACTCACAGTCTCAGAAGCCAGTGTTTTATTAACTAATGCATCTGACCATAGCCTCAAACCGTCACTGACAGCGGCTATAAAAGCCTGTCAAAAAAATGTTGACCGAGTTCACCTCATCAACCGCCATTTAGAAGGTGGATTGCTACTAGAATTATTTTCCAGAAACGGCGTTGGCACCTTAATCAGTGCCAATTCATATGAAAAATTGAGAACCGCCACAACCCATGATATTCCTGGAATTCTTGAACTCATCAGACCTTTAGAAGCCGAAAATAAACTAATTGCACGCTCTCGCGAACACATTGAAATAGATATTGAAAATTATTCAATCCTAGAAAGAGATGGCCTGATTATTGGCTGCATTGCTTTAAATACATTCCCCCACACGACTATAGCTGAAGTCGCTTGCTTAGCCGTACACCCTGACTATCAGCATGCTGCACGCGGCCAACAATTACTGGCCCACACGCTAACCCAAGCAAAACAAAACAAAATTCGTCAAGTGATTGCCTTTTCTACGCAATCCTCCCACTGGTTTTTTGAGCAAGGTTTCCTAGAAATAGACCTCGAAGCTATAGCTGAAATCGGTATCAAACCACAACAGATTGAAAGAAAAGCTAAAATACTTCACAAACAGATTAGTTAATCTTCTAATGCGGCCAACCATAAAAAATGATGTATTCACGTTGCTACAGTTTTCCGATTTACATCTTTTTGCACAACCCGAAAAATACGCCCATGATATTTGCCCCGAACAATCCTTCTTAAAAATATTCGAGCAAGCCATCGAAACACACCCTGCTATTGATTTAATCCTTCTTACAGGTGATCTAGCAGAAGACCCTGTTGACACCGTTTATAATCGCCTGAAAGAGCGACTCTCGCGGCATCAAATCCCGATCGTTTGTTTGCCAGGGAATCACGATAACTACCCCATCATGTTGAAAATATTTTCCCAACCACCGATGACGTGTAACAAAATAACACGCCTCGGTAACTGGCAAATAATTACTTTGAATAGTCAAATTGTAGGAGAAAAACAAGGTTCGATTGCCGCTCCAGAAATGGCTTTCTTACAGGATACTTTGAGCATTTCAAAGGACTACTTTTCCGTTATAGCACTCCATCATCATTGCATTCCAACGGGAAGTTCATGGATGGATCATATGCAACTAGAACAAAGTGAGCAATTCTTAAAAACACTCCAAAACTACAACAACGTCAGACTAATCCTTTCCGGCCACACCCACCAAATACTAGAAACACACACGGCTGGCACCGCTATTCTAGGAACACCGTCAACGTGTTATCAATTTAAACCCAACAGTAAACACTTTGCCATTACCCCTGAACCCCCTTGTTATCGTTCGGTAACATTGCTTCCAAACGGTGAAATAACGTCAACAATCCATACGCTAATTCCCACGTAATTAACGCCCCAATGAACTTATTTGACCGTCTATGGATTTAGACAAATAACCCTCAGCACGTACAGGGTTTTCATTTCCAACTAACAAACTCCCCAGTTCTTGTAATGCCCGCTGATAAGTCCACCGTTTAAAATAAACAACCCCCTCCAACGGCTCCCAATAATCAGTCCAACACCAATCATCGAATTCAGGATTCTCATGTCCATTCAAAACAATAGCATCCTCAGGACCCAACAACCGTAACAAAAACCAAATTTGTTTCTGTCCAATACATAAGGGTTTTGATTTCTTGCGAATATAATGTTCTGGTAAATCATAACGTAGCCAATATCTCGTTCGACCCAGTAACTGTACATCTTTAGACGTTAGCCCAACCTCTTCCTCAAGTTCTCTATACATTGCTGTTTCTGGGTCTTCATAGAATTTAATGCCACCTTGCGGAAACTGCCAAGCATCTGCACCAACCCGTTTTGCCCAAAACAATTTGCCATCATCATTACAAATAACAATGCCAACATTAGCTCGATATCCATTCGAATCAATCATTTTAATACCATCCAATCCCTCTTTTTATCGAACGCTTATTGTTATAATAAGGCATCAAAGAAACCCTTAAATCACTTTACATTGTTTCATAATAAAAGAGATTATGTATAGTGCTAATTTTTATTCACTACCACAGGACTTGTTTACGTGAGCTTAGCCATTTTTGATTTAGACAATACCTTATTAGCCGATGATAGCGATTTTTTATGGGGACAATTTTTAGTTTCCCAGGGCATGGTCGACAGCACCTTCTATGAATTAGCTAATCAACGTTTTTATGAGGACTATAAACTCGGAACACTTGATATCAATGAGTTTTTGGCTTTCGCACTCAAGCCACTGGCCGAAATAAATATTAATCACCTTTTTAGACTTAGAGCGCAATTCATTGAAAAAATCATCAAGCCCATTCTACTAACACCTGCAAAAACATTAATAGCACACCACAAATCAAAAGGTGACACACTCATTGTCATCACAGCCACCAATAAATTTGTCACTGAACCTATCGTTAACTTGTATGGTATCGACAACCTACTGGCGACTGTCCCTGAAAACAAACAAGGGCGTTTTACCGGACAAGTTTCCGGCATCCCTTGCTTTCAAGATGGAAAAGTAAAATTACTCAACGAGTGGCTTAAAACAACAGAAATTAATCTGACCGATAGTTGGTTTTACAGTGATTCCCATAACGACCTACCCTTATTAAACATCGTCGACAATCCTGTTGCTGTTGATCCTGATGATAAATTAAGAAGCATTGCAGAAAAACAAAAATGGCCTGTTATCAGCCTCCGTGAGCACGCCCAAGCCAACACTTAAAAAGTTATTTTTTCTGGAAATAAAAAACCTGTTGATCTCCAGACTTAGCCACCTCAAGTAAAGTATTACCAGATTGCTCGGCAAAAACGCCAAAGTCCAAATGTGCGGCAGGGTCAGTAGCGATCACACGTACCACTTCACCAGAGGACATGGCTATCAACGCCTTTTTTAGGCGCAACAATGGGAGCGGGCAATTCAAACCACTCGCATCAACATCATAATCGTAATCAATAGCAAGCATATTTTTTTCATGTCACCGTGAATAATGAATTATTATAAACCATAACCATTTATAAAATACTTTTAGGTTAACCCATGCAATTTTTTCCTGTCTTTTTACGCCTTAATCAACAAAAATGTCTTATCGTCGGCGCGGGTGAAATAGCCGCCCGTAAAATTGAAATCCTGTCAAAGTCAGGTGCTCTGATAACCGTATTAGCCCCATCGTTCTCTACAACCGTTAAATCCCTTGAAAAAAAATTAGCCCTAACACTTATCCAAAAAGAATTCGACGGTCTCAGTGACGCTCAAGGTTTTCGGCTCATTGTTTCTGCAACGAATAACCCAACCATTAATGCGCTTGTTGCCGATACAGCCAACTCACTTAACATTTTAGTGAACGTCGTTGATAACCCTAAATTATGTCAGTTTATTTTTCCTGCTATTATTGATCGCTCCCCAATCATTGCCGCTATTTCTTCAGGGGGAACAGCACCCGTGCTCGCCCGGCTGTTAAAGACACGCATAGAAACACTCATTCCTTATGGTTATGGTCGCCTTTCTGAACTGGCTGGAAATTATCGAGACAAAGTCAAAGCACATATCCAAAACCCTCAACAACGTCGTTTTTTTTGGGAACAGGCCTTCCAAGGTGGCGTTGCTGAGTTGATTTTTGCAGGACAAGATAAAAAAGCTGAAGACACTCTGAACGAAGAAATCCTTGCATACGCTACAGACGCGAAAACACGTGGAGAAGTTTATCTGGTTGGCGCAGGACCCGGTGATCCAGACCTCCTTACCCTCAGAGCCTTAAGACTCATCCAACAAGCTGATATTGTTGTTTACGATCGCCTAGTTTCAGAGGATATCCTTAACCTTATCCGACGTGATGCTGAAAAAATATATGTTGGGAAACAACGCGATCAACACACCCTTCCACAAGAATCCATTAACCAACTGCTCACAAGACTTGCTCTTGAAGGTCATCGCGTTGTACGTCTCAAAGGGGGCGACCCATTTATTTTTGGCCGAGGCGGTGAGGAAATTGAGACATTAATGGAAAATAACATTAATTTCCAAGTCGTTCCCGGCATCACGGCTGCCTCCGGTTGCGCCAGTTATGCGGGTATTCCACTGACCCACCGGCAATATGCACAATCATGTACTTTTGTCACCGGTCACTATCAAGATAATCAAATAAATTTAAATTGGGAGGGCCTAGTAAATCCTAATCAAACACTGGTGATTTATATGGGATTACTGGGTTTAAAACATATCTGTGAATCCCTCATTGAACATGGTTGCTCTAAAGATTTACCGGCAGCGCTCATACAACAAGGCACCACCAAACACCAAAAAGTAATTACCGGTACATTAGAATCTTTACCTCAACGCATTCTTACCCACCCGGTCAAGGCCCCCACTTTGATTATCGTTGGCAATGTGGTTCGGTTACACGATAAATTAACCTGGTTTAAGCCGAGCATTTAAGTGAATACTTGATTAAATCATTTTTTACCGTAAATACTGACAAATTTATTTGTCTTTTTGTTGTAAATTATCTATCCTATCCTTGTTAAAATTTTAATTAATGGCTTAAGTTTTTTTATCTAATTTAAGTCATATTTCTTTAAATCTATTGAGGTTAGTATGAAAAAATCATTAGCAATAATGGCAGGTGCTGCGACACTTGTATTAAGCAGTCAAACTTTTGCAGCAAGCGACATGGATCTTTGGGTAGGTAGTAAAATTTATGATCGAGCATTTGGACGTGGTTGTGCAACTTGTCACGACATTGCGACTAACCCAAATTTAATTAAAAACATTAAAGACGGTTCTTTATCTTTTAGTAAATTCAAAGAAACAATTACTAACGGAAAAAATGCAATGCCTAAAGCTGGCGCGGCAATCGACGCTGTTGGTAAGAAGAAAGGTTACACAGGTGATAAAGCAATCAAAGCTGTTTATGATTACTTAAGCGCTGGTGGCGGCAAAATCAAAAAGCCTAAGAAATAAAATAAGATTCACAAAAAACCGGGCATGGTTCTTTAACCATGTCCGGTTTTTTTGTGCACATCATCTAATCTTGGCGCGTCAAACTAGGTTGGTATTTATCATAATGTTGTAATACAAACCGAGTTTGTAACCAAACACCCGCCGATGCTACAAACATTAAACCACAAGAAACAATCGACAAATAAACCAATAGCTTCAAGTTTGACAATTCTTTTAATAAGATAGCAGGGTCTTGAGGTCCTTTTGACACTAAAACCGATTGATCTACCGAACCCACGCCAATACGCGGCCTCGAAACCGCTCTTAACGCATCCAGCTCTTTAGTTAAATCGCTAAGAATAACTAACTCTTTTTTCGTCACCTTACCGGCATTAATACTCTCTTGCAACTGTGTTAACTTAGCTTTTATGGAGCCACTCATCATCGAAACCATCTGGCCTTTGAGCATATCAATCTCTGCTGACAAAGCCGGATTCGCAACTATTTTGTGTACCGAGACAGGATTAGGGCTCTGATAACGACCCAAGCTTGTAAGCGAATTCTGAGAAAAAACGGAATAACCAAAGAAAACGGTAATGATCAACAGCAAAAAACTACTGGCCATAGTAGCGCGACCCATCCATTGCAAGCGCACAAAGGAAGGATTATTTAAGCCCAATACAGCCTGCTCAGAATGATTTTGTATATCATATTTTTGCATCAAACAACTCTCTCTCAACAAGAGTAACCGTAGCTATTGCCGACAATCAATTTAAATAAGGGCCGTTCAGTATACAACCTTCACTCTCTAATCAAAGCACTTTTTACGGCGTTTACCCTTAAAATGCTATGGCGTAAAAAAAGTAGCCCTTATCGATTCATAACACTGAGATTAAAAAGCGCCTTTATCCACTAAACGCGCCCAAAAATCATTAAAAATGACTAACTTCGCTGTTTTTCTGCAGCAATTCGCAACCTTAGGGCATTTAACTTAATAAACCCTTCCGCATCTTTTTGATTATAAGCGCCACCATCATCTTCAAAGGTAGCAATATTTTCATCAAATAAGCTATCTGTGTCTGACATTCGACCGACAACCGAGACACTGCCTTTATACAACTTTACGCGCACTTTACCGTTTACGGTCACTTGTGAGGCATCGATCATGTTCTGCAACATAGCCCTTTCAGGACTCCACCAATAACCGTTATAAATTAACTTAGCGTAACGCGGCATCAATTCATCTTTTAAATGTGCCACTTCACGATCCAATGTAATAGATTCAATCGCCCGATGTGCTTTTAACAAAACTGATCCACCTGGCGTTTCATAACACCCCCGCGATTTCATTCCCACATAGCGATTCTCTACAATATCCAGGCGCCCAACACCGTGAGCACCGGCTATTTTATTCAATAATGCTAATGTTTCTGCTGGCGAATACGGAACATCATCAATACTGACGACATCACCATTTTGAAACGTTAAATCAAGAAACTGCGCCTGATCAGGTGCATTTTCAGGCGCGACACTCCATCGCCACATATCGTCTTCAGCCTCGGCCCATGGGTCTTCTAACACTCCGCCCTCATAAGAAATATGCAATAAATTAGCATCCATAGAATAAGGCGAAGCATTGCCACGCTTCATTTCCACTGGAATCCTATGTTTTGCAGCATACGCTAAAAGCTTTTCACGTGAATTTAGGTCCCATTCACGCCAAGGTGAAATAATTTGAATATCTGGACGTAACGCATAACACCCTAATTCAAAACGAACTTGGTCATTACCTTTACCTGTCGCCCCATGTGACACCGCATTAGCACCGGTTTCATTAGCAATCTCAATCAACCGTTTAGCAATTAGCGGCCGTGCAATCGATGTTCCTAATAAGTATTCCCCTTCATAAACGGCATTAGCGCGAAACATAGGGAAAACATAATCACGCACAAAGTCTTCTTTTAAATCATCGATATATATCTCTTTAATACCCAACGCTTTCGCTTTTTCTCGGGCAGGCTCTACCTCACCACCTTGCCCCAAATCAGCAGTAAACGTGACAACCTCACAATTATAACTGTCTCTTAACCACTGCAAGATAACGGATGTATCCAGACCACCTGAATACGCTAAAACAACCTTATTTGTTTCTGAACTCATACAAATATTACCATTGATAATTTAAATAAATTTCTACCTAATTTTGACCGCTTCTAACCTATGGTCAACGTTTTTTAACCAATAAATCCGTTATTGTGCCTTCAATCATTTCCGCAGAGAAACCGAGTGTCTCTGAGAGAGTCGGATGCGGATGAACCGTTAAGGCTATATCTTCAGCACACGCACCCATTTCCAATGCCAAGACGGCTTCCCCAATCAACTCACCGGCATTAGTACCTACAATTCCAGCACCCAGTATTTGTCCTGTTTCCTTATCGGTAATTAATTTTGTCAGCCCCTCTTTACGCCCAATGCTTAACGATCGACCACTGGCTGCCCATGGAAATGCCCCTTTATTATAAGCAATACCTTGCGCCTTAGCTTCGATTTCAGTTAACCCCATCCACGCAACTTCAGGATCAGTATAAGCAACTGACGGTATCGTTAACGCCTGCCACTCAACACGCTCACCGGCAATCACTTCTGCCGCTATTTTAGCCTCGTGGACCGCCTTATGCGCTAACATAGGATTGCCAACAACATCACCAATTGCAAAAATATGGTCTACGTTAGTACGCATTTGCTTATCAACTTCAATAAACCCTCTTTCGGTAACCGTTATCCCTGCTTTTTCCGCATCAATAACATGACCATTTGGACTACGGCCTACGGCAACCAAGACTTTATCAAAAAGATCCGTTACCACAGTACCTTGCTTGTCAAAAGTAACCTTTAAGCCATCATCTTGCGCTAGAATCTCTGTGACTTTGGTAGACAGAAAAATATTGTCATACTGCTTTTTAACCTTTTGCGCCAACGGCCTAACTAAATCTTTGTCACAACCGGGAATAAGTTGATCCATCATTTCAACGATAGTTATCTCACTCCCTAGCGCATGGTAAACGGTTGCCATCTCAAGACCGATAATTCCTCCCCCCACAATCAGTAGCTTAGCGGGGATATCTTTTAGCTCCAAAGCACCCGTTGAATCCATTAAGCGGCTATCTTCATTTGGAAACGAAGGGATTTTAACCGGCTGAGAACCGACCGCGATAATCACATTTTCAAATTTTACCGCGCTCTCAACTTCTTCATTTTCAACGATAACCTCATGGGTTCCAGAAAATCGAGCGGTTCCCTGCAATACCGTGACATTCCTTTGTTTAGCAAGGGCTGACAAACCTGTTGTTAACTGCGAAGTGACACTGCTCTTCCATTCAACTAACTTCTCTTTATCGATCTCAGGGGGTTGAAAAGTAACCCCAGACACACCAATTTCTTTGCTTTCACTTAAAATATTAGCAACATGCAACAATGCTTTTGAAGGAATACAACCCACATTCAAACACACCCCGCCTAATACAGGGTAGCGCTCCACTAAGGTGACCTGTTTACCCAAATCAGCCGCCCTAAACGCTGCAGAATACCCTCCTGGACCGCCCCCAATAACTAATACTTCCGTGGTGAGTTGCTTTTCCATTACCGTCATATGTTGACCCTCTTCAATTTAATTCGCGCTGATATCATAATAGATTTTTACACTTCAAGCACGCGATCAAGTCCTAACAAAACCTAAGAACATACCTGTTAATATTTTACACGCTATGGGAGCACGCCTAACGATTGATTATACAAGGCGATAGTCTTATTATTAATAATAACTTGCTCCATGACTTTCAACGCGGCTCGTCGCTGAGTCAATTGAATTTTCTTAAACTTATACAAACTCAACTCCCCGGCTTGATAACTACGCTCAGATATTTTCAAACGATCACTTTCTAAGTTCGCAATTTCTTTAACCATCACTAAAACATCGTCTCCTAAACCAATATTCTGTGATAACTCAAAAACATTATTATTAAGCTGATTAATCAAATGCGCTCTATCCGCGACTAATTTAGTTAATTCAATACTTATAACAGACAATGCCGGACCATTGTGAGCCTCACTCCCTAGAGGAATATTAAGTGCAATATTAAAGCTCTCGGTATCATTACTGCGACTATCACCTCGGTCACTATTAACCCCTAAAGATAACCTTGTTTGTCCTGAACCCCGTAAAAATAAGGCCTGATATTCAGCTTTTTTTCTAGCTATTTTACTGTTAATGAATGCCAATAGCGGATGATTAACATTAATTTCATTCGAGTCTGTACGTTTTTCATCAAACCGATAAGGAACAACATTTGAATACGTCATTGTTTGAAAACGTTTAGCCGTCTTATTTAAATTTGCTTTAACCTGAGCTAACTGTGTTCTTTGAGTTAACAACTCTCTTTTGATAGGTAATAAATCCAAATGCGACAACTCACCCAACTGAACAGATTGCGAAACGGCCACTAAAGCCTGCTCAGAAAACTCAACTGCAAGCATCGCCTCTTTTAATTTAAATTCACTCAATGCATAGTCCCATAAGACCGCACGAATAATTCCTGCTACCTGCAATTGAAAAGTAGCGGTTTGATCTAAAAACCCCTGTGCAGCCGCATACGCAACTTGTGCTTCAGCATCCTGCTGGCCCCAGTGCCATATCGGCACACTAACACCACCATCAATAAAATGAAGCGTTCCACTTGATGCTTCTTGATACCCCAAGTCAATGCTTGCAGCACCCGCCGCCCAACTATCGCTTCTTTTACGTAACGCCTCAACCTCCGTCGCTAACGCCTCTAACCAGAATTGATCAGGCGATTTAGCTAACGTATTTTCAACCAATGCAGACAACGACAAATCACTGTCATATTGCAGGGTAACTGGATGATGGTGATTATTTTCAGCCATGCTCACTGTCGAAACTATCGCCAAAAAAAACAATCGATTCAAATAGCCCAAACAATACATTGCTTCACCTCATTTAAACACCCAGCTTGGGCTTAATAAGTACACTCAACCCTATTTCCGTTTACTCATCTTATCAATTTACTGGCGGTACAAAATAAAAAAGGTTTGCAAGATAACTTGCAAACCTTTCAGTAGTACTTATATATGGCTCCCCCGGACGGGCTCGAACCGCCGACCTAGTGATTAACAGTCACCCGCTCTACCAACTGAGCTACAGGGGATTTATTTTTTATGGCGCGCCCGGAGAGATTCGAACTCCCGACCGCTCGGTTCGTAGCCGAGTACTCTATCCAGCTGAGCTACGGGCGCATAACAACGAGTAATTATCCTTTATAATAACCTTCCAGTCAAGACTAAAAAGCAAGTTATCAACGGGTGCGCGGCTAACAAACCAGCCAGCATTAAAATACTAAAAACAAAGGATAATCCATGATAAATCAGTAAGTTACCGCTTATAACCGTTTGAAACAACTGCGGCTACATGACTACCGTTTAGCAACCAGCGCCGTATTCAACAACCTACCAAATAACAACGAGGAGAAATTATACCATGGCAATTTATAAACTCAACCTACGTTTATCATCACGCTATTAAATTCTATAATGCTCAGGATTCCTGCGCTGAAAAGCAAAAACCCGCCCAAGAAAAAATTACGCTTTAAGACTTATTAACACCCAAAAATACGATTTTAAAATTCAGTGTTTTTACCGCTCACTAACCAGAAACGACGCCGTCCAAGTTATGTGCACTCAGCCTATTAAAGACTCTATTGCAATCCAGTAACGAATTTCCCCACAGGCGTAATATCAAGGGGCGGGGTGATAGAGCGGTACTGGGAAAAGTAACAGCAACGCTAGAGGTAAGAAAAACACCCCTTGTCACCCCACTAATTTAGTCGGCTACATTTACTTTCAAGACCGGCGTAAAGCCTATCTCACTTTCAAATGATTCTTTCATAATGCGCCTCACCAAAGGCACATCAGATCGTTTAACAATAAGACTATCATGAACGGGGTAAGCAGGAATATCATGCTCTTGACTGAGCCTGTGCATTGTCATGATAATAGCATCTGCCTCTCTTCGTTGCAGGTAACCCCAAGTCACATTAGCAGAACTTAAGGCCTCTAAAAATGGATACTTGCTCACAATAACCTTACCCACATCTTTAACTGGATAGTCTGCCAGATTAATATGCTTTTCTCTAAGCTTTCCAACTGAGTCTGTAGACCACCGAGTTAATGGTTTTAGTTTGGCCGAATAGGCAACAACCCACTGTTTTACTACTGCTCTCGGAAGGCCTTTAATCTGATAAGGGTCTTTATTTAAATTAACAGGAATAACACGACCGTCTAACATACTCGCTACCAGACAAATCAAGGTAAAATGACTGGCTGTTATATCCACTTCTGCAACGGGTTCATCGTCTATCTTGAGCTGCAACCGTTTGGCCATATTAAGCAGTTGATAACTACCCCCCTCGGCATACAAGCGTCCACCATCGGTTAGCACTGGATTTTTATCATCGTAATTAGAGAACGAACGATAAAGCCCAACAAACGAAACATCGGATAACGTATGCTTGCTCAGGTCATTATTAAGTCCACTGACAATACGGTACTGATCTTGATAGTGCTTAGAGCGACTCATGTTGCTGACCGATTTACCTTGAATCTTCCTACCTTTCTTATCTCGTTGACTTGGATATCTTGCACGCACTAAATGAGTAAGCGTAAAATCCTTAGCTGTTATTTCAGCGTTTAAACAATAGTCAACAAGCTTTTGGGTGATGTAATAGGTGGTCGCTATTCGTTCCAATTGCTCCCCTGCTACTTTAACCAAATAACCTTGCTCTACCAAATAACCCGAGACAAAAACAAAGACTCTATACGGAACGGATGAGTCCGAATAGGCGCCTGTTTTTTGACTTCTATATAACCCCCTATTGAGGTCTAGCTCAGTTAAGGTGATCACCGAAGACAAGATGCGAACTAAACAATCGTAACGCTTGTTAATCGTTGCTTCACGCAGCTTATCACCCGCCTCGAATACAGACGGTTCAACTATCTGTTTAAGCAAACTGATAGAGTCATCATTTATTGGGTAAAAGGATAGGGAGAAGTAATGTTGTTTCATGGGATCTATTAAACCTAACGACAGTGGAAGCTTGTATTCAAGTAACCAACACCATAGCTTAAATTACACCCAATATGGCGCACTTATGGTAATAACTCTTTTCTAGCTAAACTTGTAGTGGTACATGATGACTACAAAACAGGACAAGAAACATACGCATCTATTTCCAAGAATGAAATTGGGAACACAGGAACGAGCAACGGAACTGAACAATGGCGGTGCAACACAGATTGTGTTGGATAGATACACTAGGGAATCAGACAGAATTAATCCGATTGATTATTCAGATGTGACAACTAATATTACCCAAGAGGAGGAATAATAATGGATTCCAAGAAGGTTAAACAGTATGTTCCGAAATTGCGAGAAGTTCTGGTGCCTTAAGAAGATTGCAATTAAATTAACAACGGTGGTTCAACGCAGATTGTGTTGAACAGGCATGTGGGAAGCTCAACATTTAACAAGTCTAAACCAAAGAGTAGCAAGGTTAATAAGGATGGTTGAGTTAGCTTCAATAATTTCCCTAGAATTAGGCGGTAGTTTAAGGAGTGTACTCGCAAACGTTTTGGTCATCGATAGGAAAAAATGATAGCCAAGTTGCTATTTCAACAAAACATCATACCAAACGAATAGAAGATTATTATGAAGACGATTCTATTAATACTTACAGCGGCTCTATTATTACAAGGTTGTACCAACCCTATGTCTCGTAAGTTTCGAGAGACATCCGATGCGGTAAAGGTTAGCTTCGAGAATATGGCTAGACAAATTAAAAAAGAGGGAGAAGATATTCATAAAGCAAACCATATCAAGTACGTCAAAGGAGGTAAGAAAGAAATACTACAAGCTGCAATGGCGGCCCTTCTGGAACTAGGGTTTCATATCAATAACCAAGACTACTCTCTAGGTGTATTGTCCGCAACAGCGAATAGAGATAGTACGTTCTTAGATGAAGCAGTCTATGCTGCAGAACGTAGACACAGACAGAAGATTGTTAACGTGTTGAAAGATGAGTATCGAGAACTTATGACGTTTGAATCTGACGCAGATACGATGGTCAACGCGATACTTAGTCAGAAGAAAGAAGAACTGAATACTATATCTATCAATGTGATAGTTATGGAACGCAAGTTGGACCATCAAGTGTCTTTGAGGATTACTTATACAGTCTCTCCCTATGTTGGTCCCGAATCAGCTGCAGGAGAATGGTTAAAAATAATTATTAATGCTGGACAACTTCAAGGAAATGAGTACCCGAAATACACATTACCAGCAAGCACCCTGGCTCTTATTTACAAGAGATTCTGGGATACAACTGAAAAAGAACTATTCCAACAGAACATTATTTTAAATAGGTGAGGAGAGCCATTATGAGAAAAATCATACTAGCAGTTACATTAATGATGATGGCTGTAGCGGCACATTCAGAGACTGACATTAGTTATGGCGCATTGAAAATGCATCTAGAGGAAGGGGTGTCAACTCAACGAGATGTAATTAAGTTGTTTGGTTCACCCGACAATATGATGATGGATCGCCAAGGAGAACTTTGGACATACGACCGAGTGACCAGAACTTCAACCACTACTGATAATAGTGCAAATGAATCTAACACGGTAGGTGGAAGTATTATCATCTTGGCTGGTAGTACATCTGACTCTAATCGTAAAGCTCAATCAACAACATCAAGCTCAACTAAAACTATCACTGCTATATTAGAGTTCAATAAGGGTGGTGTATTAATCAAGTCCTCAATAAGAACTAGTAAGTACTAGAGCAACTTAATAGGAGCTAGCTGTGTCCTGAAATATGGATCCTATTTTAACCTACGCTGGACTAGTACTAAGTTTTAACCACCACTCAACAAGATAAAATGATGGCTATAGCTATTACTTATCCCCTACTGCTCCTAATAGCCCCCATTACCGCCCAAGCACACTCTGGTAGAACTGATGCTAACGGTGGGCATATGAACCGTAAGACTGGTCAGTATCATTGTCATAAGTCGTATTGTTCAGCACCGTCAGTCCCATCAGCAACACCAATTTACATTTCCAATAACCAGAGCGCGCCCTCTACTCGTTACAATCGCAAGGATTGGCCTCATTGGATTGATGAAGACAACGACTGTCAGAACACTCGTGCAGAGGTTCTAATTGAGTCATCTCAAATTCCAGTAAAGTTCAAACGTAACAGAGGTTGTAGTGTATCTCACGGCTTATGGGTTGGTCCCTATACAGGGATGACCTTCACACAAGCATCAGACCTAGACATTGACCATATTGTGCCTTTGGCTCATGCGCATAGAACAGGCGGTGCTAATTGGTCTAGGGAGCAGAAAAGAAGCTTTGCTAATGACCCCGACAACCTCATTGCTATCGATGACAGGACTAATCAAGAAAAAGCGACAAGGGACCGGTTAGGTGGAAACCGCCCATAGAGTCTTGTTGGTGTGAGTATGCCAAGAAATGGCAATGGGTTAAGCAGAAGTATGGGCTTGCATGTAGTGAGAGCACGACAAGCATTACCTGTTATGAAAGATACTTGTGACTAGCGCTAACACTTTAAATTAACCCCATTCAAAAACAACATAAAAATGTCTTAGGGTATTATATCGTTGGTTGCACGCTAATTCCCCCATAGCCTACAATCTAGCTCAGACCGTTGAAGGGTATAAAAAAATCGGGGTGATTGTTACTTATGACTGTTAACTTTATAGAAGCATAATCCGCGTAGGTTATGTGTTTAAAAGATAACTGCAATATGGCGGAGAGAGAGGGATTCGAACCCTCGATGGGCTTTAAAACCCATACTCCCTTAGCAGGGGAGCGCCTTCAGCCGCTCGGCCATCTCTCCAATTTAAATGATATTTATTCTGGTTTTTTTTGTTCTTTTTCTTCTTTAATGCGGTCATAGATCTCTTCTCTATGGACCGATACATCTCTTGGTGCATCCACACCAATTCTAACTTGATTACCCTTCACACCTAAGACAGTAACCTTGACTTCATCACCTATCATCAATGTCTCTCCAATACGGCGAGTCAATATTAACACGGCCACCCTCCTAAAGTTACACCCACATTAAGGCAAAGAATTCTACCATCTTTTAAACAGAAAAGAAATCATCAAAGTACCGGTTGCCCTGCTAATTCAAAAGATTTATGTAGCGCACGTACCGCAGCCTCAAGGTGCTTCTCATCCATAACAACCGAAATCTTGATTTCTGATGTTGAGATCATTTTGATATTAATACCTTCTGAGGCCAAAACATCAAACATTTTACTCGCTATACCCGAATGAGATCGCATACCGACACCGACTAACGAAACCTTTACAATGGTATCATCACCTGAAACCTTCTTTGCGGACAACGATGTTTTAATCTCCTCCAGAAGAGCCACTGCCTTATGATAATCATTTCGGTGAACTGTAAAAGTGAAATCAGTGGTTTCATCATCCGCTATATTCTGAATGATCATATCAATTTCAATATTATTGGCCGCTATCGGACCCACTATTTTTGACGCAACACCGGGTAAATCTGGCACTCCGTTGATGGTCAACTTAGCCTCATCACGATTAAATGCAATACCGGAAATTAATGCCCGTTCCATGCCATCATCCTCATAAGTTATTAACGTTCCATTACCCTCAGAAAAAGTAGACAACACTCTCAAAGGTACATTATATTTTCCTGCAAACTCAACCGCTCTAATTTGCAAAACTTTTGAGCCTAAACTAGCCATTTCAAGCATTTCCTCAAAAGTAATCGAATCCATTTTTCGTGCTGTCGGTTCAACACGAGGGTCTGTGGTATACACACCATCTACATCGGTATAAATATAACATTCACACGCCTCCAGTTTCGCAGCTAAAGCAACAGCTGTCGTATCTGAACCGCCACGCCCTAAGGTGGTGATATGCCCCTGTTCATTAACACCCTGAAAACCAGCAACAACAGCAACCTTCCCACTCTCCAGACATTTTTGTATGGCCGTTACACCAATATCTTTTATTCTTGCTTTACTGTGAACCGAGTCCGTTAATATTTCGACCTGAGCACCGGTAAAAGATTCTGCGGGGCATCCTAAAGCACCCAACGCCATACTCAGCAGTGCAATAGTCACTTGCTCACCTGTCGATAACAACACGTCCATTTCACGAGGATTGGGTTTGACTAACACATCACCCGCCAAGGCAGTGAGCCGATTTGTTTCACCACTCATAGCTGAAACCACAACTATAATCTCGTGACCTTCAGAATGCGCCTGTTTTACTTTTTCAGCAACACTCTTAATCCGCTCAGCGTCCCCTACCGAGGTGCCACCAAATTTAAAAACATATCTTGCCATACTTGTTTTAACTCACTTTTAACTACTGATTTGACTACGAACCCATTCAGGAACATTCGCTAATGCTTGTGTTAGACCTTTAGGATCATTACCCCCCGCTTGCGCCATTTCAGGCCTGCCCCCGCCTTTTCCACCCACTTGCGCTGCGACATGATTCACAAGGTCACCGGCTTTAATACGGCCAATCTGATCTTTACTCACACCGGCTATCAAACTAACTTTCTCAGCATTTACAACCGCTAAAATAATGGCGGAACTGCCTAACTTATTTTTTAGTTGATCCAAAACATCACGCATCCCTTTCGCATCCACATTATCTAACTGAACAGCTAAAACCTTTAAACCCTCTATTTCAACTGCCTGCGCACTCAACTCACCCTGTGAGGCTTGTGCTAATTTCAACTTTACCTTTTCTAATTCTTTCTCAAATTGACGGTTTTTCTCAATTAATTGACAAACTTTGTCGAATGATTTTTCGGGGGTACTCTTGACGACTTCAGCAATACTACTTAATGCTTTATTCCTGATTTCAGACCAATTTAGCGCCGCCTCACCCGTCATTGCTTCAATACGCCGAACGCCGGCAGCAACCCCTGTTTCGCCCACAATCTTAAAAGAACCAATGTCTCCTGAGCGATCCACATGGGTACCACCACATAATTCTGTAGAAAAACCACCTATCTTCAACACACGAACTTCAGCGCCATATTTCTCACCAAACAGAGCCATCGCCCCCGCTTTAACAGCCTGATCTTTAGTCATTAAATCAACCGTCACGGGATTATTTTCTCTAATCTGCAGGTTCACTAACTGTTCAATTTGTACCAATTGCTCCAATCCAATCGGCTCAAAATGTGAAAAATCAAAGCGTAATCGTGACGCATTAACCAGTGAGCCTTTTTGTATGACATGCTCACCTAATATTTCTCTTAAAGCAGCGTGCAACAAATGAGTTGCTGAATGATTTAAAGCAATCAACTGCCGACTGATTGGGTCAACTGTCGCCTCATACCTCTGGCCTTGCTGTAGAGCACCAGAAATCACCCTGCCTTTATGTAAAAAAGTATGACTACCTTGTTTTTGTGTATCAACAACTTCAAACTGATTACCTTCAAGAGTAATTACGCCGGTGTCTCCAACCTGTCCTCCGGATTCGGCATAAAAAGGCGTTGAATCCAAGACCAAAATACCTTCATCACCTTCGTTTAAACAATCAACCGCATGACCGTCTAAAAATAATCCCTTCAAAACAACTTGGCACTTTAAATCCTGATAGCCGACAAATTCCGTTTCAACATTACTCGCTATATTTTTATCATGACTCGAGCCAAAATTACTGGCTGCACGCGCTCTTTCACGTTGACTTTGCATTTCTGTCTCAAAGCCCTCATGATCAATTTGCAAATTACTTTCACGGGCAAAATCCGCTGTTAAATCAACGGGAAAGCCATAGGTATCGTAAAGCAAAAAGACAATATCGCCGGGAATCACTTGTCCTTCTAAATCACCCACACACCCCTCTAAAATCGCCATCCCTTTTTGTAATGTTTCAGAAAAACGCTGTTCTTCTTTCTCCAATACACGTTCAACTTGTTTTTGATTGGCAACCAGTTCCGGGTAAACCGAGCCCATCTGCTCTACCAACCCCTGAACTAATTGGTAGAAAAATACATCATGAACCCCTAATCGATAACCGTGTCGAATAGCTCGGCGAATTATTCGCCGCAACACATACCCTCGCCCTTCATTCGAAGGCATTACACCGTCAACAATAAGAAATGCACAAGAACGAATATGATCAACAATAACGCGCAATGAACTGTGCGTGGTATCTGTGACTCCTGTTACCGTCGCGGCAGACTGTAACAAATTCTGGAACAGATCAATTTCATAATTATTGTGAACACCTTGCAGAACAGCAGCAATTCTTTCTAAGCCCATACCGGTATCAACTGAAGGACTCGGTAAATCCGTTAAAACCCCATCCGCAGAGCGGTTATACTGCATAAAAACCAAATTCCATATTTCAATATAGCGATCCCCTTCTTCATCCGGAGACCCCGGCGGCCCGCCTTCAACACTCTCGCCATGATCATAAAATATTTCACTACAAGGGCCACACGGTCCTATTTCACCCATGGACCAAAAGTTATCTTTTGCTCCAATACGTGAAAATTGCGCGGGGTCAACGCCTATATCATTAAGCCAAATAGCTTCCGCCTCGGCGTCTTCATCAAAAACGGTAATCCATAATTTTTCGCTCGGTATTTCGAGCTTGTTAGTCAGAAAGTCCCAAGCGAAATGAATGGCTTCTTTCTTAAAATAATCGCCAAAACTAAAGTTCCCCAACATTTCAAAAAAAGTATGGTGCCGAGCGGTATAACCAACATTTTCTAAATCATTATGTTTTCCCCCCGCACGGACACACCGTTGACTCGATGTCGCTCGCTTAAAAGCAAGCTTTTCGCGTCCTAAAAAAACATCTTTAAATGGAACCATGCCTGCATTGGTAAATAACAACGTAGGGTCATCTCCCGGAACAAGCGTACTACTCGGCTGAATGACATGATCATTAGCTTCGAAATATTGTAAAAAAACAGCACGCAGCTGTTCTGTCGACATAGTTTTCATAAGTTCAAAATATTTTTATTTAATTGAAAACAAAAAAAATCTCTGTTTAAATTACTCTCAGTCGCTCCGGAAAGCGACGCCATTACCTAGCAATAATACTGCCTTAAAAAAGTCAAAACAGCGCCAAATCTTCGCCATCAAAAATTTATTTAATCACAACACCCAGGCTTTTAGATAATTCGCGAATCATCTCAGTTGTAAAACCTCGATATTGCAAGAACCGTAATCTTTTAGCCCATTCCTGAGCTGTTAAAACCATGTTATCGTCAAATTTCTTTTGAAAAACATTTAACAGGTGCTGGCCCCAGTCAATGTCTTCTTCACCCATGACTGTGTGCTCATCAGTAATGCCGCGCTGCCTTAATTCATAGTTAATGCGTACCGGGCCCAACCCTCGGGTTAAACAATGTTTAAAAAAACTTTCTGCAAAGCGTTGATCACTTTGCCAATCATTGATGACAAACTCATCTAAGACAATAGTTATTTCTGCTTTTTCAAAACCTTTACGAGATAGTTTCTGGTGCAATTCTAGCTGACTGTGTTCACGTCGCGCTAAATACTGAAAACAAAACCGTTTTATTTCCAGCCTATCATGCGTTTCAAGCATGAAAACTCATTCCTAACTTAATCGGCAACTGACTTAAATAACAAATTATTCAATCAAGTGTCTCCATTTTTAGATGCTTTAACGTCTTCATTAAGACCAAAAGCTTCCGCTCTAATTTTCTGCTCTAACTCCATAGCAAGCGCTACATTCTCTTTTAAATAGGTACGTGCATTATCTTTACCTTGGCCAATCTTTTGACCATTACAGCTATACCATGACCCCGCTTTACCCACGAAGCCATACTTCACGCCGAGATCAATCAGTTCACCTAAAAAAGAAACACCCTGACCATATAAAATTTCAAACTCTGCTTGCTTAAATGGTGGGGCAACTTTATTTTTAACTACTTTTACACGAGTATCATTGCCGACTATTTCATCGCCTTTCTTAATGGCTCCAATACGACGAATATCCAAGCGCACTGAAGAATAAAATTTCAATGCATTGCCACCCGTAGTTGTTTCTGGATTACCAAACATAACACCAATTTTCATACGAATCTGATTAATAAAAATAACCAGCGTATTCGATCGTTTAATATTACCTGTCAATTTTCTTAACGCTTGAGACATTAACCGAGCCTGGAGTCCCATATGCGAATCACCCATATCGCCTTCAATTTCAGCCTTAGGTGTTAGCGCTGCAACAGAATCAATAACCACCATATCCACAGCACCAGAGCGAACCAACATATCCGTAATTTCTAAAGCCTGCTCACCGGTATCGGGCTGAGAAACCAACAAGTCATCAACATTGACACCAATTTTTTCAGCATACAAAGGATCTAAAGCATGTTCAGCATCTATAAACGCCGCTGAACCACCTAATTTTTGCATCTGTGCAATAACCTCAAGGGTCATCGTGGTTTTACCTGAAGACTCTGGACCATAGATTTCAACAACTCGTCCACGCGGCAGACCACCACACCCTAAAGCAATATCCAAGGATAAAGACCCCGTCGGCACCGTTTCAATATCTCTTGATGCCGCGGAATCGCCCATCCGCATGACAGACCCTTTACCAAATTGTTTCTCTATCTGCATTAACGCAGCATCTAACGCTTTCTTTTTATTGTCATCCATTAACTGTCCTTTTTATATTCCAACTAACTACCTACGACTGAAATCATAACGCACCCAACTACCTAGCCATAAATATAGCTTACTCTGGGCGATACCATGCAATATAAAACACCTTTTTACACCCTACAAACTCGCTAGAACCTTGGCAACCGTCTCACCCATTGCTGAAGGCGTAGGGGAAATGGTGACACCCATATCAAGAAGTTGCTCTACTTTTTCACTCGCACTCTCACCTGTGGATGAAATAATCGCACCAGCATGCCCCATCCGTCGACCTTTCGGTGCCGTCAAACCGGCAATATAAGCGACAACCGGCTTACTCATGTGTTCTTTAGCAAAAAAGCCTGCTTCAATTTCCTGAGGCCCTCCAATTTCACCAATCATGAGAACCACTTTAGTCTCTGGGTCTTGCTCAAATTTTTCCAATATTTTACGGTGTGAACTACCATTAATAGGATCACCACCAATACCCACTGAGGTTGAAATGCCGATACCTAATGCTTTCATTTGATCAGCAGCTTCATAACCAAGCGTCCCTGAGCGACCCACAACACCAACATCACCAGGCATATAAATATGTCCCGGCATAATACCAAGCATGGCACGTCCTGGACTGATCGTACCTGCACAATTTGGCCCCGTAAGAACCATACGTCTCTCTTCAGGGAAATTTTTTAAATAATTTTTAACCTTCATCATATCTTGCGTAGGTATACCATCAGTAATAGCCACACAATATTTAATGCCGGCTTCCGCAGCTTCCATAATTGAATCAGCAGCAAAAGCAGGTGGTACAAAAATAATACTCGCTTCGGCACCTAATTGTTCTACAGACTCCTTAACCGTATTAAAAACCGGACGTCCTAAATGCTGAACCCCGCCCTTTCCTGGGGTGATACCAGCCACAACATTTGAACCATAATTAATCATATCTTGGGCATGAAAGGTCCCTATTTTCCCGGTAAACCCTTGAATAACAATGGGTGTTCTTTCATTAATTAGAATTGCCATCGTCTATTCTCCTTGTCGCTTAGCTATCACGTCATTTCGTGCTGCTACAGCCTTTTCAGCCGCATCAGCTAATGTTTCCGCCATTATGATCGGAAGGCCACTTTTTGAAATAATTTCTCTTCCCTCATCGACATTGGTTCCAGATAACCGCACAATCAATGGCATCGTTAATTCAATATTCTTAACCGCCTTAACCACACCTTCTGCAATCCAGTCACAGCGATTAATACCGGCAAAAATATTAACCAACATGACTTTAACATTGTCATCCGCCAACACCAATCGAAATGCCTTTTCAGTTCGTTCCGGCGAAGCACCGCCTCCAACATCAAGAAAATTAGCGGGTTCACCCCCTGCTAGTTTAATCATATCCATCGTAGCCATAGCCAACCCAGCGCCATTGATCATACAACCAATATCACCGTCCAGACCCACATAACTCAAGCCTCTATCGGCAGCAGCCATTTCTCGCTCATCTTCTTGAGATTTATCTCGTAATTCCGAAATATTTTGACGTCGGAACAAGGCGTTGTCATCAAAGTCCATCTTAGCATCTAGCGCAATAAGCTCATCATGGCCATTAATCACCAAGGGATTAACCTCTAACATGTTAGCATCGGTATCACGCAACGCCCGGTAACAACCTTCAATCAACTTTACTGCCTGACTTAACATGCTGGCAGGAAGACCTAATGAAAAAGCCATTGCCCTGGCTTGAAAATCCTGTAGACCAATCGCCGGTTCAATATAAATCTTTATAATAGCCCCTGGATTACTTTCAGCCATTTCTTCAATATCCATGCCACCTTCAGATGAGCCAATCATAACAATACGCTCATACTCTCTATCAATTAAGAAACTCAGGTATAGCTCTCGAACAATATCTGTTCCTGCTTCAATATAAAGACGAGAACAAACTTTTCCCTGTGGCCCTGTTTGATGCGTCACAATAGTTTTACCTAATAAGGCATCTGCAGCTGAAAAGACCTCATCAGGTGTTTTACAAATTTTAATAGCGCCCGCTTTACCTCGCGCACCTGAATGAATCTGTGCTTTTACAGCCCAAACATTGCCGCCAATATCGCGAGCACGCTGTGTCGCTTGTTCAGGACTATATGCCAGTCCACCTTCAGCGATTTTAACGCCATAACCTGCTAAAATATTTTTAGCCTGATACTCATGAATATCCAAGTGCCTTCCCCTTCCTTAATCTAATACTGTTTATTTAGTCTTTAACGCTATTGCTTCGGCAGCCTTAACAACATTAGTTGCCATTTTTTCAGAAGCCGCATCAATTAATCGCCCATCCAGAGCCGCAGCACCTTTACCCTGTTCAGCAGCTTCTTTCAATGCCACTAAAATACGTTTAGCTTTGTCAACTTCTGCTTGTGGTGGTGTAAACACATCATTAGCTAAGGCAATTTGCGACGGATGGATAGCCCATTTTCCTTCACAACCTAATGCAGCCGCACGCTTTGCAGCAGCAGTATAACCAGCAGGGTCCTTAATATCCCCAAAAGGTCCGTCAACAGGTCGTAAACCATAAGCCCTACACGCCACTGTCATTCGACTGATAGCTGCATGCCATTGGTCTCCTGGGTAATCAGGATTTAATCCGCCAATATTAGTTGTTCTGGCACGATTACTCGCCGCATAATCAGCAACCCCAAAATGTAATGCCTCCAACCTACCGGTTGCCCCATTACGCGCTATATCTTCAACATTTGCCATTCCTAAGGCCGTTTCGATCAAACACTCAATTCCAATTTTATGCGTTAACCCTTCTTGAACTTCCAGTTGGCTTAACATGGCTTCCACCATATAGACATCCGCATAAACCCCTACCTTGGGAATTAAGATCGTATCTAGTTTATCGCCAGCCTGTTCGACCAAGTCAACAACATCACGCACCATATATTGAGTATCCAGACCATTGATCCTGACAGAAACAGCTATACCATGCCCCGCCCAATCTAAATCATTAATAGCCTCAATCACATTTTTACGTGCCTGCAACTTGTCATCAGGCGCAACAGCATCTTCTAAATCTAAGAAAACAAAATCAACACCACTCGCCAGTGCTTTTTCAAACATCTCTGGACTTGACCCCGGTACTGCTAGTTCACAACGTTGAACACGTTGCACTGATGGTTCATACAATGTATAGCTCATAATAAATATCCAAACCTCTATAATTTCAATCAGATTATCTTAGCTACCACCGTAAATTTCAAAGCAACTAAAAGCAACCCATCATTATATATTCCAGCCGTCTTTTTTTCCATACTCCTGTTTTTATTTGCTACAAAAATATCAGTCGCCATGTCCAGTACCGTCACTTGACAACAGCATTGCTGCTTTACAGCTTATATGGGATAATATTGGGTTATTTATTGATTTGCTACATTAAAGCACATCGAATTACTTTAACTTTTATTTATAGAGGCAAACCATGGCGGGTCGAAATCATCTTTACATCCCAGGTCCTACAAACGTTCCAACTGAAGTCAGCAATGCCATGCGCGTCGACATGGAAGACCACCGGTCACCGACCTTCCCAGAACTTCTCAAGCCACTATTGCACGACCTCAAAAAAATCTTTAAAACCGAACAAGGTCAAGCGTTCATCTTTCCCGCCACAGGTACTGCCGGCTGGGAAATAGCCCTGACAAACACCCTCAACCCCGGTGATAAAGTGCTCATCTACCGATTTGGTCAATTCGCTCACCTTTGGATGGACATGGCAAAGCGCTTAGGGTTTGAAGTCGAATGCCACGAAGTTGAATGGGGCCAAGGAATCCCTCTGGATGCTCTAGAAACACGCCTAAAGGAAGACAGCGGACATGAAATTAAAGCTGTTTTAGCCACCCACAACGAAACATCAACCGGCGTTACTTCCGATATCGGCGGCGTTCGTCTAGCCATGAATGCAGCCCAACATCCCGCGCTATTGTTTGTTGACGGCGTCAGCTCAATTGCAAGTCTTGATTTTAGAATGGATGAGTGGGGCGTTGACGGCGCAATTAGTGGCTCACAAAAAGGCTTTATGCTACCTGCTGGCGGGGCTTTTCTTGCTTTCAGCCAAAAAGCTATGGCTGCCTGCGACACCAACACGTACCCGCGCTGCTTTTTAGACTTAAAAGACCACATCAACACGAATAAAGACGGCTATACGCCCTACACCCCTTCTACCCCAATCTTACATGGCCTCCGCAAATCGATAGATTTATTACTGGAAGAAGGCCTTGAAAATGTTTTTGCGCGACACCACCGTCTTGCCGAAGGCACCCGAAAAGCTATTACTGCTTGGGGTTTATCGCTCTGCGCTCAACCCGGTTTCGAATCCAATACCGTTTCTGCTGTTGTCGTTCCTGAAGACAAAGATGCCCGTGACGTTATTGCGACTGCCTACCATAAATACAACATATCACTGGGTGGCGGACTCACCGAAGTTGCGGGAAAAGTTTTCAGAATTGGCCATATGGGCAACATGAATGACGTTTCCATGCTGGGCGCCATCGCCGGCGTAGAAATGGCATTACTTGACAATGGCTTTGACATAACACCCGGAAGTGGCGTGGCTGCAGCTATTGAATATTACCGCGCTACTGCCAACTAAATGCGCATAATCCGTGGATAAACAACAGCCTACTCGCTGTTTATCCACGGGTCTTTAGCGCTTATTATCTGCTAAACTACCTGCTATTACTTGCAACAGGTAGTTAACGATGCAAAGACCCAAGGTTCTGGTCACCCGCAAATGGCCTGATGCTATTGAAGAAATCCTTGCCAAAGAATTTGACAGCACGCTCAACCATCAGGACCACCCCTTAACGCCTAAAGCGCTTAAAGATGCCTTAAGCCATTTCGACGCCATCCTCTCGACCGTTACCGACCCATTATCCACCGCTATTTTTAAAACCACGCCAATCCGCACTAAAATCATTGGTAATTTCGGTGTCGGCTTTAATCATATTGATATCCAAAGTGCCCAAGATCAGGGCATTTGCGTTACCAATACACCGGATATCTTAACGGACTGCACCGCTGACATAGCCCTGATGTTAATACTGATGTCTGCTCGACGCGGTACCGAAGGAGATCGCCTAATCCGTCAAAAAAAATGGCACGGCTGGCACCCTACTCAAATGCTAGGGCAAAAGGTGACTGGAAAAACATTAGGACTTATTGGTTTCGGGCGTATTGCTCAAGCGACTGCTTACAAGGCACATTTTGGCTTTAATATGAAAATCATTTTCTACAACACCAGCCCCGTACCGTTCAACCTAACACAACCCGTTAAAGCACACAGTTGCAACTCAATCGATGCCGTGCTAGAAACTGCAGACTTTATCTCAATCCACTGCCCGGGTTCACCTCAAAACCATCACCTTATAAATGAAGACCGGTTAAAACTGCTACACCCTAAAGCCCATTTGATTAACACGGCACGTGGCAGTGTTATCGATACTAAGGCTTTAATCACAGCACTTTCAAACAACTGGTTTGCCGGTGCCGGACTAGATGTTTTTGAAAACGAACCGGTAATAGACCCTAAACTGCTAGGCCTCAACAATGTCACCTTACTTCCACACTTGGGGAGTGCTACCGAAGAAACCCGAAATGCCATGGGCCTTCGCGTTATTGAAAACATTAAAGATTTTTTTTCAGGACAGACCCCTCGAGACATTATTCGCTAACCAAACAACCCGTCGGTAAACTAATCACTACTGGTCAACAAATGCTTAACAGCATCGCGTTCTGCTTTTAACTCCAATTCTGTTTCTTTCATTTTTGCAATACTAAACTCACTGAGATCAAGCCCTCGAACAATCTCAACGTCCCCGTTTACAACTCGCACAGGGTAAGAATAAATCAACCCGGGTTCAATACCATAACTCCCATCTGATAAGACTGCCATATTGATCCACCCTTCAGACCGAGTATCAACAATCCAATCTTTCATTTGACAGACAGCGGCATAGGCTGCAGAAGCCACACTTGAATGCCCAAGGGCTTCAATAATCGCCCCGCCTCGCTGCTGAACAATGGGGATAAACTCCTCAACAAACCAATTATAGTCAACACAATCCAACGCCGCCGAGCCTTTAATCTGAGCATGATGGATATCAGGGTATTGTGTTGCTGAATGATTACCCCAAATCACTATATCCTTAACATAATTTGGATGAACACCCGCTTGCTCGGCTAAAAGACCAATGGCTCGGTGAAAATCCAAATAAATCAGCGCCGTAAAATTCTCAGCCCCTAAACCCTGAGCACTCTTTAACGCAATTAGAGTATTGGTATTTGATGGATTACCAGCGACCAAAACCTTGACCTTTCGACTAGCTACCTCACCCAATGCACGCCCATGCAAAACAAAGATCTCTGCATTTGCTTGCAACAAATCATGTCGCTCCATCCCCAAGACACGCGGTTTTGCCCCCAACATAAAGACATAATCCGCTTGATTAAAAGCAACATTAGGTTGATCTGTCACAATAACCTTATTGAGCAAAGGAAAAATGCAATCGCTCAACTCCATGACAATACCTTCTAATACTGACAATTCTGAAGTGACCTCCAGTAAATGCAAATTAATGGGTTGTTCTGGGCCTAACAACTCACCAGCGACGATACGATAAATAAGTGCGTAACTAATTCTGCCTGCTGCACCGGTAATTGCAATGTTGACTGGGGTTTTCATAATCTCTTTTATTTATCCAAAAATTACGTTGGTCTTTCATCGTAACAAAGTACGACGCCACACATCAATAAAACACTGACTATTGCACTCATAACAACCAAATCTTTCACGACCCGGTACCCTCGTTGGAAACTTATTACCCAAGGGTCTTCTTTCACCTAAACTAAATTACAGTATAATTGATTCGCAAACATTCATGAGTGCAATTTATTTTTTTAACTTCCTCGCTAATTATGGAATCACTGTGAAAAAATTACTCTTCCAATTTGATACTGACACCACCCCTTCTGTTTTCGATACTGTTGTTGCCTATGATGCCGGCGCCGACCATGTCATTGCTTACGGTGGACTGGCCCCAGAAACCATAAAGCCACAAGTTGAAGGCTGTATTTTTACACGCGCTCCTAAAGACAAAAAAAACACCGCTGTTTTCGTTGGTGGTAGTGAAATGACTGCTGGCCAAGCATTATTCGATAGTATTCAACAGCAATTCTTTGCGAACTTTCGTATCTCAATCATGCTCGACAGTAATGGCAGCAACACCACCGCTGCGGCCGGCGTTGCCAAATTAACCCTTCAGGGTTCCGTAAAAAATAAAAAGGCTATTGTTTTAGCCGGAACCGGACCCGTGGGTCAAAGAGCTGCTGCCTTGCTAGCACTCGAAGGCGCTCATGTTTCCATTACCTCGCGCTCATTCTCTAAGGCTCAACAAGCATGCCAATCGATCCAAAACCGCTTCAACGTTACCGTCACCCCTATTGAGGCCGTCGACAACACAGAACGCGCGAAAGCCATTGCAAACACACAGATCATTTTCGCTACTGGCGCCGCCAATGTGCAATTGCTCGAAGAAGCGCACTGGAAAGACAACCTAGCCCTTGAACTCATTGCCGATGCCAATGCAACACCGCCTATCGGTATTGGTGGAACAGATATGATGGATAAAGGCATCAATAGACACGGCAAAATAGTCTGGGGCGCCATTGGCTTTGGAACCCTAAAACTAGCTTTACATAAAGCTTGCATCAATAAACTCTTTGAAAGCAACGATCAAATCCTCGATGCAGAAGAAATATTCGCCATTGCCAAGTCAATGACCTAACTTATGAACAAAAGCATTACTTGCTAATGAAATTAAACCCTTTTAGCTAATTTAGCCAAAACATATTTTACGTTAGGAAAAATGACTCCTTTAGCGCTCCATTTACGTAAAGATGCCGTAGATTTTTTTGCCGCTGGCCTAGCCGCTGCCGACCCAGAAAAAGCCGTTAGGGCTCATCTCAATTACCAATCACAACGATTACGAATTAAGACTCTTTCAAACCATACCAGCTACCAACGCAGTGAAGACTGGTCTAAGGTTCATTTAATTGCACTTGGCAAAGCCGCCTGCAAAATGGCTATTTCAGCACAACAAATAATCCCTCCATCACTGTTCAGCACAGACCATATTGTCATTACAAATTATGAAAACATTGAACCTAGCGCCCATCTAAACATTATCGGTGCCGGACACCCGACCCCTGATGAAGCCGGACTCTCTGCCGCCCGTAAAATGATTGACATCGCCCAAAAAGCACAAACTAACGAATTAGTCTTAGTGCTCTTGAGTGGGGGTGGATCATCACTTGCGCCTTGCCCGTTAACACCGATTAGCCTTATCGAAAAGCAATTCGTTAATGATTTATTATTAGCCTCAGGCGCAACGATTCAGGAAACAAATACGGTTCGAAAACATTTATCAGCCTTGAAAGGCGGACAATTAATTAAACATATCCTCCCTGCAGATGTGCATACGTTAATTTTATCTGATGTTATAGACAATAATCTGAGCACTATCGCCAGCGGCCCAACAGTCCCTGATAGCACAACATTTCGAGATACCATTAACATTTTAAAAAAATACGACCTGTGGAAACAACTGCCTCAATCAATTCTGAATCTTTGCAATCAAAGCACTGCTCACCCTAAATATGAAACATTAAAACCTAACCAGTATCCCAATTATCAAGACCATATTAGCCTTATTGGCTCTAACGCTATAAGCATCAACCACATCCTTACTGTTGCCCAAAAATACTATTATGAAACCTACCTTTACAGTAGTAAACTATGCGGTGAAGCGAAAGATGAAGCAATAAAACTACTTTTTTTTGCACAAAAAATAATTAACCAGGGGATAACGAAACCCACCGCTATTATTGCCGGTGGTGAGACAACCGTTACCCTCAACGGTCAAGGTATCGGAGGAAGAAACCAAGAAATGGCCTTAGCCTTTACCATTGCCGCTGAGCAATATGAACTCGCTGTTTCAAACTGGGTTTTTTTAAGTGCAGGGACAGATGGGCGAGATGGACCCACAGAAGCCGCAGGCGCAATGGTGGATGCAGCCTCCTATAACCGTATGGTCAAGTCCGCTATCAATCCCGCTGTTTTTTTGACGAATAACGATTCAAATACAGCCTTAGCCCGTTCGAATGATTTATTTATAACAGGTGCAACCGGTACTAATGTCGCTGATTTGCAAATTTTATTACTACAGCCTTTTTAATTAATACAGGCATTAGTTCACCCAGGAGACCTAAATGTTTAACACATCACAAACTATTGCTGACTATGACCAAGAACTTTCTGAAGCCATAGAACAAGAGATTCATCGTCAAGAAACACATATTGAACTCATTGCTTCAGAAAACTATGCCAGCCCTCGAGTTATGGAAGCGCAAGGGTCGGTACTCACCAACAAATATGCTGAAGGTTACCCCAGTAAACGTTACTACGGTGGCTGCGAACATGTTGACACCGTAGAACAGCTCGCCATAGACCGCCTGAAAAAACTTTTTTCAGCCGATTATGCCAATGTTCAACCTCATTCAGGCTCACAAGCAAACATGGCTGTTTACATGGCCTTACTACAACCCCATGACACCGTTCTGGGCTTAAGCCTTGCGGATGGCGGACACTTAACGCATGGTTCAAAACCTAACTTTTCTGGAAAAATCTATAACGCCATTCAATATGGCTTAGATAGCTCAACCGGCGAAATTGATTATGATCAAGTACAAGCACTGGCACATGAACACCAACCCAAAATGATTGTAGCGGGTTTCTCAGCCTACTCTAGAGTTGTTGACTGGGCCCGCTTCAGGGCTATTGCCGACGAAGTGGGTGCTTATTTACTGGTCGATATGGCTCATGTCGCCGGTTTGATCGCTGCAGACTTGTATCCCAACCCCGTCCCTTTTGCGGATATTGTAACCAGTACGACACACAAAAGTCTTCGTGGACCGCGCGGTGGTTTTATTATTTGTAAAAATAATCCCGATATTGAAAAAAAATTAAACTCCATGATTTTTCCTGGCATTCAGGGTGGTCCGTTAATGCATGTCATTGCTGCAAAAGCCGTTGCCTTTAAAGAAGCACAAGAAACAAGCTTCATTAACTACCAACAACAAGTGATTACTAATGCCCGTGCTATGGCCGATGTTTTCATCAGTCGGGGCTATGATATCGTTTCCGGAGGAACGGATAATCACCTTTTACTCATTTCGTTAGTCGCTAACGGCATTACCGGTAAAGCCGCCGACGAAGCTTTAGGGAAAGCGCATATCACGGTTAATAAAAATGCTGTTCCGAATGACCCCCAATCACCCTTTGTCACCAGCGGTATCCGAGTGGGTACGCCTGCACCCACCACACGTGGCTTTAAAGAAAACGAAATCAGGCTCATTGCAACGTTAATGTGTGATGTGCTTGATAACATTGACAATGAAGCCATCATTAGCGATGTTCGAAACCAAGTCACACAATTATGCGCACGATTCCCAGTTTACTCAACCTAACCCTTAATCCTTTAGTTTAATTACTCATTTAATTCATTTACTCTGGAGCTGTCACTATGTCTGATATCGAAATTGCTCAACATGCCACTATAAAACCTATTCTGGCCATTGCTAAAGAACAATACGATATTGACAGTGAACATCTAGACCCTTACGGACACTATAAAGCTAAACTTTCTTTAGACTTTATCGAGAGCCTAAACGATCAACCAGACGGCAAACTTATTCTCGTTACGGCCATTAGCCCAACACCTGCTGGAGAAGGTAAAACAACCACGACAGTGGGTCTAACTGATGCGATGAACCAATTAGGAAAAAAGACAATCTGTTGTCTGCGTGAACCTTCCTTAGGTCCTTGTTTTGGCATTAAAGGTGGTGCCGCTGGAGGTGGCTATTCTCAAGTCATTCCTATGGAAGATATTAACCTCCATTTCACCGGTGACTTCCATGCCATTGGTGTTGCACACAATCTTTTATCCGCACTCATTGATAACCATATCCACCACGGTAATGCGCTTAAGATTGATGCAAGACGAATCCAGTGGAAACGCGTGGTTGATATGAATGATCGTGCTTTACGCAACATTACTGTCGGCATGGGAGGACCATTAAATGGTTATCTTCGTAGCGATAGTTACGATATTGTTGTGGCTTCTGAAATCATGGCTATTCTCTGTCTTGCAACTAGCCGCGCTGACTTAAAAACACGTTTAGGACGGATCATTGTTGGTTATCAACATGATGGCAACACGCCTATATTTGCCAGTGACTTAAACGCTCAAGGCGCCATGGCCGCTCTCCTTAAAGACGCCATAAAACCCAATCTGGTTCAAACCCTTGAAAACAACATCGCCTTAATTCATGGCGGTCCGTTTGCCAATATTGCACACGGGTGCAACACTGTCACGGCAACTAAAACGGCATTAAAACTGGCCGATTATACAGTCACTGAGGCCGGTTTCGGCGCCGATCTCGGAGCCGAAAAATTCATTAACATAAAATGCCGAAAATCAGGTATTACGCCTTCAGCCGTAGTCTTAGTGGCTACCATCCGGGCCTTAAAATTTCATGGTGGCATAGATAAAGAAAACCTTAACCAGGAAAATCTTGAGGCTTTAAAACAAGGCTTTGAAAATCTCGAACGTCATTATAATAACGTGACCAAACAATACGGTCTCCCTTGTGTCATTTGCATTAATCATTTCACCTTTGATACCGATGCCGAAATCCAATTATTATTAGACCTCTGTCAGCATATTGGTGCCCAGTGCATTGTTTCCAAACACTGGGCTGAAGGCGGCGCGGGGGCTTTGCAACTCGCTGAAAAGATTGTTGATATTGTTGACAATAGAACACCCAGCTTTAAATACGTCTATGACAATAACGACAGTCTATGGGATAAAATTACCGCGATTGCCACTAAACTATACGGCGCCAGTAACGTCACAGCGCCATTAAAAGTCAGACAACAAATTGAACGTTGGGAACAAGATTATGGCTCTTTCCCGGTCTGTATCGCTAAAACTCAAATGTCATTTTCGACCGACCCCACAGCTAAAGGCGCTCCATCTGGACATACCATTGAAATTAGAGAAGTTCGGTTAGCCAATGGTGCTGAATTTATGGTGGCCATTGCTGGTAACATGCTGACTATGCCTGGCTTACCTAAGACACCTGCTGCAGAACGAATCGATATTGAAGACGATGGCACTATAACCGGATTATTCTAATCTACGCGTTATAATACAGCCCTGACTAGAGTTGCCGTAACCCTTCTATAATTTCTTTGTAGTCGGGTTCATCGGTGATTTCAGTCACTAATTGTGTGTAACGAACCGTATTAAATTCGTCAATAATAAGCACTGCTCTCGCCATTAATCCAGCCAGAACACCGGTTGTCATTTCCACCCCATAATCAACTGCAAATGAACTACGAAAACCGGATAAAGGAAAGATATTTTTAAGCCCTTCATGCTTACAAAAGCGGTCTTGTGCAAAGGGTAAATCAGCGGATATATTTAAAACTACCGTGTTATTAAAGCCAACCACCTTCTCATTAAACCACCGTGCCGAAGCGGCACAAACCGGTGTATCTAAACTGGGCACCACATTTAACAGCTTTACCTTCCCTTCAAAAGCCGATAAATTCACGGTTTGTAATTTACGATTAACTAACGAAAACTCAGGAGCAAGTTCTCCTACCACTGGCAATACACCACTAACCTGCATGGCCTTACCTTGCAACGTTATTTCTGTCATCTTCTTCCTACCTAGATTTACTATGAGTATTATTTGCCTTTAGTTCGACTTCGCTTGTGCATCTTAACTTTTCTATTCTTCTTAAGCTGGCGCTCATCGCGCTTGAGTTGTCGATCATTCAATGCTTGTTTTCTATTTTTATATGGATTGTCCGCTGATTTAAATTCAATCCGAATTGGCGTTCCTGCCAACTTTAGACGTTCACGAAAAAAATTCATCAAATAACGCTTGTAAGCATCCGGCACTGAATCCGTTTGATTACCATGAATGACCACGACCGGAGGATTTTGACCGCCCTGATGCGCATATTTTAACTTGATTCGCTTGCCACGGACTAACGGTGGCTGATGCCCTTCTACGGCATATTTCAACACCTGTGTTAAACCAGGTGTTGACATGTCCATCATCGCCGCTTGATAAACTTTTTCTGTCATATCAAACAACTTACCCACACCACTGCCATATAACGCTGAAATAGTATGCTTCTGAGCAAAAGTCAGAAAAGGTAGTTTTAGCTCTATTTGTTTTTTAACTTTTTCTTTATGGTCGGCCGTCAAGCCATCCCACTTATTAAGGCCAATAATCAACCCTCTACCTGCTTCTAAAACTAAGCCTAATAAACTGGCATCTTGGTCAGTAATCCCTTCACTGGCATCGATCAAGTAAATTACCACATTGGCACTATCAATAGCTTGTAAGGTCTTGATGATACTGAACTTCTCAATAGCTTCTGAGACTTTTGATCGACGTCGCATGCCAGCAGTATCAATTAAAGTATACGCTTTACCGCGACGTTCAAATTCAATAAAAACACTGTCTCGCGTAGTACCAGGCTGATCAAAAACAACAACTCGCTCTTCACCTAATAACCGGTTAATCAAGGTTGACTTACCTACATTAGGACGACCAACCACCGCGATCCCTATTCGCTTTTCTTGTACTGTTTCAGTCGCTATAGGTTCATCAGGAATCAACTCATTAATGCCTTGTAACAAGGTTCCTACACCGCGACCATGGGTCGCAGCAATTTTGATCGGCTCCCCTAATCCTAGAGCATAAAACTCAAGCCCGGCTTGCTCTTGATTAAGTCCATCAATTTTATTACTGACTAGTAAAACTGGCTTTGATAATTTTCTTAGTTGCTCTGCTATTGTTTGGTCTGATGCATTTAAGCCATCACGCGCATCGACCATAAAGACAACAATGTCAGATTCCTGAATAGCGATTTGCACTTGTTTTCTAGAAAAGGCATCAATACCTTCAAGATCATCAGCAATACCGCCGGTATCGACGACTAAACAATCTCGTTCGCCGCGCTTGATATGCCCATATTGTCGATCCCTTGTTAAGCCCGGGTAGTCCGCAACCAAAGCATCACGCGAACGCGTTAAATAATTAAACAATGTGGATTTTCCCACATTAGGCCGCCCTACTAAGGCTATGACTGGTAACACTCTAATTCACCCCTACAGGATAAGCTTTTAACGCAACAACAGATCCGCCACTGCCATAGACGTAGACAATATTATTTTTAACCAGTGGCGGTGCTATGATAGCTTCATCGGTCGCTTGTATGCGCCCGAGTTGGCGACCATCATCACTGGAAAACCAATGAACATAGCCTTCAAAATCACCGACCAAGACATAATCTTGATATACTGCCGGTGCTGTTAACCGACGCATATGTAAATCTGACTGCTTCCATAAACTACCCCCAGTGCGTTGGTCCAATTGCCAAACATGACTTTCTGTATCTGACAAATATAAATAACGCCAGTCATGGCTGATTCCTGAATAAGAGGACACGTCCTCATTAGCCCAAATAAGATCCCCATCAATAGTCAAAACTGCGCTGGTACCGCCTTGATAGCTTGCTATATAAATAACATCATCGATAATGATGGGGTCAGTATCCAAATCCACTAAGCGTTCAATCTGTGTTCGACCACTGGGTATAGCAAGACTTGCATCCCATAAATTTTTACCACTTTGGAGTTGTAACGCAACCATTCGCCCATCGGCAAAACCGATGAAAACACGACCCGAATCAATAACCGGCTGACCATTACCCCGAATCGATAATGCTGGAACAGAACGCTCAAAAATCCAACGTTGTTTTCCTGATACCTCATCAAATGCAATGACTTTACCGTCAATGGTTCGAACAACAACAAGCCCCTCACTGACGACTGGACTCGCTAACACTTCACTGGTTACCTGAGCAACCCAAGCCGTTACACCATTGCCTCTATTAAGCGCTACTATCTGAGCATCATCGGTACCAAAAAATAAATTATCACGACCTAAGGCAATACCGGCTGAAATAGAAAAACCCGTTTCTCTCAGCCAAGCTACCGTTCCAAATTGAAGGCTAAGTGCTTCAACAACGCCTTGACTTCCTGCACTATAAATCAACTCATCTGAAACAGCTGGAGCTAGCCCTAAAGCATGACTATCAACCCCTACACCAACTTGTTTTTCCCATAAAACTTCAATCGCTAGAGCCGGCTCATAGTCTGTTAATTCTTTAGGTGGTGTGGCATTATCTTTACCGCCCATTAAACCGTAAGCAAATCTATGCGCACTGTCCTTAGCCGTCTGAATTGCAGAACAACCGGCCAAATTAATTACAACCCATAACAGTAAAACTAACTTCATTCTGTCGCTTCAATAATTTCAGGGATCGTCAGGTCATTAATCTTAAGCTGCATCAATGGCGTTTTACGCCCTTTCCTAACAGCATTTTGGTAGGCCGTACGCGCTTCCCCTCGACGGTCTAATGCAACATATAGATCGCCCGTTAATTCTTCATAAATACCTTCAAAACTTTCTGCTTGTGTTGGATCGACTTCAGCAATTAATTGAAGCCCTGAATCATATTCTTCGGTCGCTAATAATAATCGTATCAAGCGAATTCGAGCAATATGGTTGATTTCTCCACCCGACGATGCAACCAATTTATTTAAAAAAACTTTAGCGGCATCATAATCTTTATTTTCAACTTTAATTTTGGCTTGAAATAAAGCGGAATATTCAGCATAAGGTGTTGTCTCATATTGCTGAGCCAAACGCTCTGCTATCTTAAGCGCCGAATCTGTTTTTCCCTCTTTTTGATCCGATAATAAGTCAACATATAAGTTAGCGCCCTCAGTCGTTAAATCAGCCTTATGATTCGCCCAATATTTCCAAGACAAAACAATAGCAATAGCAACAACAACACCTGCAATAATTGCAGTTCCGTTGGCTTTCCACCACCGTTTTAATGCTTCTACCTGTTCTTCTTCTGTTTCGTAAATTTCCACGTTTGCTTTACCTTATGTTAATAAACTATTATTCAACTAATGTGACTCGAAAATTAGTATTCAAGACTCAATGCCTGTTGTAGATACTCGACTACTTCTATTTGACTCATACTACTTTGATCCTGATGTACCCGAAGTGATTTAACACCGACCTTATTATTAGCAACTTCCTCGTCACCCACAATCAAAGCCACTTCGGCACCACTCTTATCCGCCTTCTTAAACTGACTTTTAAAACTACCTCCGCCACAATGGAACTGTAATTTTAACTCAGGCAATTGATCTCTTAACTTTTCTGCCAAAACCATACCCACGGCTTGCGCTTTATCACCTACACAGATCATATAAACATCAACCAAACGAGTCATACCAGACTCGTCGTCAAGCATTTCGACTAATGCCATTAACCGTTCCATACCCATTGCAAAACCAATTGCAGAGGAATTACGGGCACCTAATTGTTCAACCAAGCTGTCATAACGCCCCCCGGCACAGACAGTACCTTGAGCCCCTAATTCACTGGTCACCCATTCAAAAACAGTATGCCCATAATAGTCAAGACCCCGGACTAAACGAGGATTAATCGTATAATCAATCCCTAAGTCATCGAGTAGACCGGTCAGTCCTTTAAAATGATTCAGACTCTCTTCGCCTAATGAATTCATTAAGGTTGGTGCTTGTTCAACTAGCGCTTGTATGTCCGGGTTCTTACTGTCAAGAATTCGCAAAGGATTAGTTTGTAATCGGCGCCGACTATCATCATCCAATAAGGCCTCATATTTTGAAAAATAAACAATTAATTCTTCTCGGTAATGCTGTCGCTCCTCTTTTGAGCCTAACGTATTCAATTGCAATTCTAACTTATCTCTTATCCCTAGTTGAGTCCACAGTCGATGTCCGATAACAATTATTTCAGCATCAATATCAGGACCAGCCATACCATACGTTTCTACACCTAACTGATAAAACTGCCGATACCGACCTTTCTGCGGACGTTCATGGCGAAACATCGGGCCGTAATACCATAGTCGTTGAATCTGGTTATGAAGCAAACCATGTTCAATACCGGCCCGAAGACACCCTGCCGTTCCTTCGGGCCTTAATGTTAATGAATCACCATTACGATCATCGAAGGTATACATCTCTTTTTCAACAATATCTGTCACTTCTCCAATTGAGCGATTAAACAATTCAGTTTTCTCCACAATTGGCAAGCGGATTTCCTGATAACCATAACTGCCTAAAACCTGTTGGAATACGCGTTCAACTCGTTGCCACTTTTGCGTTTGCTCCGGAAGTACATCATGCATTCCCCTTATTGCTTGGATATTCTTAGCCATAAATCCGTCTAATTTATTCTCAATTATTGAAAGTCATCCCTTAAAAAGGGACTTCTTAGTTAAATAGTACTTTTTATTTCTCCAGCGATTTAGCTTCTGCTGATGCGGGAAAATGCTCTTTTAATTTCTGCTTATATTGTTCAGTCGCATTTAAATGCCCCAGTTGTTTTGCAATCTGATAGGCCAATAATACAGCTGCTGGCGTTTCAACATGAACGGTGAAAAATTGGTCTAAATACTTGCCCGCCAAATGAAACTCTCGGTTCGAAAATTTAAGTTTTGCTAAATCGAGAAAAACCGGCCCATAACTATCATTTTGTTCAATGGCTTGTAAAAAATTATTCTCAGCAAGCACCAGGTTCCCATTCAAAACCTGACATTGACCCGCATTCCGGTATGTTAACCACAACTTATGATTTGAAGGTAAGTTTGTCGCTTTACTAAGCATTCCAAAACCCTTTTTAACATCCCCACGCTGACACAAAAAGCGTCCGTAATTATTTAACACACTGGGATTTTCCGGAGCGAGTACGGTGGCACGTTTATAGTGATATCGTGCTAAATTATCGTTACGGGTGGTGTCATAAAATATAGCCAAGGCGTTATGACCTGAAAAATTTTCATCATCAAGAGCATGCGCTTTTTTTAACTTTGTTAACGCAACGTTATAGTTACCCATTTCCATATAGCGAAGACCCAAATCAATATAGAGTTGCGCCTGTGACCAACGCTTTTCCTGATCTCTAGCATTAGTTGTACTACAGGCCGCCAAAAAAAACATTACGGCTACGAGGCAAGCACTCTTAAAATAAAAATAATCGTTATGTGATTTGGTCATTATTTACGGTAATAATCAGTCTTTAACGAAAGCATTAACCCGAGACAGATTGAGAATTAACTCTCCTTTTTGCTAACTTATCTTGTCGTCGACTTTTATCTTTCACCTGCCCAACTAACTGCCCACATGCCGCGTCAATATCCTCACCCCGTGTTTTTCTGACCGTGGTCACAATCCCCGCTTTATGTAAAACATTTCTAAATTTTTCAATAGCACTGGGGCTAGAACATTTATATTCTGAGTTTGGAAATGGGTTAAAAGGTATCAAATTCATTTTACACGGCACATTTTTTAACAACCTGACTAATGCGCGTGCATCTGTAAAAGTATCATTCACACCATCGAGCATGACATACTCAAAAGTGATAAAACCTCGCGGTGAATGTTTAATAACATCCTGACAGGCTTCCATTAATTGATCCAAAGGATATTTCTGGTTTATCGGAACTAACTCATCACGCAACACATCATTCGCTGCATGTAAAGAAACTGCAACACTAACATCGCAGACTTCTGATAACCTATACATTGCTGGGACAACACCTGAAGTACTGATGGTTACGCGCCGTTTTGATATCCCATAAGCACAATCATCCAGCATTAAATTGACCGCTTTAACGGTATTATCAAAATTGAGTAACGGTTCACCCATACCCATCATAACGACATTCGTTATTCTCGAGTCCGCCCCCAACCGATTCGTCGCCACCCATAATTGGCCAATTATTTCAGCCGTTGTTAAATTGCGATTAAATCCTTGCTGTGCAGTTGAACAAAAAGTACAAGCTAGCGCACACCCTACTTGCGAGGAGATACACAGGGTGCCGCGTTTTTCCTCTGGGATAAAAACCGTTTCAACACGGTTCCCACAAGCCATTCTTAAGATCCATTTAACTGTACCATCACTGGCTACTTTCTCTAAAACAATCTCAGGAACCGAAACCGTACAATGCTCTTTTAAGTAAGTTCTAAGCGACTTACTTAAATCCGTCATTTCATCAAAATCACTCACTCCCGCCTGATAAAGCCATTTGAGCAATTGCTTGGCTCGAAAGGGTTTCTCACCTATTTTCTCAAAATACGCGGCTAACCCCTTCTTATCAAAATCAAGCAGGTTATCAGTGTGACTGTTAACGGGTTCTAGAACAGAGTTCATCGTCATTAAAAAAGAATGCAATTTCTACTGCCGCAGTTTCTGCTGCATCTGATCCATGTACCGCATTTTCATCAATACTTGCTGCAAAATCAGCACGGATGGTACCGGCATCAGCTTCCGCTGGATTGGTTGCACCCATTAACTCGCGATTTTTTAATACCGCATTTTCACCTTCCAGAACTTGTACCATCACTGGCCCTGAAATCATAAAAGAGACAAGATCATTAAAAAAAGGACGTTCGCTATGCTCCCCATAAAAACCTTCTGCCTGTTCTTGAGTCAGATGTAACATTTTTGATGCAACAATGCTTAAACCATTTTTTTCAAAACGACTGTAAATATCTCCGATTACATTTTTAGCGACTGCATCGGGTTTTACAATAGAAAACGTACGTTCAACTGCCATTTATCTCTCCAAAATAAAAAAATTAAATTTCTAACGAATTACCTACGGGCGCGTGTCAATATCCAACCCTTCTTTCTCAGGTAACATCAAATCCTCTTTACGAACACCCAGCGCCAACACAACCGGGCTTGCAATAAATATCGACGAATACGTGCCCGTCAAGACACCCACTAATAATGCGATCGCAAAATTATGAATAATTTCACCCCCCAACAGGGCCAAAGCAATCAATACCAGTATGGTTGTCAGCGATGTCATTAATGTCCGACTCAAGGTCTGATTTAATGAGTTATTTAAAATCGACGATGGCGTCCCTTTTCTAAGGTTCCTAAAGTTCTCCCGTATCCGGTCATAAACAACAATCGTGTCATTCAATGAATACCCGATAACAGCCAAGATAGCGGCTAATACCGTCAAATCAAACTCTAGCCCAAGAACAGAAAAAAAGCCTAGTGTAATAACCACATCATGAATCAATGCAGCCACTGATCCCAAAGCAAATTTATATTCAAATCGCCACGCCACATAAACCAAAATACCAAACATCGAATACAATAAAGCCAATCCACCGTCTTCCGCTAGTTCATCCCCGACTTGAGGGCCGACAAACTCGACCCGCCTCAAATCAGCTATTTGTTCTGAAGAACTATTAATTGCACTCAAGACCTGAACACTGGCTTGTGAATGATTTACACCTTCGCGTGGCTTAATACGAATCAATACATCTTTTGCGGTTCCGAAATGTTGTACCGTCGCGTCACCAAATTCATGTGTTTCTAGGGCAGACCGAATACTTTCAAGCTCAACTATTTCACTATAGCCAACCTCAATTAAGGTCCCCCCAGTAAAATCAATCCCTAACTTAAGACCATTGATAATCAATGATGCCGCCGAAATAAGCAGTAATAAACCTGAACCGACTAAAGCGATTTTTCGTTTACTTATAAAATCAAAATTTTGTTTTAACATGACCATATGAAATATGTTCCTAGCCTTAATTAAAGTTACTTAACATTCAAATACTACAGTGACAAACGCTTTACTCGTTGCTTGCCGTATATTAAATTAATCATCATCCGTGTTCCCATAATTGCGGTAAACATAGAGGTCATAATTCCAAGCGATAATGTGACTGCAAAGCCCTTAATCGGCCCAGTACCAAAACCAAAGAGCACCAATGCGACCAGCAAGGTAGTAATATTAGCATCGAAAATAGTACCAAACGCTTTTTCATAGCCCGCGTAGATACTCGCTTGGGGAGAATTACCGTTTCGTAATTCTTCTCGTATACGCTCGAATATCAGTACATTCGCATCCACCGCCATACCGACGGTTAAAACAATCCCCGCAATCCCTGGCAATGTCAACGTTGCCTGAATCATCGATAATAAGGCGATAATAATCACTAGATTAAATGCTAATGCCACATTGGCGACTAAACCAAACACCTTGTAATAGGCGGCCATAAAAACCAGCACTAAAACAAAACCCACAAAAACTGATAGCGTTCCTTGGTTGATATTATCCTGCCCTAAACTCGGACCCACTGTTCTTTCTTCTACTATTTCAATCGGGGCCGCTAACGCACCTGCTCGTAACAATAAGGCTAGATTGCGCGCTTCAGTGGTACTGTCTAAGCCGGTAATTTGAAACCTTTTACTAAAGACACCTTGAATAGTGGCAACATTGATGACTTCTTCAAGCTTTTCCTTATGACGAATCTTCTTGCCATTACTGATACGTGTTTCCACCTTATTTTCAATAAAGACAACCGCCATGGGTTTACCAATATTATCACGCGTTGTCCGCCCCATTTTCTTAGCGCCGATCCCGTCTAGGGTAATATAGACAGCCGCTGAATTATTTTGGTCAAGCCCTGAAGAAGCATCAACAATTTGATCACCGGTAACAATAATCTGACGCTTCAACAATATCGGCTTACCATTACGCTCACGATAAAGTCGTGTGCCAATCGGTTGTTTACCTTTAGCCGCACGTTGAGCGTCATGTTTAACATCAACCATTCTGAATTCTAATGACGCTGTCGCACCCAGAATTTCTTTTGCTCTCGTGGTATCTTGAACCCCTGGCAATTGCACAACAATCCGTGCATCTCCTTGCTGTTGAATAATCGGCTCCGCGACACCCAATTCATTAACTCGATTCCGCAGTGTGGTCATGTTTTGAGCTAATGCAAACTTCTTTATTTGTTTTTGTTCATCAAGCGAAATACGCGCCTCAATAACAAATAACTCTTTACCATCACTCAGTTTAAGATTTCTAAATTCAGTACCTAGCACAGCTTTGGCATTAGCCGCATCCGCTTCTGATTTTAATTTAACTTGAACAAAGTCATTAACCTTCGCAATCGAAGCATAGCGAATTTTCTCAGCCCGTAATGCCCCTCGAATATCACCGACATAACGTTCCTCTGCTTGTTTGACTGCCGCATCCATGTCGACCTCAAGCAAAAAATGAACGCCCCCTCGCAAGTCTAAACCTAAGTACATCGGTTCAGCAGCAATAGCTCGCAACCAAGCCGGTGTTGCAGGAGCCAAGTTTAAGGCGGTCGTAAACCCTCGCCCTAAAGCACTTTTTAAATAATCAGCTGCTTTCATCTGATCATCAAGGTTTTCCAGTCGAACGAGTATTTGATCGTCTTTAAATTCAATCGCCTTTGCAACAATACCTTGCGCTGTTAAGGTTTCTTTAATTAAATTAAGCTGGTCGTCATTAAGTTGCGTGGTCCGGGTTGATGAAATCTGTACCGAAGGGTCGTCACCATAGATATTAGGTAACGCATAAAGCAAGCCTAAGCCCAAGACCATAACAACAAATAAATTTTTCCAAAGCGGGAAAGTATTCTGCATAGTAATTCCAAAAACTAAATGAATTCATAAAAACAACACCCTTAGACCGAGACTTTTCATGCTCAACCTAAGGGGAAATATTTCGAAGAGACGACTTATGAATTATTTAATCGCTTGCTTTGAACTTTAAAAGTGCCTTTAGGCATTAAATTTTGAATCGCTTGTCTTTGTACTTGTACAACAACATTATTGCCGATATCTACCTGCACAAAGTTATCATCCAAACTTACCACTCGACCCAACATTCCACCGTTAGTAACCACTTCAGCCCCTTTTGATAAAGCGCCGATCATCTTCTTTTGCTCTTTACCTTTTTTCTGTTGTGGTCGAATAAATAAAATATAGAAAAAAAACAAAATCCCTAGAGGAAAAGCTAAACCTTGCCACCCAGGACCGTCTACTGCAGCTGCTCCAGCTGCCACGGTTTCACCAACCGCTAATGCGTCAGAAATAAAAAAACTCATTGTCTTATGCCCACTGTTTAAAATATTAGTTTGATTAGAAAAAACATACCATTATGCCACAATAGGAACCATTTTACCCTGTTGTTGATAAAAATTTATTACAAATTGCTCCAAATCTTCTGTTGCTATTGCTTCACGCAATTCCCTCATTAACTGAAGATAATAATGTAAGTTATGAATCGTATTTAATCGTGACCCCAATAGTTCACCACATTTATGCAAATGCCTGAGATAAGATACTGAAAAATGACGACAGGTATAGCACTCACAATCATCGTCAATAGGACCATTATCAAGCTGATAACAACTGTTTCGAATTCGAACAACACCTTTGCTGGTAAATAAATGTCCATTTCTGGCATTCCGTGTAGGCATCACGCAATCAAACATATCGACCCCACGACGCACGCCCTCTACCAAGTCCTCAGGCGTACCCACACCCATCAAATAACGCGGCTTTTCAACCGGCATCCGCTCAACAATCGCGTCTAACATTCGCATCATTTCAGGCTTAGGCTCCCCCACTGAAAGCCCGCCAATTGCATAACCATCAAAGCCTATATCAATGAGGCTAGTTAACGACTCTTCCCGCAAATCACTAAACATACCCCCTTGAACAATACCAAATAAAGCCGACAAGCTATCCCCGTGCGCCGCCTTACTACGCTGCGCCCACCGCAACGATAACCGCATGGAATCTGCAGCCACCTCTTTCGACACCGGATAAGGCGTGCATTCATCAAAAATCATAACGATATCAGACCCTAACGCCCGCTGAACGGCCATTGACTCTTCCGGGCCCATAAAAATCTTATCGCCATTAACAGGCGAATTAAAGGTCACACCCTGCTCCGAAATTTTGCGCAAATCACCTAAACTAAAAACCTGAAAACCACCCGAATCAGTCAGAATAGGCCCGTTCCACGCCATAAAGTCGTGTAAATCACCGTGCTTCTCCATGACCTCCAGTCCTGGCCTTAACATCAAATGGAAGGTATTACCTAAAATAATTTCAGCACCCATCTCTATTAAGTCATGCGGTGTTAGCGCCTTAACTGTCCCGTATGTTCCTACCGGCATAAAGGCGGGCGTCTGAATGGTGCCGCGATCAAACTGCAACTCTCCTCGCCTTGCCGTACCATCATTATTCTTTAACTCAAACTTCATCACTCTAACCTAAAAACAAAACTTAAAAGCCAAGCGTAAAAAAATCACGCCCACACGAAAAAATACTCTCGACACTCACAGTCGCTCTAATCCTTATCGATCAATTATGGGCTGACCTTTTGCTAATTTTGGTAGCCGCCCCTCTAAACCCATGGCATAACGCATGACCCTATAGCGCGCTGGAGAAAAACGGTCGGCAAACCCTAAAGCAATATTACGCAATAATTGTAACGGGCGGACTTGGTTACTAAATACCCGATAAAAAACTTCCATGACATTCATCATTTTCAAGTTTTCATTGCGCCGCAAACTTTCATAACGCCTTAACACTTTCAAGGAATTAATTTCCTCCCCGTTATACTGCGCTGTGACCAAGACTTCCGCTAATGCCGCTGCATCGAGCAACCCGATATTGACACCTTGCCCGGCCAAAGGATTGATCATGTGTGCCGCATCCCCCACCAACGCAACCCCAGGCTTAACATAACTTAGCGCATGCTGGCGCTTAAGCGGAAAACTCGCAACACCCAGAACCTCACTAACAGCGCCCAAACATTCTGGAAAACTAGCCATCAACTCTTCCAACAACACCGCTTTCGGTAAGGCCTTAAGGCGCTGAACCTCGTCAGGCGAGTTGTACCAAACCACGGATCCAAAACGCCCGGTTAATGGCAAAAATGCTTGGGGACCACTCGGAACAAAGCGCTGCCAAGTGATATCTTGTTGCTCATATTCGGTTGCCACATAAAGCACCATAGCCTGTTGTTCATAATCCCAGCTATTAACCCCTAACCCCACCGTTTGCCTGATTTTTGAATTACCGCCATCCGCAGCAACCAACAGCCGCGTTTGACATCGTCGGCCACTCTCCAACTCTATCGTTGTCGAATCAGGACCGTAATCAATTTTGGTAATCTTATCTGGACAGATCAACTCAACATTATCAAAGTCCTGTAACCGATCGAATAAAGCTAACTGTGTGACTCTATTCTCAACAATAAAACCCAATTCAGACTGATTAATATCTTGACTTCGAAACTCAGGCCCATCACCTAACTCCCACACACGCATTCGTTTATAAGGACAAGCTCGCCGTTCAATAATCCCGGGCCACACAGCTAAAGATTCAAAAATAGCCTGCGAGGCTTTACTCAAAGCTGAAATCCTTAAATCATGTGGTTGATCCAATTTAAAAGTTACCGGCACTGATTGCTCAATAACGCCCACTTTTAACGATGTATCCCCTAACGCACAACCCACAGTTGCACCCACCATGCCGCCACCGACAACAATGACATCAAATTGTTTATCCATAAATACTCTTAAAATTAGTCAATTAAGCTTCGATTTGTTTGCTTTTTTACCCCACGGCAGCCTTTAAATAAAGCAAGGCACCGACACTAGCCTTGCTTTACGATGCTCTTTTTTTTATAATTACGAGGCTAATTTGTAGTGCGTGAGATTCTATCTCATTCATCACATTAAACGATAAAAATATGTCTTAGTATTAATTTTCGTAATGTTATTGGCGCTATGGGTACACTTTTTTTCATCCGTGTATCAAGTATTGCCTATACCTGATCTGCAGTAAACAAAAAATTCCAGATCAATACCCCAGCAAACCTTTGCTCTATAAAAACAGCAGGTTTGGGCGAAATGACTACTAGGCAATTAAACTAGGTGGTACAAACATGTCCGTTAAAACATATAAGAAACCTCATAAACAAGGTTTATATGACCCTGCAAATGAAAAAGACAGCTGTGGTGTAGGTTTTATTGCCCATATCAAAGGTCATCGCTCACATAAGATTATTCAAGATGCAGGTATTGCACTTGAAGCAATGACTCACCGCGGCGCTTGTGGTTGTGAAGCAAACACCGGTGACGGTGCTGGCATAATGACCGCCTTACCGCATGACTTTTTCACTAAAGTAGCCTCAACAGACTTAGCTGTAACACTCCCTGCCCCTGGACACTATGCTGCAGGTTTGGTTTTCTTGCCACAAGATGCCGACGAAAGAAACCAATGCAAAGCCATTGTCGAAGACTTTATACGCCAGCAAAATCAATCACTTATTGGATGGCGCCCGGTTCCTGTTGACCCTGATGCTGCAGATATTGGCCCTTCTGCACGGGCAACCGAACCTGTTATTGAGCAACTTTTTATCGCCGCCTCTGAAGGTTTTAGCGACGACGCCTTTGAACGACAACTTTATTTAATTCGAAAACAGTCCACAAACCTCATCCGCAATAATAACGCGCTAGAACAACGCGCCATGTTCTACGTCTGTAGTTTGTCGACCAAAGTCATTATCTATAAAGGTCAATTAATGCCTGAACAAGTCATGAAATATTTTCCTGACTTAAATGACCCTGACTTCACCTCTCACTTGGCCATGGTTCACTCGCGCTTCAGCACCAACACCTTCCCGTCATGGGACCGAGCCCAACCCAATCGTTTTATGAGCCATAATGGTGAAATAAACACCTTACGTGGCAACCAAAACTGGATGCGTGCCCGTGAAGGCATGCTGAACAGCGCCTTATTTGATAGTGAACTAGCTAAAATACTTCCTGTCGTTGAACCTGACTGTTCCGACTCAGGCACATTTGATAATGTTCTTGAATTCTTATTAATGAGCGGCCGAACACTTCAAGAAGCGGTCATGATGATGGTTCCTGAAGCATGGCAAAATCATGAAACCATGTCCGAAGATAAACGTGCTTTTTATGAATATAATTCTGCACTAATGGAGCCATGGGACGGTCCAGCCTCTATCGTATTTACCGATGGTAAATACATCGGCGCAGTGCTTGACCGTAACGGCCTACGTCCTAGCCGTTATTATCTGACCCATGATGATCATGTCATTATGGCCTCTGAAGTTGGTGTCGTCGCTAT
>CAJVZC010000003.1 GCA_913019935.1 uncultured Methylococcales bacterium
ACGGACTCAATCACATGATCGGCCGGCAATACCAACATCAACACGTCTTCAGCGTAATGCTTTTTCAGATGCGCTGCAGCCAACATAATGGCCGGTGCCGTATTTTTACCACACGGCTCAAGCAAAATACCAGAATGGTCAAAGCCACCGTCTTGTAATTGTTGTGCCACCAAAAAACGATGCGCCTCATTACACACCACTAGCGGGGGCAGTGTTTCTAACGCCAATCCACTAATGCGAGAGACAGTCTCAACAAATAAACTCTGCTCTGAAACAAGATTTAAAAACTGCTTGGGGAAAAGTGTACGGGAAAGCGGCCATAACCGGGTACCGGCGCCTCCGGAAAGAATAATGGGGCAAATTTTCATGTTCTTATCTTTAAGCCCAGTAGAAACCATAAACGCGCCACCGGCTTTTAAACTCCTGTTATTAATAAACTATAATCTTTAGCGATGATCAACTTGAAGTTTAGTTTTAATATAATCCATATGTGATATATGCAATAAATCAGCTATTTTACGCACTAGATGTTCCTCATAAATATCAAGTTCCCCATCAGCAAAAGCGATTTCCCAGAGCAACTTGATCACAGTTATTTTTTGCTCCTGAGAAAAACCTTTATTAATTAATGATGTAAATTGGTAATAATCGATTGCCTGCGTTCTTTGCTCTTCTGCCAATGCAATTACAGTATTCGCTGCCTCGTCAGAAAGTACAAAATGTTCCTTAATACGACGCACAATCATCGCTTTTTCTTCGGGTCGTACGACATCATCCATATGCATCATTTCTATTAATAATGCAGCACACGCAAGGTGAAGTTCTTCTTCCTCAACCTGTACCGACTCACTCGGTGCTATATGTTGATCAAAAAATGACTTAATTTTATTTAACATATTAATAACTCGTCTTCAAAATGCGATAAACCAAACTTAACAGACTTTTAAACCACTTAACCATAACATTCTCACAAACGCTATAACACACCTAAAAAATACGCAACTGACGTTTCTAGATAATTGTCTTTTCTAAAAAAATCGCCTCCCCTAAAGTCGGGTCAAGCTGATAACCACTAAACCCAGACTTACCGTAGACTTCACGGGCTATTTCATTCCCGTATAAAACTTCTAAGGTTAGCTTGCAACAGCCACGTTCTATTGCTAATTGCTCGACACATTTAATTAACTGCGTCGCTAAACCTTGCTGCCTGAAATCCGCGTGTACAATAAGATCATGAATGTTCAATAACGGCTTGCATTGAAATGTTGAAAAACCCTCAAAGCAATTAATTAACCCCACAGGGGTTTCATCAAGATAAGCCAATACCGTTAATACATCTTGGCGTTGCGCTAGTTTTTCAATTAAATTTTGCTTTGCGTATTCAGATAACGCTTCACCACCGCCCATAGGATCACAGGCATAATGCTCTAATAATGCCATTACCGCTGAGGCATGCCCTGCCTTGTTAAAATCAACCGTGATCAGTTGCAACATAACCTATGAATAATGCCGACTAATATCAGCAAAAGAAGCGTACAGTAACACACCAACAACAATATAAATAAGGGGTGTCAACAAGGGAAAAAGTCCCGTTCCAACAATAGCCAAGAAAAATGAAAAAGCCAATTGCTTTTGGCAAACACCATGAAAGGCTTGTGTCATCGCTTTTCCACGATGCTTCGCTTGAACCCAATTAAAACCCTGACAAGTCATTAACGGGTAACTAAACCAACTCACAAAAGACGTCAACATTAGAACCAGAAAAATCAACGTCACAATAGCCGCACGAAAAAGCCAGCCTAAATATTCACGCACCCCTTGATCAAAAATGCTCTGATCAACTAATTGCCAATCAAAGAAAAAGGACATTATTTTCTCAGGCTCACCACTATAAACATTAAAAACAGCTCTAAAAACCAGCCAACACAAGGCAAGCATGACCGCCATAGAAAATGCGACCGGTAGGTGTGAGCGCATCATTTTTATAAATACCTTACAGGATTGATTTGACTGCTCTGGATCAACATAAGCGGCCATTGACACGGTCATCAAAAAACTAACTGTTGACAGTATAATTCCTAAGGCTAACGATATACGCCCAACCGATAGCAACACCGTCATGACTAAGAGGTAACTCAACCAAACCCCAGGTCGACACCCTAACAATCGTAAACCGGCTTTAACCCAGTTTAAGAAAGTGACCTCTGATTGTTTCACTGTTATAGCGATCTAATTTTCTGTATCCCTACTGAAGCTCGAATCTTCTGCATAAAAGGAACACTCACTTCCCGTGCTCTCACAGCCCCGTCAATCAACGCTTGCTCTATGACATCTGGCGATTGAATAAGCTCATCATAATGTGCTCTAGCTGGCGCAATCTGATCATTAATATATTCAAATAAATGTTTTTTCATTTCACCCCAAGCAATCCCCTCCGCGTAGCGTACCCGCATAGCATCAAGTTCAGCAGGTGTTGCAAAGGCTTGGTAAATACTAAATAAAGTGCAGCTATCTGGATCTTTCGGCTCGCCTGGTTCTAATGAATTAGTTTTAATTTTATTAATCAATTTACGGAATTTCTTTTCTGGGGCAAATAATGGAATCGTATTATTATAACTTTTACTCATCTTTCGGCCGTCTAATCCAGAAAGTGTAGCCGCATTATTATCCACCACGGCTTCAGGTAAAACAAAATGCTCCCCAAAAATATGATTAAACCGACCGGCAATATCACGTGCCATTTCAATGTGTTGTATTTGGTCTTTGCCGACGGGAACTTTATGGGCATTAAACATTAAAATATCTGCTGCCATTAAAACGGGATAGCTAAAAAGCCCCATGGTTATCCCTTTATCGGGATCGGCTCGCCCTTCCTGTTCATTTTCATCCACCGATGCTTTGTAAGCATGCGCTCTGTTCATTAATCCTTTCGAAGTCACGCATGTTAGCATCCAGGTTAATTCAAGAATTTCTGGAACGTCTGATTGCCGATAAAAGATTGCATTTGAAGTATCAAGACCCAGCGCCATCCAGGTGGCGGCAATTTCTAAACTTGACTGCCTTACCCGCTCTGGCTCATGGCATTTAATGAGCGCATGATAATCAGCTAAAAAATAATAAGGGGTAACCTGAGCATCATTACTCGCAATAATCGCAGGCCTAATAGCCCCCACATAATTGCCAAGATGCGGCGTCCCTGTTGTTGTAATACCGGTTAGAACGGTTTGTTTACTCATGGGCCTAAAATCCACTTTAGTACTAGCCAACGGCTAACTGTTTAAAAAATGACCCTGTCCATGACAACGCCCGATGCAAAGGGCTAGTCCTGAAATCCATCAGCCACTAGCGCTAATTAAACAGCGTAATATGCCACAGTCTAACTTGAATAGCTATATTTCAAGGGCACTCACCTTAGAATTAAGACCACCAAACGCAAAATATTTTTTTATAGTAAACTGATCAGTACCTAATCCACACCAAGCCCCTCAAATTACCAAAACAAAGCCACTAAGCCATGTCTTTACCTATTAATAAGCTCTCGACAACAATTCCGATCAGTTATCGCTTCTTTAACAACACTCAACAGTATCAGGGGATATGCACAACATTGACTGATAATAAGTTAATCTTTAACACTGACTCAACCATCCAGACAGGATGGGCACTGGAAGTCACCTTATCACCACAACAATTATCTGACGTTTCTTTTACCGCACTGATTGAAGTAGAATCAAGCACACGCATTGATCACCAACACTTTGAAATTAGTGCTATTATCAGCACCATTAAAGCGCATTAAAGACTGCCATTACAGACCCTCAATCTGTTAATCAACTGAATTATGTACTCAATCACCAAAGAAATTTATTTTTGCTACGGCCACCGACTAATGAACCATGCCGGTAAATGCCAACATCTCCATGGCCACAGCGTAAAGGCCGCCATTACCGTTACCGCAGATGAACTCAATAATCACGGAATGGTTTGTGATTTTTCAGACATCAAAGCCAGTGCCAGTGCCTACATAGAAGAGCAATTAGACCATAATTTTTTAGTTTATCAAGATGATCCTATCATCCCATGGCTCAAACAAAATAACGAACGATTCATGCCTTTAAACGAACACCCAACCGCTGAAGTTCTTGCCAAAATGATTTTTTTTCACATGAAAGAACAGGGCTTCAACATTGAGCAAGTGGTCCTCTGGGAAACGGCGAGTTCATCTGCTTGCTATCGTGAATCCTAACGATGTCAAAACTACAGCTTGTCAACAAATCGTTTTGCCTTGAAAAAATATGCGAGTCTAATTATCAAAAACTCTTCACCCTGATACCGCAGATCACCCAAATCAAAGCATCCGCTATAGGCGCCACTAACGCCCCCTTAGCATTACATTTATCAGTCATTGATCGCGCCCCATACACCTTAACACTAGAACTCAGCCACTGTTTTGAGCAACATGAAACACACGCTTTTGAACCCGCCGTCAACATCAAAGTTTACTTAGATGCTCAAATGGTCGAAGTCATTCGTCACCACGAACGACCCCATGTCTTTCAATCCATCAAGAGTGCTCGGCATTCCATTGCTATTAGGGACTATAAGTGGTCTTTAAATTATTTCCTGGGTCAATGGCTCGATCATTGCCTAAAAAACAACTATCATTTCAACAACACCGAACAGCCTGCCGATACCTAAATCAATCCGCCAATGCTCTTTGTAAAGCAGCCTTAACGCAACGAATAACACCGTAACTGTATGCCCCATCTAAGGCATCATAAACTCCACGCAAGGTCTGGTTCTGTTCATCAGAGGACTCTAAAATAGCGTGCTCAATCACCATTACTTCTTGTTCTGAAACAGGTACAACTTCAGTTAATTTAACCACCCCTGAAGTTACCCCTTCAGCTAAATGTGCGTAAACCGTATCCAAAGCAATCTCTCTTCTTTGTGAAATGGCCTCAACAGTCAGACCTGCCATAAAAAAATCCAATGTTGTCACAATTGTTTCGGTCATCCGTTTATCATCCGGCAATTTAACAAATTGCTCAATAACAGCTAGGAATTGATCGCCGTAGAGCGCCAACTTACGCTCCCCAACACCTGATATCGCCTTAAATTGCTCATTGCTTCTAGGCAACCGGTCTTTCATCTGAACCAATGTTGCATCATGAAAAATTTGATACGGTGGGACTTTCTGAGATTCTGCGATCTCCCAGCGTTTAGCCCGCAGAGCCTCCCAGAGTCGTTTCTCACGACGCCCCACACTTCCTGAACGAAAAGTATTACCCACATAAGCTTGTGGAATCCGCTGTTCTTTTCGTAGCACCAAGGTAAGCTCACCGCGTAAAACAGGCCGACATCGTTCGGTTAATTGATAACTCCCATGCCCTTCTAAATCAACCGTTATTAAGCCTCTAGCCAAAAGTTGCCGATAAATTGATCGCCATTGGGTTCGCGTTCTATCCACGCCTAAGCCGTACACAGAAAGCTTATTATGGCCAAAACGAGTGATCCTATCGGTTACTTTACCTTGAAGGACATCGACCAAATACTCTACGCCAAAACGTTGTCCAGTACGATAAACACAAGAGAGTGCTTGTTGCCCTGCAACGGTGCCATCCCACGTTGCTACGGGCTCTAAACAGGTATCACAATTATTACACCCCTGATGCTCAACCGGCTCACCAAAATATTCCAATAGAACCTTACGCCGGCATTCTATTTGCTCACATAAGGCCAACATTGCATCGAGTTTATGTCGCTCAACTTGTTTTTGAACATCACCTAACGTGAGTGACTGACTCACCATCTGACGTAGGGTCACCACATCTTGCAACCCATAGACCATCCAGGCATTCGCAGGTAAACCATCTCTCCCTGCCCGGCCGGTTTCCTGATAATAAGATTCAATACTCTTAGGTAGATCAAGATGCGCTACAAATCTTACATTGGGTTTATCAATGCCCATGCCAAAAGCAATAGTCGCCACCATGATCACCCCCTCTTCCCGCAAAAACCGCAATTGATTGCTCTGCCTCTCTCCAGGTAACATGCCTGCGTGATACGGTAGAGCAGTAATCCCTTGACTGGTTAAGCGACTCGCTGTTCGCTCCACCTTCTTTCGGGATAAACAATAGATAATGCCAGAATCTCCGCGATGCTCTTGTTGAATAAAAGCCACTAATTGCTCATGGGGCTTTTGTTTTTGCAAAATTCGATAGCGAATATTCGGACGATCAAATCCCGCCTTAAAAACCTGGTCACTACCAATCGATAACCGGTCAATAATCTCCTGTTGGGTTCGAGGATCAGCTGTTGCCGTTAAAGCCATAATTGGCACCTGTGGAAAATGCTCTGCCAACCTCGATAACTGCAAATAACTTTCTCGGAAATCGTGCCCCCACTGCGACACACAATGCGCTTCATCAACAGCAAACAAGGTTACCTTAATGGTTTTGAGAATAGTCAATAACCCACCTGACAGTAACCGTTCAGGGGTAATGTAAAGTAATTGTAATTCATTACGCTGTAGCGATGCTTCTATCGACTTCGACACTACCGCTGTCTGGGTAGAATTTAACGTTTCCGCCTTAACACCGGCCTGGTGTAGTGCAGTGACCTGGTCTTGCATCAATGCAATTAACGGCGACACAACCACACCAACCCCGCCATCAACCAAGGGAGGGATTTGATAACACAACGACTTCCCACCACCGGTGGGCATTAGCACGAGGGAATTTTTTCCCGTCAATGTGTGAGCGATAATGGCTTCTTGAAGCCCTCGAAAACTGTCGTAGCCAAAAACAGTCTCAAGAACTAATCGTGCCTTTTCAAGATGATTATTATTTTCGGTCACATCAAGGTTTTTTTTAATTTGTATTTCAATCTATAATGGGCGGTCATTATAACTGTATTGCAACACATACAGACGTCCACGACCATTTTTTACAAGGATCTTGCATTTTGGATAATCTAACGCCAAAGCGTTTCAGCCAATTAATCGACTCCGGCCAAGAAAAACTTATTATAGGCGGACTAAAAGGTATTGAAAAAGAAAACCTAAGATTATCCCAAACAGGTTTTATCGCTCAAACATCACACCCCAAGGCCTTTGGAGCTGCCCTAACACACACCAGTATTACCACCGATTATTCAGAAGCCTTGATGGAGCTCATCACACCGCCTTCTGCACAAATCACGGAGTCGTTAACTTATCTGAATAATATTCATCAATTTGTTTATGACCATCTTCCTGATGAATTTCTACTTGCCGCAAGCATGCCCTGTGGTATTGATGGTGACAAAAGTATTCCTATTGCCCAATATGGCACATCCAATATTGGTCAGATGAAACATATCTACCGCCAAGGCCTTGGCCACCGTTATGGACGAACGATGCAGGCTATAGCCGGCATCCATTTCAATTATTCTATCCCCGAACAACTGTGGCCAACATTACAAGCCCTAAATAACAATTCACAACCTGCTCAAGACTTCATTGCCGATCAATACTTTAATCTTATTAGAAACTTCTTAAATCAAGGCTGGTTGCTACTTTATTTATTCGGCGCCTCACCCGCCATTTGCAAGAACTTCTTTAAAGATCGCCCTTTGACCCCTAATACTTTTGAGTCTTTTGACAACCATACCTTTTATCTGCCATATGCAACGTCACTTAGAATGAGTGATATTGGCTATAAGAGTGACAACCAAGCCGATCTGGAAATTAATTACAACAACTTAGCCGGCTATGTCAACAGTCTCACTGCGGCGATTGAAACACCTTACGCAGATTACAAAAAAATTGGCCTTAAAAACAACGGTGAATACAAACAACTCAACACCAATATATTGCAAATAGAGAATGAATTTTATAACACGATACGTCCTAAGCAGATTAGTGCTTCTGGTGAAAAACCTACCTTGGCATTACAACGCCGAGGTATTCAATACGTGGAAATCCGTTCGCTTGATCTTGATATTTACCACCCGAACGGAATCGATACCCATACCGCTCACTTTTTAGAAGCTTTTTTACTGACCTGCTTGTTTCAAGAAAGCCCCCAAAGCACCTCAAAACAGCAACAGATTAACAATCAGAACTTATCAACTGTTGCTCATGAAGGACGCCGTCCTGGCTTATTACTCAATCAAAATGGCAAAAACATAACCCTCACAGAATGGGCGACTAACATCCTAGAAAGCATGGCGCCAATCTGCCAAACCTTGGACCAAGGCCAAATCGGCAGCCCGTATCAAAATGCCTTAACACAACAAATCAACTGCACCACTCAACCTGAGCAGACCCCTTCGGCTAAAATAATAGCGGATATGCAAAAAAATCAACAACCTTTTGCTCGATTTGCCATTGAACAATCACGCCTGCACGAGCGCCATTACCGTCAACAACAACTCAGCGCTGAAGAAACTGACACCTTCACTAAAATGTCAATCTTATCAAAAAAACGTTTAGCCGAAATTGAAGCAAGTGACCGTATAAGTTTTGATGATTTTCTGGCACAATATTTCCAACAACACTAATAGATTACATACCCTCATCATGATTGACACTTCACTCAACACTGCACAATTACAAATAGAGCTGGCTGATAAATCACCTCGCGCTATTCTGAAGTATGCATTGGAACAATTTGATCACATCGCCTTGTCATTTAGTGGCGCTGAAGATGTCATTCTCATTGATATGGCACTGAATATTAAAAAAGATATTCAAGTCTTTTCACTGGACACCGGACGCCTACACCCTGAAACCTATCAATTTATTGAGCAAGTTCGCAACCATTACCAACTCAATATTGAATTATTAACGCCAGACTTTAAGACACTCGACCCTTTTGTACAGCAAAAAGGCCTGTTTAGTTTTTTTAAAGACGGCCACCAAGAATGTTGTGGTATCAGAAAGGTCCAGCCCTTACAAAGAAAACTGCTTAACCTTGATGCTTGGATAACGGGGCAACGCATGGATCAAAGTTTAGATACACGGCAAAATTTACCGGTACTACAAGAAGACGAAGCTTTCTCAACTCCAAATCATACCGTTATAAAATTCAATCCATTGGCCAAATGGAGCTCACAACAAGTTTGGGATTATATCGAAGCCTATCAGGTCCCATTTAACACACTCCATAGCAAAGGTTTTGTCAGTATTGGTTGTGAACCCTGCACACGTAGCATTACCCCTAATCAACATGAACGCAGTGGCCGTTGGTGGTGGGAAACAGATAAAAAAGAATGCGGCCTTCATGCTGGAAACCTTAAATAAAAAAATTAACGTCACTCACCAAACCTAGCCCTCAAAGAAAAACCATGTCTGATAATAACCTAACCCTTCACCACGTTAGCCTATTGGTTCAAGATACTGAAACTTCCGTGACCTTCTACCAACGGATGCTAAATCTAGAACGCATTACTCGCCCTGACTTGGAGTACCCAGGCGCGTGGTTTCAGATCGGCAACCAACAAATGCACCTTATTGAACTCAGCAACCCTGACCCCATTACCGATCGACCTAAACACGGCGGCCATGACCGCCACGTTGCATTCACAGTCAGCAATATTGATCTCATCGTAGACAAACTTGATAAAAATAATATTGGCTATAGCCTAAGCCGTTCAGGACGACGCGCCCTGTTCTTCCGTGACCTTGATGGCAATGCTATTGAGATTTTTGAACAACCCTAAATTAAATAATGCCGAAAGCTGTGGCTATTCTAGCCACAACTTTCTCTTAAACAACCCAATAACCTTAAGGCCGATAATGCAATTGCTGCACTCGCTCTAGAATCGCTTCAGCATGACCTTCATGATTAACGCCATAGTAAGCTTCAACTAGATCACCGGCTTTATTAATAATAAAGGTTGACCGAAGAATAGCCATAGACGTCACACCCGCTCTTACTTTTTCTCGCCAGACATCATAATCCGCACACAACTTACCACTGACATCAGACAATAAGACAACATTTAACTTAAATTTATTAATAAAATCCTGATGGCTTTCGCAGCTGTCTTTACTGGCCCCTAATACAACCGTATCAAAACCAGAAAATTCATTTGCCAAACGAGTAAAATCATTCGCCTCAATCGTACATCCCGGCGTATCATCTTTAGGATAAAAATATAACACCACATTACGTTTACCCTGATAATCATCAAGACTAATACTGTTACCGGCTTCATTCTCGACAGAAAATGCCGGTGCTTTTTGACCCTTTACTAACATACCCACCCCTTTTTGTTTTTTAAACCAACCTTTTGCAACGGTTATAGCCTCAACCCGTTACGTTTATTTTCCTTTACTCAAAATATGCCATACCGAAATGGCAGCCTATTAATCACCTCCGAAAACTTGTTATAAACGCTTTAATTCTTCCACAACACCGTCAATGCCGATATAAATAACAGAAGCTAAATCACGAAAAACACCATGCTCAATAACCCCAGGCATCGCATTTAAAGTCGTGTCTATTTGTTCAGCCGTTAACAAAGACCCAAAATCAACATCTAACACCAAATTGCCATAACTGGTAACAGCAAGCCCACTGTTATTGGCATTAGGCCTTAATACCGCTTGACCACCGATCCCTTGTAACGCCTTCACAACCAATTGCCACGAAAAAGGAATTACCTCGACAGGAACAGGAAAACGATCACCAATCTGCCGGACACGTTTACTCTCATCAATCAAAACGATAAACTTATCAGCCGCTGTTGCTAAAATCTTCTCCCGTACCAAGTCCGCACCTTGTCCTTTAGATAAAACTAAATCATCGGTCACCTCATCAGCACCATCGACATAATAATCAAGTTTATTCAAGTGTTCTATAGCCATCATCGGCAACCCTAATCGTTGAGCCTTTTGCATACTCACAATTGAACTGGCAACGGTTTGCACAACCAATCCTTCTTCATGATGCCGTTGAGCCAAGGCTTCAATAAAACAATCTGCACTTGAACCGGTTCCTAACCCAACAACCATACCCGAGCTAACTTCCATCGCCGCCTTTTTTGCCACTCGCTCTTTATCGTTCATAAGTACTCCCTAAATCCATTTTGCAACAACACGCACTCAAGGTTTAACTTGATATGTTTGTGAAAAGACCTTGCCATCCGTATCAATCGCTTCGGCACGTAATTCACCGGCTGACTGAGGCACAAAATAAAATCTAAAATTAGGATCTGCACTAATCGCAATATCCGTCTTAGCCGTCAGTACCGGCTGACCATCAAACGTTACCTTTACTTTTTCCACATAATAAGCTGGACGTATAAAGCGACTGACCTGATCCATTTGCATCCCGGTGATATTAGGGTGACTGATTAATAATTGCGCCAAATTGGGCTCATTAGACTGTACGCTACTGGGGAACTTGAATTTCATACGTCCTAATCGCTGCATCGCCGCATCTAAATCGGCTCCAATCGGGGCCGAACAACCGCCACTGGCTTTAACAAACTTTTTCACCATAACAAGTTGTCCATCATTCATTTCTGCAATAGCACGCACATAGCTGTAAGAATTAACGCGAAGACGCATAGCAACATCCGCTTTACCACTTAAGGGCGTAAAATTAAACTCAGCAGCAAAAGGTATCGGATTCTTATCGACAATCAAGGTGATTTTTTTTATATATTTATCATCCGTCTGATTAATCTTACTGGTCACCCTAATCGGAACCAAGGCTGCATCTTCTGCACGGTAAGGCGCCTCTATAGCAATAATATTTTCAGACTCACTAATCGCACGCCCTGAAAAAAACTGCCCCTTCAATGTGTTTTGCCAAACCGTTTCATCAACACCAGCAGAAACGACGCTAATAAAAGACACTAAACATAAACTCAGAATCACGCTAACTATTTTCATAAATAACCTCTTATCCTATTAATCTTCCCACTCTAATTCAGCAAAAACGAATGTGATATTTTTTTTATGGAAAACATCAAACAAGGCCCACTGCCCTGCTGCATTTTGACCCACCTCAGCAATAGCTTGTTCAATAAACTTGCCCTCTTTTATCATTGCCCGCACTTCTCTCAATAACAGGGACAAATATGACTCTTGGCGTTGCAATGCAGCTCGCCAGTTAACAAGAACCGGGCCATGCCCTGGAACCACACGCTTAACCTGTAAACGTGATAACCCTTTTAATTCTTTTAACCAGCCCTTAAGACTGCCATCAACCACAGGCAGATGCTCGACAAACAATAAATCTGATAACCATAAGGTCTGGCTATTCTCATCAAGCACAGACAAATCATTATCTGTATGAGCACTACCGTGCGCTGTAATGGCCAATATTCTGCCCCCTAAATCCAACGTTAAAGAATCAGTCACCGCAATATCTGGCAACACTATATCTTGTAACGTTAAGTTAATCCCTAACTGCTCCACAGCGCGTTGGGTATAAAAAATCGCTCGCGCTTGCAGAGCACGCGCAAGATTCTTATGCCCGATAAATTGCACACCGTTCTCTTTAAAACTACGATTGCCAAAAATATGATCAGGGTGTACATGGCTATTTATGACATAACAAATCGGCACGTCAGTAATTTTCTCAATCGCCTCTTTCAGTAAACGACCTTGCTCTCGATTACCCCCTGAATCCAAAACGGCGACACATTGCTTACCAACCACAAAGCCGATATTAGCTATTGCACCATGATTGGTTCGATTAGGTAACTCATGGTTGCCTAAATGAAAATATAATCCTGGCGCGACCTTCTGTACTGTAAAAGCCTCCTTTATCTTGGCTTGGCACTGCACTGTGAAAAAACCCACCCATAGGCTTAAACTGACTACCCAAAAAGATTTCATTTCGAACCACTCTCCTTTTGATCACACAATTCTAAAAAAGCTTTCACTGCACGCGACTGAATAGCGACTTTCGGCGCAATAATATTCAAATGCCACAACAACCCACTGGTTGAATTTAACCGACGAGCCACTAATCCTTCGCGCTCATAACGCAAAGCCTGAGAAGAAGAAAAACCAATGCCTAATCCGGCTCTCACAGCCTCTTTAATACCCGAAACACCCATGACTTCTATATTAACAGGAATCTCCAATTTCGCTTTTGCTAACGCTCTTTCTAAAACCTGACGCGCTCCTGATTCAGGCTCACGCCAAATCACTGGGTAATTAAGTAACGCATGCAGCGGAACCGACTCAGAATACAGATAGGAAAGCTCATGACCTTCCGGTAAGACCAACACAATTTCATCCTCTTGCCACGGTATTAATTGATAATTCTTAGGCAATAATTCTCGATCAATCGGTCCTTCAATAAAACCTAAATCGAGACTACTCAGATTTTTCAGGATTTCATGGGTATTTCCCGTTTTCATAAAGACTTGTACACCGTGATGCAGTGTTTGTAATTGCACAACATATTTAGGTAGATAAAAGCTAGCTATGGTCATGGTTGAACCAATCCGAAGTGTCCCTGCATTGATTTCCTGCAAACAACGAACAAATTCATTGGCTTCACTAAAGCTTTTCTCAAAATTATTCGCATGCTCTAACAAACTCTCCCCGGCCGGCGTTAAGACAATACGGTGCCCCTCACGCTCATATAACGGTTCACCCACAGCACCTTGCAATAATTTCAATTGCCCTGATACCGCCGGCTGACCAATATTTAACGCCTGTGCTGCCCGAGTTATACTACAAAACTTGGCGACGACACAAAAAGTCAGTAAATGCTGTGGATTCAACATAAAAGTGTTTCAAACAAGAGTAACGATTAACAACTAATAAGCCCCTAACTATATCATTTTTAATGATAGAAACGTCACAAATAATGACTTGAAAGCAATGTACAATCTACTGTAAAGTTTACCCATTTTTTAGCATAAGTCATTAAATTTGCTAATCATTTTACAGCTATTAGGGGACCTGAGTGGCAACCACACATATTGATGCAGATCAAATCGTCAAAAAAAAACGCAAAGGCCGAAAAGGCCATTCCGTTGACTTAACGACCCTCAGAGAAATCCAAGACCTTTTAGGCAATGAACCGCGTCGCGCCGACCTGTTGATTGAGCATTTACATAAAATACAAGACCGGTACCATCATCTTTCTGACAAGCACTTAACCGCTTTAGCACACGAAATGAACCTATCGACGGCTGAAGTCTTCGAGGTTGCGAGTTTCTATCATCACTTTGATGTTGTTAAAGCAGGAGAAAATCCACCGCCAAACTTAACGGTTCGGGTCTGCGAATCGGTTTCTTGTGAACTTGCCGGTGCTAAAGACTTGCTCAGTACGCTACAAAATACGCTAGGTGACACGGTCCGCCTCCAACCGGTTCCCTGTGTCGGTCGTTGCCAAGAAGCACCTGTTGCTGTTGTCGGTCAAAATCCAATTGCCCACGCGACGGTAGATAAAACCGTTTCCGCTATTGAAACCAAGCAAATTACCGCACCAATAGCTGACTACATAACTCGTGACCAATATGAACAAGACGGTGGCTACCAAACCTTACACAGTTGTCTCGATGGCGAACGTGATGCCGAACAAATCATTACACTCATGGAGAATTCCGGCTTACGCGGCTTAGGTGGTGCAGGTTTTCCTGCCGGCAAAAAATGGCGCATTGTCAAAGGTTACTCAGGCCCTAGAATGATGGCCATTAATATCGATGAAGGCGAACCCGGCACCTTTAAAGATCGTCATTATCTTGAACAAGACCCACACCGTTTTCTTGAAGGCATGTTAATTGCCGCCACTATAGTTGATTGCGCTGAAATCTATATTTATTTACGCGACGAATATGCCGGTTGCCGAGAAATTCTGACCCGTGAACTTCAGAATTTAACAAACAACCCACCGTCCGCATCCCATCAGTTGCCTAACATACAACTGCGTCGCGGAGCGGGTGCTTATATTTGTGGTGAAGAATCTGCCATGATCGAATCCTTAGAAGGTAAACGCGGTATGCCGCGTCTGCGCCCCCCTTATTTAGCCGAAGTTGGTTTATTTAACCGGCCCACGCTTGAACACAACATGGAGACTGTTTACTGGGTTCGAGATATTATTGAAAAAGGCCCGGAATGGTTTAGTTCGCACGGTCGTCATGATCGTAAAGGCTTACGCTCTTTTTCCGTTTCCGGACGCGTCCAAAAACCCGGTGTCCACCTCGCCCCAGCTGGGATCACCATCAAAGAACTGATTGAAGAATATTGTGGTGGAATGCTACCCGGCCAACAATTTTATGGTTACTTCCCCGGCGGCGCCTCAGGCGGTATTTTACCGGCTTCTCTGGGCGATATTCCTCTCGACTTTGACACACTCAATCAATACGGCTGTTTTATCGGATCCGCTGCCATCATTGTACTTTCTGATCAAGATAGTGCTAAAGACTGCGCTCTTAACGCCATGAAATTCTTTGAAGAAGAGTCCTGCGGTCAATGTACGCCTTGTCGCGTAGGGACCAGTAAAGCCGTTGGACTCATGGAGCAATCTCAATGGGATACTGAACTACTGGAAGAGCTCTCATCAGTCATGTGCGATGCTTCAATCTGTGGTCTAGGACAAGCCGCACCAAATCCATTACGCAGTATTATCAAATACTTCCCTGACGAATTAACGTCTTCATAAAATCAATACCACGACTATGGCCGCTAACCCAGAAACTACAAAAAACACCATAACCTTCTCTCTGGACGGGGACAATATAGAAGCCGCTGCCGATGAAACCATTCTCGAGGCGGCAAAAAGACACGGCAAAGAAATTCCCCATCTGTGTTACAAAGAAGGCCTAAGAGCGGATGGAAACTGTCGTGCTTGCGTGGTTGAAATCGAAGGAGAACGTGTTTTAGCACCCTCTTGCTGTAGAGCGCCTACTGAAAACATGCAAGTCAAAAGCCAGAGTGAACGAGCACTGAAATCACAAAAAATGGTTCTTGAACTATTACTATCAGATATGCCGGAGCAGGGCCCCTCCCCGTACAAAAAAGATTCAGAGTTAGACCTCTGGGCTAATAAATTAGCCCTTTCAACCCCCAGATTTCCCAGCCGCGCACAACCCAAAGCAGACACCTCACACCCCGCTATGGCGGTGAACTTAGATGCTTGTATTCAATGTACACGCTGCGTTAGGGCTTGCCGTGAAGAACAAATGAATGATGTTATTGGCTACGCCAACCGTGGCAAACATTCTGAAATTGTCTTTGATATTGGAGACCCCATGGGCGCCAGTAGTTGTGTGGGTTGCGGTGAATGTGTTCAGGCCTGCCCTACCGGTGCCCTGATGCCGGCTCATAATGTTGGTCTAGAAACAATCGACAAGACTGTTGATTCAACTTGCCCGTATTGCGGCGTCGGTTGCTTAATCAAATACCATGTCAAAGACAATAAAATCATGTACACCGAAGGTCGAGACGGTTACACCAATCACCACCGGTTATGCGTTAAAGGTCGTTTCGGATTTAATTATATTGATAACCCTCTGCGACTAACAACCCCACTCATCCGACGTGAAGGCGTTGCTAAAAGCACCGAACTTCTGGATCCCGATAATATTAATGACGTCTTTCGCGAAGCCAGCTGGGAAGAAGCTCTGGATTTTGCCGCCCATGGTTTTTTATCTATCCGCGACAATATCGGCAATAATGCTTTAGCAGGACTGGGTTCAGCCAAAGGCAGTAATGAAGAAGCTTATCTGTTTCAAAAACTGATTAGAACTGGATTTGGCTCAAACAATGTCGACCATTGCACCCGACTTTGCCATGCATCATCGGTTGTCGCCTTATTAGAATGTCTTGGCAGTGGCGCGGTTTCAAACCCTGTATCCGATGTTAGCGATGCCGAAGTTATCATCATTATTGGCTCAAATCCAACGGTCAATCACCCCGTTGGCGCCACCTTTATGAAGAATGCCAGTAAAAAGGGCACAAAAATAATCTTAATCGATCCGGCCAAAACCGATATCGCCAAATACGCGTCTTATTCTTTACAGTTTAGACCTGATACCGATGTCGCCTTACTCAATGCCATGATGTATACCATTTTGGAAGAGCAACTCCAAGATAATGATTATATTCATGCCCACACTGAGAATTTTGAGGTTATGAGCGATCATGTCGCCGATTACAGCCCTGAAAAGGTGGCCCCAATCTGCGGCATTGATGCCGAAACCATTCGAGAAGTTTCCAGACTCTACGCTAAATCTAAGGCCTCTATGATTTTATGGGGCATGGGTGTTTCTCAACATATCCATGGAACCGATAATGCACGTTGCCTGATTTCACTGGCCTTAATGACTGGCCAAATAGGAAGACCTGGCACCGGCCTACACCCTCTTAGAGGTCAAAACAACGTCCAAGGCGCTTCCGATGTCGGCCTTATTCCGATGGTTTTTCCTGATTACCTCCCCGTTAGCGACCCTGAAAATCGCATAAAATTTGAAAAACTGTGGCAAACACCACTCAGTGCCGACGCTGGCCTCACGACCGTAGAAATGATTCATGAAATCCTCCATGGTAATGTTCACGGCATGTATGTTGAAGGTGAAAATCCAGCAATGTCTGATCCGAATCAGAACCATGCCAGAAAAGCCTTTGCAGCCCTCAATCATTTAGTTGTTCAGGATATTTTTCTCACTGAGACCGCCGGCTTTGCAGATGTTATCTTGCCTGCTTCGGCTTTCTACGAAAAAAATGGCACTTTTTCCAACACTGATCGACGCGTTCAGATGGGCCGCCAAGCCGTTACGCCACCGGGTCAAGCCAAACAAGACCTCTGGATTATTCAAGAAATAGCCAACCGAATGGGCCTGAACTGGAATTATCAGGGTCCTGAAGATGTATTCAATGAAATGCGATTAGCTATGGACAGTATTGCAGGAATGACTTGGGATCGTCTACAACGGGAAGACTCACTAACTTACCCTCTTGAGCAGGAAGGTGACCCTGGACAGCCTATTATTTTTACTGATGGATTTCCAACCGTTACCGGCCGAGGAAAATTTGTCCCCGCATCCTACACGCAGGCCGATGAACTCCCTGATGAACACTTCCCTTTTATTTTTATTACCGGCCGACAACTAGAGCACTGGCATACCGGCAGCATGACCCGCCATTCAGAAACATTAAATGCCTTAGAACCCGATCCTGTTGCTTCGATTCACCCTGAAGACCTAGAAAAATTAGGCATTAAAGCTGGAGAGATCATTACTTTAGAATCAAAGCGGGGAAAATTGTCCGCCTATGCCAGAGCAGAAACAAGTATCCAGAAAGGAACTATTTTTATGGCTTTTTGCTATAACGAGGCTAGCGCCAACCTACTCACTAATGAGGCCCTCGACCCCGCAGCTAAAATACCAGAATTCAAATTTTGTGCCATTAAAGCTTATTCAGGCACCCAAATAGACACCCGAATTCATTAGGAAATTATAAAGGTACTGTTACTCACAGTACCTTTAATAATGGTGCTAAACGGAAAAACTCTCTCCACAGCCACAAGCATCTTTCACGTTAGGATTATTAAAAACAAAGGCTTCATTAATGCCTTCTTGTCGATAATCCAATTCCAACCCTTTAATAAAAGAAAGGTGCTCTTCACTAACAATAACTTTAACGCCATAACCTTCATGAATTGAATCATGGTCAGTTAATACGTCAGCGTAGGCTAAAGTATAGGCGTATCCCGTACAACCCGATTCTTTAACGCCTAACTTCAACCCCAGTCCGTGACCGCGCTGCTCTAATTGACGCTTAATCTGTGTAGCCGCCCGTTCAGTCAATGTAATGGAATTATTCACGATACCTCTCTTGTAAATCTCAAATTATAAATACTATTGAATTATACGTTAATTTTTACTTTTAATAATCAATGTTTTATTAGCAATAATTCATAATACTTAAGCATTATTGATGATCGATTTAAGTAACTGCATAAACTGATCAATTTCAGCTTTCGTGTTCATTTCTCCTAAACTCACCCTGACAGCACTTTTGGCTAAGGCCGCATCAACACCCATGGCCAACAAAACATGACTGGCTTCACCGCCACTGGCACAGGCCGAACCACTCGATACGGCACAACCTTTTTTATCTAACTGCATTAAGATCATTTCACCATCCATTGCTGGCATGGCAAACTGTACGGTGTTCGGTAGACGCTCAACCCGTTCTGAAAATATCGTCACGCCCGGAATCTGCTCGCGTAATTGTTTTTCTAAATAATTTCTTAACTGCCTTAACGACTCACTCCTGGCCATCAACGAGACCTGAGCAATTTCTGCTGCTTTACCAAAACCAATAATGGCAGGTACATTTTCGGTTCCAGCGCGAAGACCATACTCTTGTCCGCCTCCAATTAATAGTGGTGTAAGCGCATCGGGCTGACGTACGACTAAGGCACCCACTCCCTTGGGTCCATAAATTTTATGACTGGAAAGAGAAAGCATATCCACGCTCAATGTTTTGATATCAATCGGGATTTTCCCTAAGGCCTGCACCGCATCCGTGTGTAACGTTATGGGGGCATGAAGGGTTTTAAAGTACTCGGCTAACTGAGCAATCGGTTGTATCACACCTGTTTCATTATTAGCCATCATGACTGATACTAAGTTTCCACGCGTTGCTAATCTTGAAGGCGCCACCTTAAAATCAACAACGCCTTGATGGTCAACATTCAAATACTCAATCGCCAAAGCGTCTTTAATAGATAACGCCGCCTCTAGAACAGATGGATGCTCTATTTTAGAAATAAAAATTTTTGACGATGCAGGATGAACTAAAGAACCTTTAATAGCTAAATTATTCGCTTCTGTCCCACCACTGGTAAAAATAACCTCCGATGGCTGTGCACCGACCAATGCAGCCACTTGACAGCGCGCTGTATCCAACGCGCTACGCACAACGCGCCCTAAACGGTACAAACTGGATGGGTTCCCATAAAAAGAGGTCATGAAAGGTTGCATAGCCTCCAAAACCCTCAAATCCATAGGCGATGTGGCATTATGATCAAAATATATCATCGCGTCGTCAACCCTTCAAAATTTTTGTAAACACACCCTCATTCATAAAAATTATTCTTTTTAATGCTTCCCTGAACCGTCATCAATTTCATGAACCTCTAACTCAGGAATGGGTTCTTCTTTATATTCAATACCCGCTTTATTGAGCACCTTCTTCATACCCTCAATTTGACCATCTAACAGATGAATATGATCCAATATTTTATTAATTGCATTAGAAACGGGATCAGGAATACCGCTGGCAGTACCGTAAGCATCAAAACCCATTTTATTGGCAATAGCATCACGTTTCGCACTGGATTGCTTAACTCGTCTTTCAACAACATAAGCTGGAATACCGACTACCGTCACACCCTTTGGCACGTCTTTCAAGACCACCGAATTGGAGCCAATACGAGCGTTCTTTCCAACCACAATAGGCCCTAAAACCTTAGCACCGGCGCCAATAACAACCCCATCTTTCAAACAAGGGTGTCGATTACCCTTTTTCCAAGCTGTCCCACCTAAAGTTACCCCATGATACAAAGTACAATCATCCCCAATGATCGCCGTCTCGCCAATCACCACACCCATACCATGATCAATAAAAAAACGCCGACCAATTTGAACACCGGGGTGAATTTCTATACCGGTTAACCACCGCGACAAATGCGACACAAAACGCCCCAGCCATTTAAACTTCATTACCCATAGCCGATGACTCACACGATGTAATAACACGGCATGAAACCCGGGATAAGTCGTCACAACCTCCCAAATCGAATGGGCCGCGGGGTCACGGTCAAAAACACAATCAATATCTTCTTTTATTCGATTAAACATGAAATACCTACTCTTTACTACCCTGAGACATGCGTAAAATACCGCGTAAAATATCTACTTCTCGCGTAGATAAACGACTTCGACTATATAACCGTCGCAGCCTACGCATCACGGAATTTGATTGACCTGACTGAATAAAATCAATGGCTGTTAACGTTTCCTGTAAATGTTGATAAAAACCTTCTATTTGTGTCGATGTGGCCAACGGCTCAGACTCCGGAGATACTTGCTCCACGGCTTTCTGATTAGCCTCAGAATACAACTCATAAGTAAACACCTGTACCGCTGCGGCAAGATTAAGTGAACTAAAATCCTTATTACACGGAATACGAATTAAATACTGACAAGAATCTAATTCCGCATTGGTCAGCCCAGAATTCTCGCGACCAAAAACCAATGCCACCTGATTCGTTTGTGCGTCTTGTACAGCTTGTTGTGCACATTGTTTAGCTAGCAATGTCGGCCAACCAATGGTCCTGTCACGCGCACTCGCACCCATGACCACCTCACAGTCTGCAATCGCTTCGTTTAATGTGTCACACACCACAGCAGAGGCTAAAACATCATCGGCACCTGATGCACGCGCAGTTGCATCCGCACTTGGAAATGTTTTCGGTTTCACTAGATAGAGTTCTGTTAACGCCATATTCTTCATTGCACGCGCAATGGCACCAATATTGCCAGGATGCGATGTTTCAACAAGAACAATTCTGATATTAGCTAACAATGTTATTCCTTACGCGAAATGTACAAATTCTACCAAAATATTTGTTATCCTATATGGTTTTTACAAATATGTGATATCTACTATGCAACCCATGTTAAACATTGCTGTCCGAGCCGCTCGAAGTGCCGGTGAGTTAATACTACGCTCCATTGATAACATTGGTGCTTTAAAAGTACACCAAAAGAGCAAAAATGATTTTGCTTCTGAAGTAGATAAATCAGCTGAATATGAAATCATCCGTATCATTAACAGCGCCTACCCAGAGCACAGCATTATCGCCGAGGAAAGTGGACATCACCCCGGCAATGATTATGTCTGGATTATTGACCCGCTTGACGGTACCACCAATTTTCTTCATGGCTTTCCACAATACGCTATTTCCATCGCCCTAACACACAAAGGAAAACTCACTCAAGCGGTCATTTATGACCCACTAAGAGATGAACTATTTTGTGCTAGCCAAGGCGCAGGTGCTTTACTCAATGACCGAAAAATTCGCGTTTCCCAACAATCACACCTCCAAGGATCCCTATTAGGGACCGGATTCCCTTTCAAACACCAAAAACATCTCGATGCTTATTTAGAAATGTTTAAGGCCTTACATGTCGATTCTGCTGGAATTCGTCGCACCGGCTCGACAGCCCTAGATCTTGCTTACTTAGCGGCAGGACGATTAGATGGTTTCTGGGAAATTGGCCTACGCCCTTGGGACATGGCAGCTGGGATCTTATTAGTACAAGAAGCAGGTGGCGTCGTGACTGACTTCTCATTCGACCACCACTTCATGAAAAGTGGCAACATTATCGCTGGAAATCCAAAAATGCATCAAATTATTTATAATGCAATCAACCCGCATATTACAGATTCGTTAAAATAATAACTTTATCGCTTCTCAAGAAAAATAAATAGGCCGTTAATTACGACACTGTCAACGCAAACATTACCGCATTCTCACGACCATTCTCAGTCGGATAATAAGCCTTTCTTTCGCCTATTTTCTTAAAACCATACTTTTTATAAAGTCCAATGGCAGATTTATTCGTTTTTCTCACTTCTAAGAGCAAGGTATCAACAATCGGTTTTTCTTGCGCCACGCCAATCATTTCCTCCAACAAACGCGCGCCCCAGCCTTCTCCTTGTGCATCACTACTTACACAAAGATTCATAATATGCGCCTCATCAACACCAATGGCTAAAACTGCATAACCAAAAACAGCGTGCTCATCCTCACACACCCAACAATGATAACCGGGCACAACCATGCAATCGACTAGAATACCTCGAGTCCACGGGTATTTATAAACGCTCTGCTCTATGGCCAAAACAGAATCAATATCTGTCGTTTTCATCTTACGAATATGCTTTAAACTTTCTGGATCAACTGAACCCGGAAAAATTTTCGCATAAAACTGCCGGTCCGCATCATAAGTAAAAAAACTTTTGATCTGTTCAACTAAAACATGGCAGATCAATTTACGCCGTTCTTCAAACAATTCAATACCACCTGTAAATCTAACCATGTTTTTCGTTTCTCTAAGGGTTCCTGTAATAACTGTGCCGGATGTAAAATCGCCATCAGTGGAATTTCATTACGGTAATGTATTTTACCACTTATTTGACTCATGGACTTGTCGCTAGCCAGCAAGGCTTTAGCTGCGACTTCACCGACCGCCAAAATCATCTTTGGTTTAACCCATTGTATTTGCTGCTCCAAATAGGGCAAACACTCGTTCACGGCTAACTGCATGGACTTTGGAGCCTCAACTCCCTTACATTTTACAATAGTGGTCAGATAGACATCCTCACGAATCCAGCCCATTGCACTAATCATTTCTGTTAGTAACTGACCCGACTCTCCTACAAAAGGAGCTCCTAAACGATCTTCAGTTTCGTCCGGAGCAGCACCAATAAACATCAAATCCGCACGCTTATTTCCTTCACCGACTATGGCATGCGTTCGGTGTTGACAATGCGTGCAACGCTGGCAAGACTCTACATCACTCGCGAGTTGTTGCCAATTCGAGCTATCATTAGCAACACCGTCACGCTCTTCCTTTGGCGACTCTAAAGACTCAATACGAGCAGGTACTTTTGTTACCGCGGGTAAAGAATTATTGCGCGAAACCCAAACTTTAATCCCCATAACTGCTAAGAATTTTAGTCGCGCCTTTTCCTCCACACCGCCTCCTATCTTTTAAACCGTTCCTTTTTGTGGGTGTGACCGCACTGCCGAAGACTTAATTTTATTAATCGCGTTAATATAAGCTTTTGCTGATGCAATCACAATATCGGTATCTGAGCCTAACCCATTGACAATTTTACCGTCTTGTTCCAAACGAACCGTGACCTCACCTTGCGCGTCGGTACCATCAGTAATATTATTTACTGAATATAATCTCAGTGCTGCAGAATTATCCACTAACTGATCAACGGCCCTAAGACTCGCATCTACCGCACCACTGCCTTCTGAATCTGCTGAAACTTCACGATTATTAATACTCAAAGTAACATACGCTCTAGGAATTTCTCCCGTTTCTGAACAGACCTTCAATGCAATAAACTTAATTTCTTCATCAGCGTCAATACTTGCCTCAGAAATTAAGGCCTGCAAGTCCTCATCAAAAATATCATGCTTTTTATCCGCTAGTTGCTTAAAACGGAAGAAGACCTCATTTAATTCCTCCTCACTGGAAAAATCAATGCCAAGTTCAATCATCCGTGTTTTAAAAGCATTGCGCCCGGAATGTTTTCCCAGAACCATACGATTGGCTGACCAACCGACGTCCTCAGCACGCATGATTTCATACGTTTCTCTATTCTTTAAAACACCGTCTTGATGAATACCCGCTTCATGCGCAAACGCATTGGCCCCAACAATAGCTTTATTGGGTTGCACGGGGAATCCTGTGATACTGGACACTAACTTTGAACAGGTTAAAATTTCTCGTGTATCCAAAGATGTCTCGCACGGAAATACATCTTGCCGTGTTCGTACCGCCATAACCACTTCTTCAAGCGAGGTGTTTCCTGCCCGCTCACCTAGACCATTTATGGTACATTCAACTTGTCTGGCACCATTAATGACTGCAGATAATGAGTTAGCCACGGCTAAACCCAGATCATTATGGCAATGGACAGAAAATATCGCCTTATCTGAATTAGGAATACGTTCAATCAAGTTCTTTATCGTTGTTCCGAATTGACCCGGTACACTGTAACCCACCGTATCTGGGATATTTAATGTGGTTGCACCTGCATCAATCACCGCCTCAAGAATACGGCATAAAAAATCCTCTTCTGAACGACCCGCATCTTCTGGCGAAAATTCCACATTATCTGTATAGCGCCGCGCTCGTTTAACGGCTCTTACCGCATGTTCAATAACCTCATTCGGCTGCATATTTAACTTCACCTGCATATGGATCGGTGACGTTGCAATAAAGGTATGAATCCTAGCACTGTTCGCGTGCCTGAGTGCTTCACCAGCACGATCTATATCTTGGTCAAGTGCGCGTGACAAACCGCAAACGGTACTGTCCTTAATGACATCTGCCACTGCTTTTACCGCTTCAAAATCACCGATGCTTGCCGCTGGGAACCCAGCCTCCATTACATCAACTTTTAAGCGCTCCAAAGCCTTTGCTATTCTAACCTTTTCATCTTTGTTCATTGATGCGCCAGGGCTTTGTTCGCCATCACGCATGGTAGTATCAAAAATTATTAACTTATCTTTCATGAGCACTCCATTCATGAAGAAACTTCAGTCCTAGAAAAAACCTACTGGTAGCGATGAGTTTCTTATACTCGGACACAACCACAGCATAATGAACACAACCCATTACTACTGACCCTAAATAAACGCTAACTCTTCTTAGCAGCCCGTCTTTGCCGTGCTAAAAGCGCCACAATAGGTCCTGAAACCGCATAACACATTGCCATTAAAAATAACATGATTGCAGGTTCAGCAAAGATTATACCAACCACTAACATAACACCAATGGTTACTACAAAACTCACACGGCTTTTAATATCAATATCCTTAAAACTGTAATAAGGGAAATTACTAACCATTAACAACCCTGTCATGATTGACAAGAGTAAAGCAAAGTATCTAAATCCACCTTCATCAAAACCAAAACTATAAGCCTCACTAATCCAAATATAACCGGCTAATATTGCAGCAGCCGCAGGACTTGGAAGCCCTTGAAAATAACGTTTATCAGCCACTTCTAGCTGCGTATTAAAACGTGCCAGCCTTAATGCGCCACCCGCAACATGAACAAAAGCAGCAAATAACCCCAAATGCCCAAGCTCAGAAAACGCCCACAAATACATAATTATTGCTGGAGCAATCGCGAAAGAGGTCACATCTGCCATACTATCGTACTGCGCACCGAACTCACTTTGCGTATTAGTAATACGCGCCACACGACCATCCATGCCATCTAAAATTTGAGCTACAAAAATGGCTGCTCCTGCTGCTGCAAATTCACCATGAATTGCTGAAACAACGCCATAAAATCCAGAAAATATTGCTGCCGTAGTTAATAGATTCGGCAATAAATAAATACCGCGCTGACGAATTGTTAGTTTTTTTGATTTCATATTTTTTTAAAGTTTAGAAAAACAATTTCAGCTAAAACTTCAACCGTAACGGACAACTTATTAACTTGCCCGTCCGATTAAGTGTTCGCAGATTAATGCTGAACGTCTATGCGTGCGCCCTTAGTTTGTCCAATTTCATCTAACATTTCATTAAACCAATCTAACTCCAAATCAAACGGCTTGCCACCCTTAATTCTTGGGAACTCAATGGCACGTAGAACATTACCCTGATCTTCATCATGACCCATCACACCTGACTCGCCGCGCAATGCACACTCAACAGCCAAATCTGCACAAGATTTTATTAACCGAATATCTTCAGCATTAGAGGCCGAAGCACGACCAAAATAACCCGATTTTTGGATGAGTGTTTTTTCTGCACCAATCATTTTAGAAAACTGCTCACCAAACCATTTTCCTGGATTAACCGCATCTAACTTGATATGACCAAATGCATCACGCGGCACTTCTTCACCATTGGCCTGCATCTCTGCCACAATGGCTTCTACGCCCGCACCTTCCGAGATAAAAATATTAATACAATCAACATCGTCCATAATATGACGCAAACGTCTCGCTTCTTCTGCAAAATCTATTTCCATTTCTGGAATATAAACCCCATGCACCTCGTAACCATCACGATTAAGGCCCAAACCCGGCAACCATTGGCGTTGTTCTAATAACTTTCTATATTCCAACGCTGTCGCCGCAGTCAACCAGCCACAATTTCGACCCATGACCTCATGAACGATAAGCATTCTCGGGTTCGAATTATTTTCTGCAACCACATTCTGAAAATAACGCGCCCCTTGCTCAGCAGCAGTCCAAGCACCTAGCGACTGCTTAATCGGGAAGACATCATTATCTACTGTTTTCGGCAGACCGATCACTGTTAACCCGTAATCATTATCAGATAAAAAAGCAGCTAAATCAGCGGCCGCTGTATTCGTATCATCACCGCCCACTGTATGCAAAACGTCAACGCCGTCTTTAATAAGTTGATCGGCGGCCACTTTCTGAGGGTCTTCGCCTTCCTTAACCAATCCTCGAGCGACACAGTCTTTTATATTCGTTAACTTGACTCGACTATTACCGATCGGTGAACCACCAAAACCATGTAGCAAGCCTACGTTTTCTCTAATTTCAGGCGTTACCGAATAATAATCACCTAACAATAAGCCTTTATACCCACTGCGATAACAAATAATCTCAATCGTAGGGTCAATTTCACTATAACGTTCAATCAAGCTTCCAATAGCAGAACTGAGGCATGGGGCAAGACCGCCCGCCGTAAGAATCGCAACTTTTTTTGGTTTACTCATATCTCTTCAATCTTCTAATTAAATTTAAAACACTCAATAACATACGCTAAGAAAAGTAGATCTGACCAATAAAGCCAGATCTTTAATTTCTCAAACTTATTAATTTTTTGACTTATCTACAATTTTATTGGCGCTAATCCAAGGCATCATGTCACGCAGATCTTTCCCAACCAACTCAATCGGATGCTCTGCATTTAAACGACGTTTAGCCGTCATTTCAGGATAATTTGTTTGTCCTTCCAGAATAAAATTTTTCGCATAGACACCTTGCTGAATATTTTCTAAGGCCTCACGCATAGCACGGCGACTTTCTTCATTAATAACCTTAGGCCCAGTGACATACTCACCGTACTCAGCGTTATTTGAAATAGAGTAATTCATATTAGCAATGCCGCCTTCATACATCAGGTCGACAATAAGTTTCAACTCATGCAAACATTCAAAGTACGCCATTTCTGGTGCATAACCCGCCTCAGTCAATGTTTCAAAACCTGCTTTAACGAGTTCAACGGCACCGCCACATAAAACCGCTTGCTCGCCAAATAAGTCAGTCTCAGTCTCATCTCGAAAAGTTGTCTCAATAATACCCGAGCGACCACCACCAATGGCTGAAGCATAGGACAAACAGATTGCTTTTGCCGTTCCAGATGAATCTTGTTCAATAGCAATAAGATCAGGTATACCACCACCGCGAGTAAATTCAGACCTGACGGTATGCCCAGGCGCTTTAGGTGCGATCATAATGACATCTAAATCTGAACGTGGCACGACTTGGTTATAAAGAATTGCAAAACCGTGCGCAAAAGCCAAAGCTGCACCCTGTTTTAAATTCGGCTCAATTTCTGCTTTGTATAACTGCGATTGAAACTCATCCGGTGTTAACAGCATAACGACATCAGCGCCATTAACTGCATCAGGAACGGCCTTAACCGTTAAGCCTGAAGCCTCGGCCTTCGCTACTGATGCTGAGCCTGCACGCAAACCCACAACAACATCGACACCCGAATCTTTTAAATTATTAGCATGGGCATGCCCTTGAGAACCATAACCAATAATGGCTACTTTTTTTCCCTGAATCACTGATAGGTCAGCGTCTTTATCGTAATAAACTTGCATGTGTTTTCCTGTTTTCTTTAAAGTTAATCATAATTAACTATCGATACCTTCTAACCGGTGTCAATAGTCTGTTTTTTATTCTGTTACTACCCCGGTATCAGGCTACCTGCCCCTCTCGGTAATCCAGTAGCACCGGTACGAACAATTTCAATAATATTATGCGTGCTGATAGCAGCAACAAAAGCGTCTAGTTTTTCAGAAGACCCCGTCATCTCAATCATGTAACTATTTGAAGTCACATCGATCACCTTGCCACGAAAAATATCAGCCATCCGCTTAATTTCTGCTCGACTACTCGGCTCCGTCTGAACCTTAATCAACATCAATTCCCGCTCAACATGCACGACATCGGCTAAATCAGTCAATTTAACGACATCAATTAATTTATTCAGTTGCTTAACAATTTGCTCAATAACGTCGTCGCTACCCCGCGTCACCAAAGTCATCCTAGATAATGTCACATCATCTGTCGGTGCAACCGTTAGTGATTCTATATTATAGCCGCGCGCAGAAAACAACCCAGCAACTCGTGACAACGCACCGGCTTCATTCTCAATCAAAATTGATATTATATGCCGCATTATGCCAACTCCCTATCAATAGGCGTACCGGGTGCAACCCTTAACCGCATATCATGATGACCTTTCCCTGCTTCAATCATAGGATAAACATTTTCTTTCTGGTCAGTAATAATATCCAGAAAAACGGTTCTATCTTTCATGGCAAACGCTTCTTCCAATGCCGGCGTAACATCTTCTGGCTTTTCAATCCGCATACCCACATGACCGTATGCCTCTGCCAACTTAACAAAATCAGGCAATGCTTCTAAATAAGAGTGCGAATAACGACCTTGATAGGAGAACTCTTGCCATTGACGTACCATCCCCATATAACGATTATTCAAATTAATGATTTTGACTGGGGTTTGGTATTGCTGCGCTGTCGATAATTCTTGAATACACATTTGAATACTGGCTTCACCAGTAATACAGGCTACGTCTGCATCAGGATGTGCCAACTTTACACCAATAGCCGCCGGTAAACCAAACCCCATCGTGCCTAAGCCTCCGGAGTTAATCCAACGTCTAGGCTCATCAAAAGGATAAAACTGAGCCGCATACATCTGATGTTGACCCACGTCAGAGGTAATAAAAGCATTACCCGCCGTTACCTTATAAAGTTGTTCAACCGCATACTGTGGCTTAATTAACGCACTTTCACGATCATATTCTAAACAATTAACTGACTGCCATTCTTTAATCTGGTCCCACCACGCCGCCAATGCCTCGGTATCTATTCGACTGCTGCTAGCGTTAATTTCAGCGCTTAACTGCTTCAAAACAATACCCACTTCACCAACAATGGGCACATCAACTTTAACCGTTTTAGCAATTGATGCCGGATCAATATCAATATGAATGATTTTAGCGTACGGGCAAAATTCCGTTAACTTACCTGTCACCCTGTCATCAAAACGGGCGCCAATGGCAATAATGACATCACTTTCATGCATGCCCATATTGGACTCATAGGTCCCGTGCATGCCCAACATACCGATAAATTGAGAATCAGTCGCTGGAAAAGCGCCTAACCCCATCAGTGTACTGGTTACGGGATAACCCAGTTGACGCGAAAAGGCTCGCAACTCATCACTCGCCTCACCTAAAACAACGCCGCCACCAGAGTAAATCATCGGTCGTTTCGCTGACAATAACAAATCAACCGCTTTCTGTACTTGCCTCTGGTCTCCTTCTCGCGGAGGCTCATAGGAGCGCATATTAACTGTCTCAGGATAGACATAAGGCACTTTAACATTCGGGTCAGTGATATCTTTAGGGATATCTACGACCACTGGCCCAGGTCGTCCTGTGGTCGCAACATGGAATGCTTTTTTCATCGTTTCAGCAATATCAGCCACATTTTTAACCAAAAAATTATGCTTCACACACGGCCGCGTAATCCCAACCATATCAACTTCTTGAAAAGCATCACTGCCGATCACTGCCGATGGTACTTGCCCAGAAATCACCACGAGGGGGATTGAATCCATATATGCTGTCGCGATGCCAGTCACTGCATTGGTTGCACCTGGACCCGATGTCACCAACACAACGCCAGGCTTACCGGTTGCACGTGCGTAAGCATCTGCTGCATGCGTCGCTGCCTGTTCATGACGCACAAGTATATGCTGTACATCATCTTGCTGAAAAATTGCATCATATAGATGCAACACCGCTCCGCCCGGATACCCAAACAGTAATTCTACACCTTCGTCTTTTAGACACTGGACTACAATCTGCCCACCACTCAGTTCCACACTCATATCCTCAAAAACCGTATTTAACCATAACCACTCTTAGATTTAAGATTCCCAGCACCCAAAACACACACTGAAAACCCACTAAGAATAAAAAAAACCAAACCAACTTTAATTCTCTAACCCTTTATCATACTTGTTCCTTGTAAAATTGTCATTTATAGACACAAAAAAACTTTATTTTTTGCGCCTGTAAACGTCATTTCGCTGTTCAAAAAAAATCAAAATGTTACTATTCTCCTCAATGCCTTCACTAGCCTCATTCAGCAAAAAAACAACACATAACGTTAGGTAAATAATCCCCTATGTCCGCTCCCACTCCAGCATTTACGGAATCAGCCGCAACACGACTCCGCCAACTACTAGAACAACCTGAATTACTGGCAATCCCCGGTTGCCACGATGCTCTTTCTGCAAAACTGTGCGAACAAGCCGGATTTAGCAGTGCTTTTATGAGTGGATTTGCCGTTTCAGCGAGCCGACTAGGCCTACCAGACACCGGCCTCATTTCTTACGGAGAAATGCTTAATCAAGGACAAAACATCTGCAATGCTGTTTCCATTCCCATCTGGGGTGACGGAGACACTGGATTTGGCAATGCCATCAATATCAAACGAACGGTCCAAGGCTATGCTCAAGCCGGTCTTGCCTGCATCATGCTAGAAGATCAGGTCGCGCCCAAACGTTGCGGCCATACCCAAGGAAAATCCGTTGTCAGCCGCGATGAAGCGGCTATGCGGATTCAAGCGGCTGTAGATGCACGAAACGAAGGGGCAGACATTCTCATTATGGCCCGAACCGATGCCCGAGCCACTCACGGACTTGAGGAAGCCATTATCCGAACTCAAATCTTCCACGAAATCGGCGCAGACATTAATTTTCTAGAGGCCCCCGAAAGCCTTCAAGAAATGCAGCAATACTGTCAATCTACACCCGGCTATAAACTAGCCAACCTGATTGAACACGGTAAAACCCCTCTCCTTAGCCACACCGAATTACACCGGATGGGCTACAAGATTGCCGTCTATCCCCTCACCCTACTAAACAACTCTATTCAGGCTATGCAGCACGCCTTAATCGCCTTAAAAAACGGCCACCCACCACCGGCCGGGCTCAACTTTAACGAACTGACAGAAACGGTTGGTTTTAACGCTTATTATCAGGACGAAGAAAAATATAAAACCGATTGAAAACTACGCCTCCCACTCAACCTCATACCCTGAAAATTTACGGATATTGATAACACCGGTATCTAAAATCAAATACTGCCCCTTGATCCCCTCCAGCTTTCCAGAAACTTCAGCCTGCTTATCTAGATTAAATGACTTTACTTTCTCCGGATACACTGCCACCGGGAAATGAATATCCACGACCGCCTCCGTTTCAAGGTACTCAATAGCCTCTTGATCATACGATGCCACTAACGCCGCCAATTCTTCCTGACAATCTAGAACCAACTGATCACGCACCACCCGCAAATCCTCATCGCCCACCTGATTTTTCAACATCCGCTGCCAATTAGTTCTATCCTTAACGTGTTTCGCCAAAATAACCTCGATTAGACCCGATAAATGCCGCGATTTTACTTTGAAAATTGGCAAAGCCTGGACAGCCCCTTGGTCAATCCAACGCGTAGGAATTTGTGATCCGCGTGTAATGCCTACCTTAACACCCGATGTCTTAGCCAAATAGACAAAATGAGACTGCATACAAAACGCCTCTCCCCACTCAGGCTCTCGACAAGTCCCTTGGTCAAAGTGACATTGCTCTGGCTTCATAATGCACATATCACACCGAGCTAACGATATAAAACAAGGATAGCAATGACCTTGGCTAAAGCTTTTCTTTGTCTGACGCCCACAATGTACACAAAAAATCTTACCGGTATGACGTAAAACAATAGACCGCCCAATCAAAGCATTCAAGTTAACGCGCTCATCTGTCAACGGCAATTGATAACCAACAGTCTCACCCAAATCAACAATCATCTTTCTTAACTGTCCTAACATACACCCTCTAAAATACTTAATAACTCAAAATAAACACCACTGCACCACTAGATAAATACTAACAATGTCTTAAAAAACAAGCTATTCTTTAACCAACTAACCCTGTCGTGTTTTTTAAATACAATTTAAACATTAAGGAATCCATATGCCCTTATACAACGTTTCTGCGGGTAAGAACACACCACATGATATCAACGTCATTATCGAAATACCCGCACAAGGAAATCCCGTTAAATACGAAGTTGATAAAAAATCTGCCGCTTTATTTGTCGACCGCTTCATGGGCACGGCCATGCAATACCCCAGTAACTACGGCTACATCCCCCAAACATTATCCAGCGATGGCGATCCCGTTGATGTTCTGGTGGTCACACCCGTACCACTCTTATCCCGGTGCATCATTCGCTGTCGGCCGGTTGGCCTGCTTGATGTGACTGACGAAGCGGGGCCAGACCCCAAAATACTCGCTGTTCCGATAAAAAAACTAACCTCTTTTTATGACCATATCGACGAGTACCAAGATTTCCCCGACGCCTCTTTAACCACCATCGCTCATTTCTTTGAGCATTACAAAGATCTAGAAGAAAATAAATGGGTGCAAGTCAAGGGATGGCTAAGCAAAAAACACGCCTATGATGAAATAACAAAATCGATTACCCGCTATCAAATTAACCAACAAAATCGCCGCGAATTAGACCGAAGATCACCTTAACAATATGCCCTACCTTTTCAGTGAAGCCCGCATACTTGTCTTCAGTAAAGCCCCCATACCAGGACAGGTGAAAACCCGACTCTGCCCCCCGCTAACCGCTCAAGCAGCAACTCAGGTACACCAACAACTAACCACCGAAACCTTAACGATGGCCTGTACAGAAGCCATTTGCCCAGTTCAGCTTTGGTGCAGCCCATCACCTACACACATTTTTTTTAAAACACTGGAAAAAAGATTCCCTATTACCCTAAAAAAACAATCAGGCACTCATTTAGGGGAAAGAATGCATCATGCCTTCAAAACAGCTCTTCAGTCTGCACAACACGTCATCCTGATCGGGTCGGATTCACCGTCGCTATCACCTAAGATTTTAAAAAACGCTATTACGGCACTCCAGAACAATTACGATATTACTCTAGCACCAGCAATAGATGGCGGCTATACGTTAATCGGACTCAACCAACCACAGAAACTGCTCTTTAAGGACATTAATTGGGGGAAAGAAGACGTTCTAAACACAACACTTAAGCGCATCAAGACCTTGTCGCTTAACTACTACGAACTACCTCTACAATGGGATGTTGACACCCCTGAAGACCTAACACGCTATCAAACACTGAATACACGCCCTACTTAAGCGGCTTGCACTGGGATAGCGTGTCCACAACGAACCACTTCATTGGCATCGTTAAAATAAATTAATTTGGGCTTAAAAGACTCTAATTCTTGTGCTTCTAGCGCAGCATAAGCGCAAATTATCACTAAATCACCCTTACTGGCTAATCTCGCTGCCGCCCCGTTCACAGAAATAATACCAGAACCATCCTCTGCCCGAATGGCATAGGTCGTAAAGCGCTCACCATTATTAATATTATAAATGTGAATTTGCTCATACTCGCGGATTCCGGCCAACTCGAGAAATTTGCCGTCTATTGCACAAGACCCTTCATAATCAAGCTCTGAATGAGTAACACTCGCTCGATGTAGTTTTGCTTTGAGCATTGTTGTTTGCATAAGTAAAATATTTATATCTTTAATAACAGAACATTATGCCTCAACATAAATAAATGCACAACAAAAAAGCCCCGCCTCAAGCTACTTTAAAGGTCACTCCGCAGCACCTGAATATTATCAATTAAACGCGTTTGACCCAATACCGCCGCCACAAGGATCACCCATACTTGATTGTCGCTGGCAGCCGGAAGTAATGTATCAGCACTACAAATTGAGAAAAAATCAACTTTAAACCCTGCCCGCTCAAGTGAACTCATCTGCTCTTTTTCTAAAGCATCCCAATCCCTGCGGCCATTGTTTATTTGACCCTCCGCCTTAACTAAAGATTGATACAATAACGGCGCAATCTGACGCTCCAAACCACTTAAATAGGCATTTCTAGAACTTAAAGCCAACCCATCGCTCTCACGAACAGTTGGTACCCCTACCACTTGCACCGGAAAATTTAACTCCACAATCATTCGACGTATAATCAACAATTGTTGAAAATCCTTCTCCCCCAAAAATAATTGGTGCGGCTGCACAATATTAAGCAACTTACAAACGACTGTCGCAACCCCTGAAAAATGTCCTGGCCTAGACAGACCACAATGACGCCCCGAAAGATCACCAACATCCACGACGGTACTCGCCCCAGAGGAATAAACAACTGAATCCGTCGGCAAAAACAGCAAATCAACCCCTAAATGCTCCAGTTTTTGCCGATCTTCATCCTCAGTTCGCGGGTAAGCACTCAAGTCTTCATTCGGGCCAAATTGCAAGGGATTAACAAAAATACTCACAACGACCTTATCGGCACTGTTTTGCGCTTGCTCGACTAAATGCAAATGTCCCGCATGGAGATTACCCATTGTCGGCACAAAGGCTACTTTTCTACCCTTAAAACGCCATTGATCGATACATTGGCGTACAGAATCAATATCCCTAGAGACTTTAACCTTCATCAGAAACCATGTTCTAGTGACGGAAACTCCTGCGCTTTAACTTCTTTAACGAACGCCCCAACAGCGGCCTGAATAGTGCTCGATTCGGCCATATAGTTCTTTGAAAAACGCGGGCGCTTTCCAACACTAATATCTAAAATATCATATAAAACAAGAACTTGACCATCACAATGACCGCCCGCACCAATCCCAATAATAGGAATACTCAAAGCCTGACTCAGGCGCTCCGTCAACACACTGGGTACACATTCTAAAACCAATAAACTAATACCTGCCTGCTCAAGCGCAACAGCCTCCTCAATAATTTTATCAGCAGCCACCACGCTTTTCCCTTGCACCGCATAACGCCCCAATTGATTTATCGACTGTGGCAACAGCCCCAAATGACCACAAACAGGAACCCCCTCTGCGACTAAAGCGGAAACAATCTCCGGTTTCGATCCCTCTATCTTCACCATTTGGGCGCCGCTCTCGCGTAGTAATCGCGCCGCATTATGTAACGCCAAATCAATGCTCGCACAACTCATAAACGGCAAGTCAGCAAGCACTAAAGCTCTCTTATTCGTTTTGACAACACATCGGGTGTGATAAACCATGTCATCCATAGAGACTGCTAACGTGCTACTACTCCCTTGTACAACCATACCCAGAGAGTCACCCACCAAAATTACATCAACACCTGCCTCATCAACCAATTGCCCAAAACTAGCATCATAAGCGGTTAAACACGCGATCTTCTCGCCACGCGCCTTCATATTAATCAAATCCAAAACGGATAACAGCCCTTCTCGAGCGGCCACTGGGTATAACGTCATAATATATTTTCTTTCATTTTTTAAGTCATTTTGACCAGCCCAGACAATGGGCAATCTAAAGCCAACTGCGCTATCGACCCCAATCCCGGCACTTGCGCTGTGTCATCAATCTCCACCAAAGGGTAAATAACAAAAGCGCGCTCAGCAAGACCCGGATGCGGCACAACCAAATCCGGCACCCGAATACACTGTTCACCAAACAATAATAAATCAAGGTCTAGGGTTCTTGGCCCCCAACGCTCGCCCGTCCGCAATCGGCCCTGAACATTCTCGATCTTCTGTAAAGCACGCAATAAAATCAGCGCGGGCAAGCCCGTAACCACTTTTATCACTGCATTAGTATAATCAGGTTGATTGCTGGGCCCCATCGGCGGACTACGGTAAAGCGACGAAAAAGCAACCTCTTCCACCTTGTCAAGAGCATTGATCGCACTACGCGCCTGCTCAATTTGCATAACAGGATCAGCTAAATTGCTCCCCAACCCAACAAATGCAACGGTTTTTTCTTCACGGCAATCCATCAAGAGATCACAACGCGCTTATCTCGTGTTGTTGTTTTTCGTCGCCGACCTCTTTTCTTTACGCCCTGCACCGACCGAACCATTTCTTTTTTGCGCTCATTATCAGCCTCCTGAAAATCAGTCCACCACTGCGCCAACTCTGGATCCGCATTACCGGTATCTGCTCTAAGCACTAAAAAATCATAAGCTGCTCGAAAACGCGGATGCGCTAAAATACGAAAAGCACGCGCTCCTCCTCGTTGCTCAAAACGTGGCTGCAAGCCCCAGACCTCTCGCATAGATAGACCGACTCTTTTAGGAAAAGCAGTATACTTCACCTGAAACGCGATCACTTCATTACCGGCCTCCTGAAAGGCTAAAAACACATTCATGCCTTCCTGTACTTTTATCGCCACCAAACTTTGTACGGCATCCCACAAAAAAGCCGCTAATAAAAAATAAGGCGTTACCGGTTTTCCTTCTGCTATCCGTGAATCGGTATTGGCTAATGCTTGAAGCAATAATGCACGAGGATAATCACCTTTAGACTGCCTCAAGCGCTTATCTGTATCGGGGAAAAGAACTGCAAATAAACGATAATTTTCCAATAATTCAAAAACCCTAACCGCTGCCCCAGATAAAAATAATTTCAAAATCTCATCATAAAGACGCGCTGACGGAACATCTTGCAGTAATTCAGCCATCCCACCAATAGCGCCCGCACTATCAGAATCTAACTGAAAATCTAACTTGGCTGAAAACCTAACAGCCCGCAACATTCTCACTGGATCCTCGCGGTAACGCACTGCAGAATCGCCAATTAAACGTAAAACACCCTGCTGGTGATCGTTATACCCATCAACGTAGTCAATAATTGAAAAGTCACGAATATTGTAATATAACGCGTTGACCGTAAAATCTCGACGCCACACATCCTCTTCAATCGTTCCATAAACATTATCACGCAACAAACGCCCATTTTCGTGAACCCGCTCGGTCCCTGATTCGTCATGCGCTGATCCTCTGAACGTAGCTACTTCAATAATTTCACGACCAAAATGGACATGCGCCAACCTAAATCGTCGCCCAATTAATCTGCAATTACGAAAAACAGCCTTGACCTGCTCAGGACTCGCATCGGTTACCACATCAAAATCTTTCGGCTCAAGTCCTAGCAACAAATCCCTAACACAACCCCCAACAAGATAGGACTGGTAACCATTGCTTTTAAGCCGATAAAGCACCTTAAGCGCATTAGCACTAATTTGCGCTCTCGACACCGTATGTGCTGATCGTGGGTAAACGACAAAACCTGGCTCAGAATCAGAGAGCTCTGACGGCGAAACAAGTTTTTTTATAAAATCAAAAATAGACCTTTCCCTATAAATTAAATTCTTGGCAACATTCTACCAGTTAGATAAATTTTCGTACAAATATCACTGAATTAAAAACCAAAAACCTTGACCTTTTGGTCAATTTATTATTAGCTATCAGATAGGTATACATGACATTCAACCGAGGGGACTTTAACTATGACAACAAAATCATTACCTGATCTTAAAAGCATTACCGCTATTTTTAACTCCGTTCAAGATATTTTAATGAACAAGGTAGTCAAAACATTACTGGAGACACCACTTTTAGCTAGCCTATTTGTTACCGACTTTGCCATTTTACTTTTTCTTCGCCCCCCCGTCCTCTTTTCACTCATCATGTTAGGTGGGCTGGTCGGTCTGGCAATGTACTTCGGCCAAAAACTGGCTTTATTCAAATAAACAAACTCACAGAATATTCGCAGAAACCATGCCAATCAAACAAAAAAATACCCCTGATCACCCAGGGTTTTTCCGCCGTTTATCTGCCATTTTCTACGATATATTCCTCTTAGTAGCCTTATTGTTTATTTTTACAGCAATTGCCTTACCGTTTAATGATGGCGAAGCGATTACCCCTAGCCCTTTATATCTTGGATACCTTATCAGCATCTGCTTTTTATTTTTTGGCTGGTTCTGGACTCATGGTGGACAAACACTAGGTCTACGCGCATGGAAGCTACAAATCTTAACGACATCCGGGCAACCCCTAAGTTGGAGAAATGCTTTTTCCAGATTCATCTGGGCAACTCTTTCTTGGGGATTATTCGGACTGGGTTTTATTTGGATTTTATTCGACAAAGAAAAAAAGTCCTTACATGACAGGCTTTCTGGCACCCAAGCTTTTATTACCTCTGAGGATTAATAATACCGCCCATTCATCGCAATGATGAAACGATTACACTAGCCACAGCCAGAATAGTTAAACTCGGCAAAATACCCATTAACATCGGATCAAAACCATAGACCAAGCCCATATAACCAACCACTTTGTTAAAAAGATGGAACCCAACGCCCAATATCGTACCCACGAGAATCCTAAAACCAATACTCGTCACCCGATTTACTTTTACCACAAAAGGAACGGCTATTAAAATCATCACCACAATGACAACTGGGCTCGTTAAACGATTCCAAAAAGCTAACTCCAACACATCGGCTTTCTGGTCATTTTTCTTTAAAAACTGTATGTAATGAAACAAGTTAACAGAAGAAAGTGTCTCAGGCTTGACCAAAACAATATCTAAAAACCGCTGAGTTATTGCAAAAGGCCAGACTTTTTCTTCCGATTGAGTTAACAGCACTTTCTCAAGATCAACCTGAACCGCAGAAACACCTCGAGCCAACCATTCATTTTCCTTTACAAAAGTTGCCTCATCCATAAATGAAAAAGCTTTTAAACGACGCTGCTCATCTAATTCATAAACCAGTAACTGTCCTAAATCACCTTCACCATTGAACTTTCTGACATTAATGAAGTTTTTTCCATCCCGTAACCAGAAACCATTCTCACTTTTGGTCATCAAGTCATTATTTTGCGCCTCAGAACGCATGGTTTTAGCTTCAACCATCGCATCGGGAACAATAAATTCACTCACGCTTGTGGCCAGTATAACGACCACTAAACCTGCGCACATAACCGCTTTAACAATACCCGAAAGAGACAGTGATGCGGCTTGCATAGCCACTAACTCATGGTTATTCGCCATTGTACCCAAAGCAACCAAACTCCCTAACAGGGCTGCCGATGGGGTTAAAACATAAAAAACCGACGGGGTTGTTAAGAGCAAATAATAAACAATCTGCTCAAGACCGTAATCCCCTTTTCCGAGATCCCCCAATTCATCCGCAAAAGTAAATAAATTATAAAAAGTCAGTAAAATTAAAATCGCAACAAAATAAGCCTTTAAGACCTCTAAAGCAATGTAACGCGTCAACACAGTCATTTAGCAAACCTTTGTCTATAAAGCAGCTTTATCCATGGCAACCCAAAAAATCGAAGCATTAATACCACCCACACACCCATCATGAGAACATACACCCACATAAAACTAACCCAAAATGGCAGCACGCCTTTCAATAACCAGCCCTGACTAAAGTGCTGTAAATTCGCATAACTAAAATAAATCAAGAATGCGACCGTGACATTACCGTAAACACCTCCACGCGGCGTTAATTGTGCTAACGGAACAGCTAAAAGCCCTAACATCAAAATACCCAGAGGAATAGTAAGTCGTCGCTGTATTTCAGCGCCATTACGCAACGAAGAACCCAACCATAACTCGGTTATAGACAAGGCTTCAATAGGATAACTGGGTAATTTCTTTTCCTTATGAAGCAACAATCCATACTTGTCAAAACGCTCTATCACAACATCTACTTGGCCAGGTTTTCCACTGACTCTTTCGGCATCTTGCAATACAATATAACGCCCACCCGGCAGATCTTCGAGCTGGCCATATTCTGCGTTAATAACTTCAATATCTTTAGTTTTTTTATTGGTTGCAAAAATATTATGCATCCTATTATTTTCATCAATATCTTCAATGAAAAAGTTCAAATCACCGTGCTGACGAAAACTGCCTGAAATCAATCCTCTCAATTCAAACTGCTGTTGATCTTGGTGTTGTATTTCAACTATATTGGATTCTGCCCAAGGAATGGCCCATAACGACAAGCACAAACTCACAAGACTTACGGGTAATAAAAAAATAGCCATAGATTGATAAATACGCGCTACCCCTGCACCCCCAGAGGCAATAGCATCTATCTCATGATCACGATACATCCGCCCCAAAACAACTAAAACAGCAATAAAAATTGCCGCCGGTAAAAAATTAATACCAATCCCTAACGCCTTATAACCAACAATTTGCATCACTGCCTCGCTAGAAACCTGACCTTCGACGGCCTGACGCAAAACTTTTGAGAACTTTTGACCCACTAAAATAACAACAATAACGAATAAAACAGATAATGCCGTTTTAAACAATTCCCACGCAATCATTTTATCAAGCACCATAAACCAACGCTGGCGCCTAGACTTAGCAAACGAATTTATTTTCTGCATCTCTCTCTTAAAAAAAACTGTTATAAGGTATATTATACGCCGGTGTAGCGCAGCTACACACACTGCCTAAAAACAATTTTGGAAAAATCATGGAATTTTCGCTAATAACATCGCCCGCTGAATCTACACATATTGACTGTCTTATTTTAGGCATTTTTGAGAATCATAGGCATAGCCAAGAAAGTTCAGAGTTTAACACGCAAACGCAAGGTCTCATTGACAACCTCATTAAACGCGACAGTTTTGATGGAACTCTGGGTAAAACGCTAACCATAAACTTCATTCCAAACCATACATATCAGCGTTGTGTACTGGTTGGATTAGGCCGTCAAGACCAACCTATTTCCAGTAAAAATTACCGCAAAGTATTAACTAGCGCCATCAAGGCATTAAACAACACTCCGGCAACTTCTGCTACTTGTTGCCTAACAGAAACGCCTGTTGAAAATCAAAATTACGCTTGGAAAACACGTCAAGTTGTTGAAATTTTTCAGGGCTCCTGTTATCAATTTGGCGACTTAAAAAGTAACTTTGAAAGCACTATCAAATTAACCCATATCGCTATAGCCACACCCAAAGATAACTTATTAGATGGTGAAATCGGACTAACACAAGGTATTGCCTTAGCAAATGCCGTAGAATTCACAAAAAACCTTGCAGACTCTCCCGGAAACATCTGCACGCCAAGCCATCTCGCTGAAAAAGCTTTAGCCCTCAGTGAGCAAAACAACCACCTTTCCACTGACATCCTCGAAGAGGACGAAATGGCCGAATTAGGCATGGGCGCACTGCTCTCGGTTAGCCGTGGTAGTCGTCAACCGGCTAAATTAATCATCTTGAATTACCAAGGTGGCAAGCCAGAATCAAATCCCATTGTCTTAGTCGGCAAAGGCTTAACCTTCGATGCCGGCGGCATATCACTTAAACCCAGCGCCGGTATGGACGAAATGAAATATGATATGTGTGGCGGCGCCAGTGTATTAGGTGTCTTTCAGGCACTCTCAGAACTCAATTTACCACTCAATGTTATTGGCCTGGTTCCAACCTCTGAAAACATGCCCGACGGTGATGCCAACAAACCCGGTGATATTGTGACGAGTATGTCTGGGCAAACTATCGAAATACTGAATACCGATGCAGAAGGCAGACTCATTCTATGCGACACCCTGACTTATGCTGAGCGATTCAACCCCGAAGTGGTCATTGACCTAGCCACACTCACTGGCGCTTGCATTACTGCTTTAGGTCGCCACCCTAGTGGATTGTTAGGCAACGACGACGCTCTATGTGCTGATTTACTTTCAGCTGGAACCACAGCCTGCGACCCAGTTTGGCGTTTACCCCTTTGGGAAGAATACCAAGATCAATTAAAATCGAATTTTGCCGACATGGCCAATATTGGCGGCCCTGCTGGTGGCACTATTACAGCCGCCTGCTTCCTCTCACGTTTCAGCAAGAATTTCCGCTGGGCGCATTTAGATATTGCCGGCACAGCATGGAAATCTGGCGACCAAAAAGGCGCCACCGGTCGCCCTGTACCTCTACTCACACAATTCTTAATCGATTTTTCCAACAATGCCTGCAATTGATTTCTATATTCTCACGACCACCAGCGAACAAAAACGTTATCAATTTGTTTGCAAACTAGCCGAGAAGATTTTTAAACAAAAGCAAAAAGCTTTTTTTCTAACACCTTCAATTCAAGCCAGTGAAACCCTCGATGCCTTGTTATGGACATACAAGGCAAGTAGCTTTATCCCGCATCATATCGCTCAAGAAAAAAAACCTTCAATGAATGAGCAGTTACTCATTGGCGACCAAAACATCCCTCAAGATTGGCGCGATACACTAGTCAACTTAACCGATCAACGCGTTCCCAATATAGAAAAACTAAACCGCATTATTGAGATCATTGATGCCAATGACACGCATAGAGAGGCAGGCCGACAACGTTATCGGTACTATAAAAGCATGAATTTACAACCCAACACACATAAAATTTAACCTTTTTTCGCTGAACCAATTTAGCTTCGAGCCACAATCAGGTTAAAATAAAAAAATTTACTTCGCTTAATTTAAATTATCCTCATGGAAAAAACCTATAACCCACACACAATAGAACAAAACTGGTACCGCCACTGGGAGGATAAGGGCTATTTCTCACCTCAAGAAGGTGAAAATGCCTACTGCATCATGATTCCTCCTCCCAATGTAACGGGTAGTCTACATATGGGGCATGCCTTTCAAGACACTATCATGGATATCCTAACGCGTTTCCATCGTATGCAAGGCGACTCGACCCTATGGCAAGTAGGAACTGACCACGCTGGAATCGCAACGCAAATGGTTGTCGAGCGACTGATAGAAAGTGAGGGAAAAACACGCTTTGATTACGGTCGAGCCCCCTTCATTAAAAAAGTATGGGAATGGAAAGAAGAATCGGGCGGCACGATCACCCAACAACTTCGACGTATGGGATCCTCCCTCGATTGGTCAAGAGAACGCTTTACTATGGATGAAGGGCTTTCTGAAGCCGTGCAAGAAGTTTTTATAACACTTTACCGTGAAGGACTTATTTACCGCGGTAAAAGACTCGTTAACTGGGATCCTGTCCTGCATACCGCAGTTTCAGACCTTGAAGTACTCTCTGAAGAAGAAAACGGCTCTTTATGGCATATGCGCTACCCGCTCAGCGACGGTTCTGGCCATATGGTGGTCGCCACAACCCGTCCTGAAACTATGCTGGGTGACTTCGCCGTAGCCGTTCACCCTGACGATGAACGTTATCAACATCTCATCGGAACATGGGTTAAATTGCCACTAACCAACCGAGAAATACCTATCATTGCTGACAGCTATGTAGATCCAGAATTTGGTACCGGTTGCGTCAAGATTACTCCAGCCCATGATTTTAATGATTATGACGTCTGGCTACGCCACCGTGATCAATCGACTATTCAGGCCTTACCGCATGGCGGACTTATTAACCTTTTCACGCCTAATGCAACCATCCGAGAAAATGACAGTACCGAAGATCAATTAATTCCAGCTGCCTACGTCGGTCTTGATCGTTTCGATGCCCGTAAAAAGATTATTCACGACCTTGACGCCCTAGGTCTACTGGATAAAATTGAAGACCATAAATTAATGGTTCCGCGTGGTGATAGAACCCATTCCATTATTGAACCGCTATTAACCGATCAATGGTACGTTAAAACAAAACCACTCGCTGAGCCTGCCATTGCTGCTGTTGAAAATGGTGATATCCGCTTCGTCCCTGATAACTGGAAAAACACCTATTTCGAATGGATGAACAATATTCAAGATTGGTGTATTTCGCGACAAATATGGTGGGGTCATCGTATCCCGGCTTGGTATGATGATAACGGCACTATCTATGTAGGACGTTCTGAAGCAGAAATTCGCCAACAACACCAACTGTCAAATGACATCTCACTTCGACAAGACCCAGATGTTCTAGATACGTGGTTTTCATCGGCACTGTGGCCTTTTTCAACACTCGGTTGGCCAGAAAAAACAGCTGAACTCGATCAATACTACCCCACCAGCGTCTTAGTCACTGGCTTTGACATCATCTTTTTTTGGGTCGCCAGAATGATCATGATGGGACTCAAATTTATGGGGGACGTACCCTTCAAGGATGTTTATGTTCATGGCCTAGTGCGTGATTCTGAAGGTCAGAAAATGTCTAAATCAAAAGGCAATGTCCTCAATCCAATTCACGTCATTGATGGCATTGACCTTGAAAGCTTAGTCAACAAACGAACATCTGACATGATGCAACCCCATCTATCAGAAAAAATAGAACGTGCGACGCGCAAAAGTTACCCTGATGGTATTCCCGGTTATGGAACCGACGCTTTACGCTTTACCTTTGCTTCTATTGCCTCAACAGGACGAGATATTCGGTTAGATAGCCATCGGATAGAAGGTTACCGTAATTTCTGTAACAAACTATGGAATGCGGCACGTTATGTTTTAATGAATACAGAGAATCAAGATAATGGTACGAACAATAATGTCATTGAATTTTCTCAAGCTGACTACTGGATAACCTCTCGCTTTCAACAAGTTGTCACGGTGACCACTGAGGCCATTGATAATTATCGGTTCGACCTTGCCGCCCAAGCCATTTATGACTTTACCTGGAATGAATATTGTGACTGGTATCTTGAATTAGCCAAAATATCTTTGCAAGATGGCAATCCAGAACAACAACGCGGCACCCGAAAAACACTGGTATCAACGCTGGAAAAATTACTCCGCTTAGCACACCCTTTCATGCCTTTTATCACCGAAGAGATCTGGCAACGTGTTGCACCACTAACCGGCAATCATGACGACTCAATTATGTTGCAGTCATACCCCAAGACCGACAGTCAACTTATCAATAACACAGCCATCACAGAAATTACCTGGGTTATGAATTTCATTCTCGGTATACGCCGTATTCGTGGTGAAATGAATATTGCTCCCGGTAAAAAACTTAATGTTCTCTTACAACACGGCACCCCTGAGGACCGTGAGTTAACGCATTCAGCGCAGCACTTTTTAACTAAACTAGGCCGCCTCGAATCCATTACGTGGCTAGAAAACAGTGAAATACCTCCTGAATCAGCTATTGCTTTAGTGGGTACCTTACAAATTTTAATCCCCATGTCAGGTCTAATCGATAAAGCGGCAGAAATAAGTCGCCTTGAGAAAGAAATAGTAAAAGTCAGCAAAGAACTCCCTCGTATTGAAGGAAAACTGAAAAACCCTAATTTCATCGACCGCGCACCACAATCCGTCATTGATAAAGAAAAAGAAAAACTAACAAACCTAAACCTTTCACTCTCACAATTAAACGAACAACTTCAAAAAATAACACAACTCTAAGCGCCAATAACAACCCATATATTTCAAACAAATAGTAGACAATACGACTATTCCTTCTATCTTTAACAAGATCAAAAGGAATAGTCGCCGTGGAAACCAAAACCGTACCTAAAATAAAATTCGGACTCATTAGAACCCTTATTACCAAAGGGCTTCTCAATGAAACAGATACACCCGAACTTATTAAACAAGCTAAGAAAAAAAAGATCTCAGTACTGCGCTATATTCTGAACCAACAACTTGTTGACAGTACGAGTATTGCAATGACGGCTGTTGAAGAATTCGGCTTATCCTATTTAGATATTGATGCTATCGATGTACTCAAACTACCCCTTTCAGAATTAACAAATTCATTAATTCGAAAACACCAAGTTTTACCGTTATTTAAGCGCAATAACACCTTATTTATTGCTTTATCGGACCCAACCAATAGCCACACCCTCAATCAAATAAAATTTCACACCCGCCAACAGACCGAAATTATTATTGTTGAAGATCATAAGCTCACTGCAAAGATACAGGTCTGCCTTGATGCTCAGGAAACAACCATCGAAGAAATACTGGATGAAAACATCAGTATTATCGAAGAGGAAGACCCTGTTGATGTACCACAAAATCAAGTCGATAACTCACCCGAAATTGATGACGCGCCTATTGTTCGATTCGTCAAACAAATTCTCGTAGATGCCATCAAAAAAGGCGCCTCCGATATTCATGTTGAACCTTACGAGCACTTCTTTAGAATCCGATTCCGGGCTGATGGCATTTTACAAGAAATTGCAACCCCGCCTAGCAATATGGCCAACCGCATGATTTCACGCATAAAAGTCATGGCAAAAATGGACATTGCCGTACGTCGTATCCCTCAAGACGGTCGAATAAAAATCAAATTATCGAAAGATGAATTTATCGACTTCCGTGTCAATACATGCCCTACTTTATACGGTGAGAAAGTAGTGCTTAGAATCTTAGATCCCAGTAGTGCTAAATTAGGTATTGAAGCGCTCGGTTTCGAAAAAGAACAAATGAAACACTTCATTCATGCGATCAATCAACCCTATGGTTTAATCCTGATTACTGGCCCAACAGGTAGCGGGAAAACAGTCACATTGTATACGGCACTTAATATCCTCAATTCACCGCAGCTCAATATATCAACAGCCGAAGATCCTGTTGAAATAACGTTACCAGGCATTAATCAGGTCAACATGAACCCTAAAGCTGGCATTGACTTTTCTACCGCACTACGCGCATTCCTAAGGCAGGACCCCGATGTCATTATGGTCGGTGAAATCAGAGACCAAGAAACCGCTGAAATATCAGTCAAGGCAGCACAAACGGGCCATTTAGTCCTTTCGACCTTACACACCAATGATGCCCCGCAAACACTGAACCGCCTCATTCAAATGGGGATTCCTCCCTACAATATTATTTCATCAATACAATTAATTGTTGCTCAACGACTACTCCGTAAATTATGTGAACACTGCAAAAACCCTGAGACGCTGCCTGATCAAATCTTACTGGATACCGGGTTTACTCAAGACTCACTTAAAGAACTAACACTCTTTAGTGCTCAAGGCTGTAAACATTGCAATCACGGTTATATCGGCCGAATAGGCATCTATCAAGTAATGCCTATCAGTCATAGCATGCAGAAACTTATTTTAAACAACTGCGATTCCAGTCAACTGGAAGCACAATGCCAATCAGAAAATATTTTAAATTTAAGACAATCAGCCCTGGTAAAAGTCGGCACCGGCATCACCAGTCTCGAAGAAGTTAACAGGGTCACAAGAGGTTAACCCAATGGCTAAAAACAATACACCGAGTGAATATATTTGGCGCGGCATTGACACTACAACAGGCCTTCCCACTAAAGGCACTATTAGCAGCCCAAATTTAATCAGTGCACAGACAGAACTTCGTCGCCAAGGCACACGAATCATCAATATAAAGATTAAACCCAAACCCCTACTAACCGCACGAAAGAAAAAAATAACCAGCAAAGATATTGCTATTTTAAGTCGGCAATTAGCGACTATGTTGGAAGCTGGTGTTCCATTAGTGCAAGCCTTTGAAATTACAGGCAAAGGCCATGACAATGAAAGTATGAAAGCATTACTACTTGATATCAAACAAGACATTGAAAACGGCTTATCGTTTACCGAAGCACTCGAAAAAAGACCCGACTATTTTGATGACCTCTTCTGTAGTCTAGTGGCAGCTGGTGAACAAGCCGGTGTTTTAGAAACCTTACTCGATAAAATTGCAACATACAAAGAAAAAACCGAGTCACTCAAAGCAAAAATAAAAAAAGCACTGACTTATCCAATCGCCGTACTGGTTGTCGCGGCCTTAGTCACCGCAATACTACTGCTTTTCGTAGTTCCTGTCTTTGAAGAGCTTTTCCAAGACTTTGGCGCCGATCTACCACTGTTTACCCGTTTAGTTATTGACCTATCCCAATGGTTACAAGCCTATTGGTGGCTTGTATTAAGTGTCTTGTCAGTAATCATAATGACTTTACGCTTTTATCATAAGCGCTCGGCTCGTTTTCGTCATACCCTTGATCGCATGTACTTGCATATTCCGGTGATTGGCCCCATTCTCCGTAAAGCGGCTATCGCTCGCTTTGCCCGGACGCTATCAACAATGTCAACAGCCGGCGTTCCCTTAGTAGATGCTCTAACCTCTGTTTCTGGTGCAACCGGCAATCATGTCTATTGCCAACAGGTCCTTGTTATTCGCGATAAAGTGTCAACGGGGCAACAACTACAACTCAGTATGCAACAGACTGGAGTTTTCCCTTTTCTTATTATTCAAATGGTTGCTATTGGTGAAGAATCAGGTTCTATGGACAAAATGCTTAGCAAAGTAGCTGATTTTTATGAAGAAGAAATTGATAATGCTGTTGATAACCTAAGTGACTTACTCGAACCTTTAATCATGGTTATTCTAGGCGGATTGGTTGGCAGCCTAGTGGTTGCGATGTATCTCCCTATTTTTAAGTTAGGATCCGTCATTTAAACGCCAAATCAGCGCTCCGGACAGCCCTAATTTTTATCCTGATTAAGTTTCCTAAACGTTATAATGTCATTTAAAATTTATTTTTTGATTATAACGGCCATTCAAATAATTAATTATGCTAAAAATTGGACTCACTGGTGGCATTGGTAGTGGTAAAAGCACGGCCGCAAATCATTTTGAGTCACTAGGCGTTCCTGTTATTGATGCCGATGAAATAGCCCATCAACTCACACAACGCGGACAACCTGCCCTACAACAAATAGCCGTACATTTTAATTCCTGTATCGATAGCCAAGGGCACTTACTACGAGCCGAACTACGCGAACTAATCTTCTCAAACCCTACTCAAAAACAACGTTTAGAAAATATTCTTCACCCCCTCATTCGCAACGAAATACTGGCGCAACTACTACAATTAAAAAGTGACTACGCGGTACTGTGCATCCCGTTACTCGTCGAGAAAAACTTATTTAACTGGGTTGATAGAACGCTTGTCATTGACTGCCCAGAAGCACTCCAGATTAACCGCGTTCAAAAAAGAAACAACCTATCAATACCTCAAATTAAAAAAATTATCGATTGCCAAGCCTCACCAGAATCCCGGTTATCAGAGGCTAATGATATAATTACCAATAATGGTAGCACTCAAGAACTTGCAGAAGCCGTCAAAAAACTGCACAATTTCTATCAATCACTATGCAACCCCTTAACTGATCAATAGTCCGTGAATACATTCCTATCCTACGAATTTCCGCTCAAAGAACGCATTCGACTCTTTATGCGTCTGGAACACCTTTTTCAACAATTTGACCATTGCTTACAGGGTACAACTGTTTGGGATCGACGTGCTGCAATTGATGGGCTTCATTCAATTATTACTTTATTTGCACGAAACGATATTAAATCCGCGATTTTAAAAGAATTAGAGCGTCACACCTCAATCTTAACAATGATCTCTAAGAATGAAGATGTTGATGATTCCAAACTAGAATCTATCTTACAAGAACTACAAACCGTCAGCCAATCGCTCTACCAATGTAACGGGAAAATAGGGATCGCTATTATTGAGGGTAACGAACTTTTAAAATCCGTTACCCAACGAACCTCTATTCCAGGTGGCAGTTGCTCTTTTGATCTCCCTGGATTTCATTATTGGTTAGAACAAAGCCCAGACCAGCAACGCAATGACCTTAATAAATGGTCTGAGTCATTTTCTGACATTCGCCATGCTATCGATCTCGTACTAAAATTTATTCGCCAAAGCAGCACGCCTTCTCAAGAGATTGCAAAAATGGGCTTTTATCAAAATAACCTAAGCCAATCCTCTTCCTACCAGCTCATCCAAATACGTGTCGATAGAACCATCCCCTGTTATGCTGAAATCAGTGGTGGCAAGCATCGTTTCTCAATTCGCTTCATGATACCTTCTAAAGATGGCGGACGACCGACTCAAACACAAGCGGATATTCCTTTTGAAATTACGCGTTGTTTATTATAAATACCGCCCCACAAAAAAATACTCTCTACACTAAAAAAGCACGAATTCCTGCTACCCCTTGTCCTCCGCATTCATAGACTGATGTCAAATCGGAGTCCATCATTCCACCCAATGCATAAACAGGTATATTTACTTGTGCAACTAATTCCTGAAAATACAACCAACCCAGTGGTTTAGCTTCAGGGTGAGTAGCAGTGCTTTTTACCGGAGCTAAAACCACAAAATCTACACCGATCGCTTCTGCCTGTTGCAATTCAGCACGGTTGTGACAAGAGGCTCCCACCCAACCCTCAACCTCAGGGCGTTGATCAAGTGCCATTAAATCCTTACTGGTTAAATGTAAATTAGCTATTGGAAAATCACCGACCCGAAGAGCAGAGTTCACCATTAATATCACCTGATTCTTCTTACAAAAAAACGTTGCGTATTCAAGTAACTCTTGCAAATCAGTTGCGGCCACTAATTTTGTTCGCAACTGAATCAATTTAACGTTGTTCTCAACTAAATGAGGCAGTGTTCTTTGAAGTGAAACTAGACTGTCATCACCGACTATCGGATAGTGACTCGGCAATTGGATGGCATTAACAATAGCGTTATTAGCTGCAGGAAAGGCATAATGCTTTAAAGCCTCAACAGGCACCCAACGAATAACTTGACCTTCATTAGAGCAAACAGGCCCCATAAACGCATCAACTTTCCAGACCCACAACTTTACCCGTAAATCAGAATATTGATGATTGATAGCAATCAATGGCCTTGCACCTTTGACGCTCAACCCTAACTCTTCTTTAAGTTCCCGAATTAGGGCGCCCTCAGCGGTTTCTCCCCGTTCCAACTTACCTCCAGGAAACTCCCAGCGGTCACCTTGATGCACTGACTTGGGCCGATAGGCAATAAGCACTTCACCGCGCGCATTCGTGACAACACCCACGGCCACCTGCAAGGTATCATCAGACACATTTATGTCCGGTATTCCGCATTAATACGAACATAATCATAAGATAAATCACAGGTCTTGATTGTTTGTTGCGCAACCCCTCGGCCTAAACGCACTGTAATTGTTATTTCTTCAGCGTCCATCACTTCCTGACCTGCCGCTTCAGTGTATTGACTATCTTTAGTGCCTGCGTTCACAATACAAATCTCACCTAGAAAAATAGAAACCTTGTCTAATGCAAAGTCCTCAATACCTGCTCGACCGACTGCTGCCAATATTCGTCCCCAATTCGGGTCACTTGCAAAAAAGGCTGTCTTAACCAAAGGTGAATGTGCAATTGTTTTACCCACCTGAACAGCTTCCTGATCATTCTTCGCCTGACTAATAACAATTGATATTAATTTTGTCGCGCCCTCACCGTCCCTAACAATAGCTTCAGCCAACTCAGAAAAAACGTCATTAACAACAGCACAAAAATACTGATAAGACTGACTTCCTTCAAGCAATTCAGGCACATCTGAGTGACCGCTTGCCATTAACACACAAGCATCATTAGTTGAAGTATCTCCATCGACAGTAATACGATTAAATGACTGTTCAACAGCATGTTGTAAACACCGTTGCAGCAATCCATCTTCAATCTTAGCGTCGGTAGCCACAAAAGATAGCATGGTTGCCATATTAGGCTGTATCATTCCCGCCCCTTTAGAAATACCGGTTATGGTAATACTCCCCTCATCCAATGACACTACTTTCGAGACACCTTTAGGAAAAGTATCCGTGGTCATTATTGCCTCGGCAGCCTGCGCCCAATTATCTTCTGATAAATTGTCAATCGCTTTAGGCAAAGCTTGAGTTATTTTTTCAACCGGTAACGATTCGCCAATAACGCCTGTCGAAAAGGGCAAAACCTGCTCCATACGCCCTCCCGTTATCTGTGATAAGGTCAAACATACTGATTGCGCATCTTGAAGACCTTTAGCCCCGGTACCCGCATTCGCATTACCGGAATTAATAACTAACCAACGCGGCTCTTTTCTCAAATTCTGTTTAGCCAATACCACAGGAGCTGCACAAAAGGCATTCTGCGTAAAAACCGCACTACACGTAGATTCTGGATCCATCGCAACAACCAATAAGTCATCGCGTACACATTGTTTTATTTGCGCACAATAAGTACCCAGTAACACACCATCTACAGCACGCATAACTGGAAATTTTGGAACCCCTACTGCCATGACTCACATCCCATTATATTTATTATTTTCTATCGAAAAAAAAGAATTCGTATTCCCCGAACCGACGCTATTTCTTGGGTTATCTTTTCGCAGTGTTTTTTACAATTATCAACGACCAAATCATGTTCAAGGGGCGACAATGAAAATATGACTTCCAGTTCTACCGCACCATTAAGATAATGAATTTTAATATCATCCACTAGGCTGTAGTAATCCCCCAGACAATCTCGAATACCATTGATCAATTCTTTTCTTGATGGTAACCAATCATCAATCGACTCTTTTTGCTCATCATCTTCAGGATCAGTATGCACCAAGACATCAGCGATATTGTCAAATTGTACTAACAATTGATTACGCACCGTATCGGCAATCATATGACCCTCTGAAACACTGATATACGAATCAACCTGAATATGGAGATCGACATAAATATCTTCGCCCATACGCCGAGTCCGTATCAAATGAATATTAATAACCCCATCAACAACTGAAATAGCTTGGCGCAAAGCATCAAGCTCATCATCTGAAATAGCCGTATCCACTAACTCTTTTAAGCTCTCCATGATGAGTGACACACCAATCTTAGCAATCATTAAACTCACTAAGACAGCGGCAATCGCATCGGCATAACCGTAACCCAAAAGCATGGCCGCAATGCCTATCAAAACTATAACGGACGAAATAGCATCACTACGATGATGCCAAGCATTGGCCAACAACAATTTAGAACGGGTTTTTTGGGCAACCTTTTTCGTGAAATGGAATAACCACTCATTACAAAAAATCGATATTCCCGCAATATACAACGTTAATTGATCGGGAATGAGCAATCTACCATCGCCTAAAATACGACTCACAGCATCCCAAGATATCCCTGCAGCAACAACGATTAACCCACAACCTAGAACTACTGTTGCTAAGGTTTCAAATCGGGCATGCCCATAGGGGTGATCTTGATCAGGTTGCTTACTTCCTAGCTTAATAGCGACCAAGACAACAGCATCACTCAGTAAATCAGCGAGAGAATGAATACCATCGGCAATCAATGCAGACGATTGCCCCAGTACACCTGCAGATACTTTCACAACAGCTAAAAAAATATTAACTAGCGCGGCAACCAGCGTTGCGTGAGACTTCAGCTGAACATCGTTATGCTCTGTCATCATTATATTTTAGTCACCCACGATAATATTAATCGTGAACTCACCGGCATTATTATTTGCTGATAGAATCTGATGCCCATTAATACGGCACCAAGCCGGAATATCTTGCATGACACCAGGATCCGTACAAACTACTTCTAATTGATCCCCCAGAGCCATCGTTTTAATTTTATCTTGCACCCGTATGACTGGCATAGGGCAAAGTAAACGTCGAGCATCTAAAAATTGCTTATTCATACATGCCATTCTTTAGGTATTTCCTCACTTGACAACGGCGTAACCAAAAATGACTTTTCTTCCCCTTGCTGTGTCATTTTAACCTCTACTTGTTCAGCCTCCCGTCCCTGACTATAACGAGCCGTTATCTGAGCAGCCAACCAACAATCCTGCTCAGAAAGGGTACCGTCAATTAGTACCAGTGGGCCTGGATGACTAACCGTTGTCATCGTTTGAAACATATTTTTATAGCCCTGTAAAAAATTATTCTCGCCTTCTTCTCGAGCAATAATCATCTTAAAATGAGCCTTCGGTCGCAGATGACGTCCCACCTTCAACAACATAACGTCATCTAACTCATACTCTTTCTTACCTCTTGCGGTCCATAAATCTACCAACTTGTCAGAATAGCTTTTATCCGTTAAAAAACAACACCCACCAGCGGGCTGTGCGTATTCAGTAAAACCAAATTGTTCTGCCAAAGCCATTTGGGGTTTTCGTGTTCGACCGCTGAAATCATATAACTCTTCTCGGTTAACCCAACCTTCTTTCTCGGGCAGGGTTTCAGGTAGATTTTTTGCACACAATGGCCTTAACAAACGCTCATTGGCACCTGACTCTCTGGCGATGACCGGCATCGTATCTTTTCGTTGAGACATCGGTCGCTGCCCGATCACCTCACCGGTAATGATAAAATCAAAATCATTCTCTTCTATCCACTGCTGAGCCTTTTGCACCATAAAAACCTTACAATCCAAACACGGGTTCAAGTTGGCACCATACCCATGCTGTGGATTTATCAACACATTCTTATACTCCTCAATAACATCAATAATGTGCAGTTTTATCCCCAGTTGCTCAGCAACCCATAATGAATTATTTCGCTTAGGCTTGGCTTTATCTTTTTTACGAATAGCATGGGTATGACCCTCCACACAAAAACCCGTGAAAAAGTTGATCCCTTCTACGTGAACCCCTTGTTCCATAATTGCTTTGGTCGCTAACATGGAATCAAGACCTCCTGAGATAAGAGAAACGGCTTTCTTCTGTTTTTTCATTACTTTATTTATTCTTAAAAACGAACATTATACGTTAACTATTCCCCATAAAGCTAACGAACGGAGCAATCGCACAGCTTCTACTGACAACACTATTCATTCTGTTTTTACATTCAAAACCAACCTTTCATTCGACATGATCCTGTGTATATAGCCACTCAACACCTCAACAAACAACGTTCACCATAAATTTAAGTTATAATTGTCATTTTTTTTATCGCCTTAAAAACCGTGCCAAGTAACTACAAAAAGCCCACGACATTTCAAGACTTAATTCTTGCTCTGCAATCCTTTTGGTCTGAACACGACTGCACCATTTTACAGCCTCTCGATATGGAAGTTGGTGCCGGTACCTTTCATCCCGGAACCTTTCTTCGCGCCATTGGTCCTGAGCCTTGGCGTTCAGCCTATGCACAACCGTCACGTCGTCCAACTGATGGTCGCTTTGGAGAGAACCCCAACCGATTGCAACATTATTATCAATTCCAGGTCGTCCTAAAACCCTCGCCTGATAATATTCAGGAACTCTATTTAGATTCTTTGCGTTACTTAGGTCTCGACTTACTTGAACACGATATTCGTTTTGTCGAAGACAACTGGGAGTCCCCAACGTTGGGTGCATGGGGTTTAGGCTGGGAAGTCTGGCTTAACGGCATGGAAGTCACCCAGTTTACCTATTTCCAACAAGTCGGCAGCCTAGATTGTCGACCGGTAACCGGTGAAATCACTTATGGTCTTGAACGCATTGCAATGTACTTGCAAAATGTACAAAGCGTTTACGATTTGACTTGGAACACAAATAGCCAGGGCCGCGTCAGCTACGGCGATATTTTCCACCAAAATGAAGTTGAAATGTCTCACTTTAATTTCACCCACGCCAACACTGACTTTCTCTTCTCCAGTTTTGATAACTACGAACAGGAATGCAAAAAACTCATTGACCAGAAACTCTCCTTACCGGCTTATGAAATGATCCTGAAAGCATCCCATGTTTTCAATCTCTTAGATGCACGTCATGCAATCTCCGTAACCGAGCGTCAACGCTATATTCTACGTGTCAGAGAGATGTCAAAGGCCGTTGCCGAAAACTATTACCAAGGAAGAGAAGCATTAGGCTTTCCAATGCTTAACAATAAGAAGACTCAAAATGACTGATACCAGACCCCTACTTTTTGAACTCGGCACAGAAGAGTTGCCCCCTAAAACCTTATTAACATTGAGCAATGCTTTATTAGCTAACATAACGCAATCGTTATCAGATGCTGAATTAACTTTCGGTCAAACCAGCATTTTTTCAACCCCCCGTCGGCTAGCGGTTTTAATTGAAGACGTTCTTGTTCAACAGCCTGACAAAACAACTGAAAAACGCGGACCCGCTATTAAGGCTGCCTTTGATTCTGACGGCAATCCAAGTCGAGCGGCACTGGGCTTTGCTTCAGGTTGCGGAACAACGGTTGATCAATTATCCCGTTTAAAAACAGACAAGGGTGAATGGCTGTCTTTTAATCACGAAGCCAAGGGACAATCCGCCAGTCTTTTAATCCCGGAATTTATCACTCACAGCCTTAAAAAACTACCTATTGCCAAACGCATGCGTTGGGGTGATTCTGCCACTGAATTTGTACGCCCTGTTCATTGGGCCGTCTTACTCTTCGGCACAGAACCCTTAAACTGTGAAATTTTAGGTGTTAAAACCGGCCAACATACTTTTGGTCACCGCTTTCACGCACCAAAAGCTATTTTTATAAACCATCCTTCAGACTATCAGCAGTGCTTACTTGAAGACGGTTACGTTATCGCCAATTTTGAACAACGCAAGCAAATTATCTATAACGCCACCCTGAAAGCCGCTAAAAAAGTAGGTGGCACAGCGGTTATCAACCCATCCCTCCTTGAAGAAGTTACCGCCCTTAATGAGTGGCCCGTCCCTGTCACGGGGGATTTTGATTCACGTTTTCTTGCGCTACCTGCTGAAGTATTGATTACCACAATGCAAGTGAATCAAAAATATTTTGCTGTGACCGATAATAATGGGAAATTATTACCCCACTTTATTACTTTCAGTAACATTGAAAGCACCCACCCTCAATCTATTAAAGAGGGTAACGAAAGAGTTATTCTTCCACGCTTAGGTGATGCCGAATTTTTCTGGAAACAAGACCGTCATTTAAAGCTATCAGAACGTACCCCACAACTGGCTACTATTATTTTTCAAAAAACACTCGGCACCTTACTTGATAAAACGCGGCGACTGGAAGCGCTAACTACGCATTTATCAACAAAGCTAGCTATTGCTCCTGAGCACAGCTTACGCGCTGCACTGTTAGCTAAAACAGACCTAATCACCGAAATGGTGGGTGAATTTCCAAGTCTTCAAGGTATCATGGGGCGTTATTACGCCTTAGCAGATAACGAGCCCACTGAAGTCGCTCAAGCACTTGAGGAACAATACTACCCCAAACAATCCGGTGGCCCCACACCTGAAAGCCCAACCGGACAGATACTCGCTCTTGCCGACAAAACCGACACGCTCGTGGGTATTTTTAGTGCCGGCCTTATTCCTAGCGGTGACAAAGACCCTTATGCATTACGGCGTGCAACACTCGGAATCATTCGTATTATTATTGAGAAACGTCTAGACATTAACATCACTGAATTAATTAGCTTCAGTCTTAGCCAATTTAACCATGACTTTGACCGCACTCTCACCGAACAAAAAATAACCACCTTCGTCAATGAGCGACTCAAAGGCTACACGCTTGAGCAAGGCTTTACCATTGACCAATTTGAATCAGTCATGGCTGTTTCATCAGGGAACCTACTGGATTTTTATTTAAGACTACAAGCTGTTCGAGACTTCCGCAAACTGCCTGAGTCTAACAGCCTATCTGAAGCCAATAAACGCATCAAAAATATCTTACGAAAAGGTGAATCGTCATCTCATTCTACTGTTGACAATCTTGTTGAAGAACAAGAACTCACCTTACTTGCCGCTACACGCTCTGCAGAAGAAGATATTCAACCTTTCATTGCGGCGAGTAATTATACCGGCGCATTAAATCGTCTGGCTCAACTTAAAGAGGACGTTGATTTGTTTTTTGAACACATCATGGTTAATTGTGATGATCTGACCTTACGTGCGAGTCGATTAGCCTTATTGCATAAAGTTGAAAACTTGTTCCTGAAAATTGCTGATATTTCAAAATTACAATAGTGTCTGCCCATAAATTTATTTTATTAGACCGTGACGGTGTCATTAACCACGACTCAGATCATTACATTAAATCAGCTGAAGAATGGCTTCCGATAGCGCAAAGCCTTGAGGCTATTGCCTTACTCAATTCGCACGGCTACAACGTTATTGTGATCACCAACCAGTCAGGTCTGGCACGTGGCTATTTCAACACCACAACACTCCAAGCCATGCACGATAAAATGCATACTATGGTCAAGCAGAAAGGCGGTAAAATAGAAGCTATTTATTACTGCCCACACCAGCCCGAGGACCACTGTACCTGCCGAAAACCTAAACCAGGACTATTAAAACAGTGCAGTGAAGATTATAATTTTCAGTTAACAGAAACCTTTTTTATTGGTGACAAACTCAGTGATATTAAAGCCGCCCAAGCTGTTGGCGCCACCCCCCTTTTAGTGAAAACTGGAAAAGGACAAAAGACGTTAACCAACAACCCTAACCTTACGATTAACTTTTTTAATAATCTCTATGACTGCGCCCAATTCATCATTTCAAGGCAATAAAACCCTACTTTATATACGCTCAGCCTTGCTGTTTTTTTGCGTTATCTGCCTGACTCTTTCCATGGGCGTAATTATACTGGCACTAACAATCTTTCCCTTTAGCGTACGCTATAAGTTAGCCCATTTTTGGGCAACCACTGTCTTATGGTTAACCAAATTAATCTGCCAATTAGATTACCGTATCGAAGGCCTGGAAAACATCCTTAAAAATCAAAATGCAATTATTTTGTGCAAACATCAGTCAGCTTGGGAAACCATAGCCTTATATGCCATCTTCCCCCCTCAAGTCACCGTCTTAAAAAGGGAATTACTTTGGCTACCTATTTGGGGCTGGGCTGCGGCAACATTAAAACCCATTGCGTTGAACCGTCAAAACCAACTTGCTGCATTAAAAAAGTTAATACGCGACGGTAAAGCAAGACTTAATGAAGGGTTATGGGTTCTTATTTTCCCAGAAGGGACCCGAACAAAACCGGGCGTAGCCACAAAATTCAATCTAGGCGGCTGTTTACTTGCTGAAAAAAGCCAATACCCTATTATACCTGTCGCCCACAACGCTGGAGAATTCTGGCCCCGCTATAGTTTCTTAAAATATCCCGGGACCATTACTGTTCGTATAGGCCCTGTTATCGCCAGTGAAGGTAGAAAAGCCATTGAATTAAACTACGAAGCCGAAACCTGGGTTGAAACTGCCATGCAAGACATTCACCTCACAAACACACACTAATTTTGTAAAAATAACGCCTTAAGAGCCAAAATGAATAAGTCATTAAAAATGGTCTATGAATTAACGTATAATCAGCCGTTATTGCTAACTATTATTTAACAAATACTTATGAAACAACTGGCTCTCATGCTTTTTTGCGCATTACTACTTACCGGCTGTACTGATGAAAAAAGCCAATACCAAGAACACGTTCTTAAATTGATGAAAACCGATCAAGACCTGATTGATTATAAGCTCGACCCTAAAGAAATAACCAGTTGTGTTGTTGATACCAGCGGAAAAAATATGATTGGCTTTTTTTCTTGGGACCCTAGACGTGCTCCAATCTATTTGGCCTATACCCGACTCATTCAATTCAAATTAAACCTGAGCACACTGTCCAATCAAGCAGAAGGCAGTCCGAAAAACGACCCTAAAAATGAATTGAATGAACTTAGAGAAATATTTGGTTCTGCGCAAGCATTAGCGGATGCCCACAGAAACTTTAGTGACAGCGTTTTAGGGTGCTTTGAATCCCTGACTTCAAAAACAGATCCTGATAACGAAAAGCTTCTTTAACTAATCTGTACCGGAAGACACCCCGTGTCTTTCGGTACACCCTTAATTTCACACCCTTTTTTTGAAAAAACGCTCACTCACTCTATTTTAGATCCATTTCAATCCAATATTTCTGCAACAAACAACTGCACTTGTTGTTCAGTAAAAGGCCAATGTAACTCTTGTCCTGATTCAACGTGACATAACACCGGAATAATCAATTCATAAGCCGCTAAATACTCGGTCTCATCGACTATGTCAATTTTGTTCAATACGAGTTCTGTTGGAAATTGTGCCATAACCCATAAAACCAACTTCTCAGCCTGCTCACATAAATGACAACCTTCAGTTCCCAATAAAACCAGTCTCGAATTTATCACCTCTTTAGTCCTGTAGATTCGGTGCTAGCCAACGCCTCGCTTCTTCCATTGACCAGCCTTTTCTCTGCGCGTAATCAGTTAACTGATCCGTCGTTATTTTACCTACATTAAAAAACCGCGCATCAGTATGCGCTAAATACCAACCACTCACAGCTGCCGTAGGATACATCGCATAACTTTCAGTTAATTCAATCCCGGTATGTTCTGTGGCTGACAACAAACTAAAAAGCTTATCTTTTTCAGTATGATCCGGACAAGCAGGATACCCTGGCGCTGGCCGAATACCCTCATAAGACTCCTTAATCAGCGCTTGATTATCGAGCGTCTCATGACGGCTATAGCCCCAATAATTTACTCGCACCTGTTGATGCATATATTCTGCAAAAGCTTCTGCCAATCGATCCGCTAAGGCCTTGAGCATAATCGCACTATAATCATCGTGCTGTCTTTCAAACTCGGCTAATTTCGCTTCTATACCTATACCCGCAGTCACTGCAAATGCCCCAATATAATCCTGACGCCCTGCCTCACTAGGCTCCAAAAAGTCCGCTAAACAATAGTTAGCTTTACCCGGAACCTTACTGTTCTGTTGACGCAGATGACATAATGTTTCACGTATGGAAGACCGTTGTTCATCGTCATAAATCACAACATCATCGCCTTGACTATTTGCGGGGTAAAAACCGAAAACTCCTTTTGCAGATAACCAATTTTCAGCAATAATTGATTCCAACATCACTGAGGCATCTTGAAATAGAGCCTTCGCATGCTCACCGACGACACTGTCCTCTAAAATTGCTGGATAGCTCCCCGCTAACTCCCATGTCTGGAAAAACGGAGACCAATCTATAAAACCAGACAACGTTTCTAACGGTACATTATCTATAACTTTGGTGCCTAAAAATGATGGCCGACATGATTGACTATTGGTAAGCTCAAATTTATTAGCTCGCGCCTCCGCCAAAGTCAGTAAGGTACTTTTTGCTTTTCGCCCCTTATGACGCTCCCGAACTTGTTGATATTCAGCCTGAGTAGCGTTCACAAAAGCCTCTTTTTTATCCTGACTTAATAACTTATTAGCCACCCCTACGGCTCTTGATGCATCAGCCACATAAACACTAGGACCATGATAATTATGCTCAATCTTAACAGCCGTATGCGCACGTGACGTCGTTGCCCCACCGATCATTATCGGAATATCAAATTCCAGACGTTCCATTTCTTTGGCAACATGAACCATTTCATCCAACGAGGGTGTGATCAACCCACTTAGCCCAATAATATCGACATTTTCCTCTTTTGCCCGTTGCAAAATAGTACTGGCTGGCACCATGACGCCCAAGTCAATTACTTCATAGCTATTACACTGCAAAACCACACCGACAATATTCTTACCAATATCATGAACATCGCCCTTAACTGTCGCCATTAATATTTTACCGTTGCTTTCAACCTTACCTGCCTTTTCTTTTTCCATAAAAGGCAATAAATAAGCTACCGCTTTTTTCATGACTCTTGCCGACTTAACCACTTGAGGCAGAAACATTTTTCCGGCACCAAATAGATCCCCTACCTCATTCATGCCATCCATTAATGGCCCTTCAATCACTTTTAACGACAGGTCAAAGCCTTGACGTGCCTCCTCGGTATCTTCCTCAATATACTCAGTAATGCCTTTAACCAACGCATATGAAATTCGTTTATTAACCGGCTCATTTCGCCAACTTAAATCCTCTTTCTTAACACCGCTACTACTGCCGCCTACAAATTGTTCAGCCAATGCCAATAATTTTTCCGTCGCATCAGCATGCTGATTAAGTACAACCTCCTCCACCGCTTCTTTTAATGCTTTCGGAATATCATCATAAACCGCTAATTGCCCTGCATTAACAATCCCCATGTCCATGCCTGCTTGAACAGCGTAATATAAAAAAACAGCATGTATTGCCTCTCTTACCGGCTCATTGCCACGGAAAGAAAAAGACACATTAGAAACACCACCAGAAATTAATGCATGCGGTAATGCCGCTTTTATTTCCCGTGTTGCTTCAATAAAATCCACACCATAATTATTATGTTCGTCAATTCCAGTGGCAATAGCAAAAATATTGGGATCAAAAATAATATCTTCCGCAGGAAACCCAACGTCTTCTGTTAGAATTTTATAAGCCCTTCGACAAATCTCAACTTTTCGATCCTGTGTATCTGCCTGCCCCGTCTCATCAAAAGCCATTACAATCACAGCAGCACCATAACGCTTAACTAGCCGAGCTTGCTGTTTGAAAATTTCTTCACCCTCTTTAAGGGAAATAGAATTAACAATTCCTTTACCCTGAATACACTTGAGTCCTGCTTCAATTATGTCCCATTTAGAAGAATCAATCATCACCGGAACTCTTGAAATATCCGGCTCAGAGGCAACTAATAGCAAAAACCTGACCATGGCTTCTTTTGACTCCAACATACCCTCATCCATGTTGATATCAATAACCTGCGCACCATTAACCACCTGCTGCCTGGCAACGTCTAATGCGGCCTCATAATCTTCTTCAACGATTAATCGCTTAAAACGCGCCGACCCCGTTACGTTAGTCCTTTCACCAACATTAACAAACAAAGACTCAGGGCCAATAGTAAATGGCTCTAAACCCGAAAGGCGACATTTTTTCTCTAGCGTTGGTAATTTCCGAGGCGGGTGTTTTTCTACCGCCTGGATAATAGCTTTAATATGCGCAGGTGACGTTCCACAACAACCCCCAATGATATTAATATAGCCACTTTTAGCCCAATCATTTAATTCAACGGCCATCGCCTCAGGCAATTCGTCGTACTCACCAAATTCATTTGGTAATCCTGCATTGGGGTGTGCTGAAACATTCGTTTCAGCAAGCGTACTTAATTCTTCCACATATTGGCGCAATTCGCCGGCACCTAGGGCACAATTAAAGCCAATTGATATCGGTTCAATATGACGAACCGAATTCCAAAAAGCTTCCACCGTTTGCCCAGACAAGGTTCGCCCTGAGGCATCGGTAATCGTGCCAGAAATCATAACGGGATAACGCGTATTAGTCTTCTCAAAATACTGATCAATAGCAAAAAGGGCCGCCTTTGCATTGAGCGTATCAAAAATAGTTTCAACCAATAAAATATCTGCACCGCCATCAATCAGACCCGTTATCGCTTCCGTATAGGCGACAACAAGAGTATCAAAATCAACATTCCTATAGCCCGGATCATTTACGTCAGGAGAAATGGAGGCTGTTCTGTTCGTTGGACCTAGAACACCAGCAACAAAGCGTGGTTTATTAGGGGTTGCACGGGTAAACTCATCTGCAACTTGTCGTGCTATTTGTGCGGAGACTTTATTTAATTCATACGCTAATGACTCCATTTGATAATCGGCCATTGCAATCGTTGTCGCATTAAACGTATTAGTTTCCACAATATCTGAACCGGCATCATAATAGGCCCGATGAATAGCCCTGATAATATCTGGCTGAGTCAATGATAAAAGATCATTGTTACCTTGAAGATCACAGGACCACTGTGCGAATCGATCCCCTCGATAATCGGATTCACTTAATTTATATTCCTGAATCATGGTTCCCATAGCGCCATCTAGGAATAAAATCCTTTGGGCTAATTGATTGGTTAATAAATCGTATTGTGTATTCATCGGTTGATTACATATCCCTCTAAATTAAACGTTTAATTCGCTGACAACTGTAAGTCTTTATATACAAAAAAGCCTAGGCTAGGCCTAGGCTTTTTTAATTTCAGACTTCTTTTTCAGTACAGATTATTTTTGTTCGGTATTACTTTTATCATCCGAAACTTCAGATGAACTGTCCACTGCATCTACAGATTCAGCCGTTACAACCACTTCTGCTTTCTCAGAAGAGACTGAACCCTTGAAAATATTCATATAGCTAAACATTGTTGAAGGCCCTAGACCTCCTTTCAATACAAATTTGGCGCGAATAATTGCCGCAACTAAAAACCCCATTAGCGGTGCTGCTAACTCACGAAAACTTGACATTAGTCGGTTAGATACATCTTTAGTTTGCTTCGCCGCTAATTCTGCTTGATCAACGCCGGTATCATCATTCTCAGTTAAAAACAAAAACACATCAATCTGGATCCAGAGAAACTGAACCGCAAACAAAGACCCTGCTGCAATTGCAACCCATTTAAATACACCAGGAGTTCCGGCACGGACGGCTGCTTGGTATGTCCAACACGCCACATAAATTGTTAATAAACCACCTATCATAATTCTCTCTCTCGTTATTTTTTTGGTTAGCAAAGATAAACAATCAGTCCTTTGATATTGTTTTAGTGTTAAATTTAAGATTACTTCAACATTATATTATAAACTTTTAAAATTAACTCTGCCAATTGCCTTTTCACCCATTTTTTTATCACAATCGCCTACTTTAATACCCCCCTGCGATACCACTACTGCATTTAAACATTGCCTAACTATATTTGATTTGATATCATCAGAAGTTCTTTATGCTTTGAGCATAAGCAAATTTTATTAATTATTTATTTGGAGGATCCTCGATGGGATTTATTCTTGATATGACGGAAACGTTAAAAACACCAGCTGGTATGGTTGGTCTTCTTGTACTAGGTGGTATCATTTATGTATGGTACAAATGGATGTTTGCTCCTCATCCAGACGACGAAGACTAATATAGATTGCTAATCTATATGGACTGAACACTACGTTCAAGTCTAATTAGTTAAAATTATAAACCGCTGAATGTTCTTAACTGAACTTCAGCGGTTTATTTTTTTCTCCCTTAATATTTTTCCCCAACCCAAACCTGCAACCTTCTTTTCAGGCGTTGATTTAGATCAATCCCCAATAACACTTACTCTTGTTATCCTTCTTAACACCTAAACGTCCCCGTAAATTGAAACCATGCGCCAATTTATTGCAAAGCTTATCAAACAAAACATTAACACCACCGTTCCTGCCACAGGCCTTGCTATATTTCGCTGCCTTTATGGACTCATAGTTTTTCAGGAAGTTATTTTCTTATTGTTTTTCCGTCATTTAATCTTTGACCCCGTCCCTTTTATTGATAATGCGTATCCCCTTATTCCTCTATTTCTGATATTTTGGGCATTCATTGGTCTTTGTTTAATTGTTGGCCGCTATTGTCAATTTGCCACCATCAGTAACTACCTGCTCTGGCTCGTTTTTCTTAATTTTACGCCTATGCGTCATGAGTTTTCTGGCGGGTTCGATCAGTTTATGATCGCCTGTGGTTTTTTGCTTATTTTCCTCCCCATTAACCGCGCCTGGTCACTTGATTTACTATACTATCGCCTACGAAACTTAACGATTAATCTTCCGAAAACACAAGACGTATCTATTCTTTGTTATTATTTACCGGTCATATTTTGCTTATGCTTTCTGTATACCGATTCAGCGATCCACAAACTGTGGGCAGAACATTGGTTAAATGGTTTAGGTGCATGGCTCCCCTCCAGTCACCCCTACTATATTTCGGCTCTTGATCTTTCATGGCTGCTTAATAATAAACTCTTGCAACAGTGCTTAGGTTACCTGATCATTATTTTTCAATTTACTTTTCCCTTTTTTATATTTCGCCGAAATTTTCAACCCCTTTTTCTTATCGTCGGCGCCTCATTACATTTAGGGATCACCCTGTCCCTGAACATTTATCCATTCGGCCTTATTATGTTTTTTTTCTATGCGCTCGTCGTTCCTCCTCATTGGTGGCGCCTACTTAAAAACAAAATAAGCTATAACACCCCATTACTCACTGTTTTTTTTCAACCGAACAATCCCAACCAAGTTCGCCAAATAGTCCTATTACAACATTTTGATTTTTTTAAGGCTCTTAAATTTAAAGAAGATACTAACAACAAGTCTCCATCTATTTACACCTTAAACAACCAGCGACCTTGTTCCGACAAGCTGACATACGCCGCTATTTTCTTACACATGCGTTACACGTTACCCCTCAGCTTAGCGCTTATTACGCCTGGGCTCGGACCGCTTATCATTAAAAAACAAACTCATAAAAAGCGCCTAAAACCAAACTACGCCCTTATTTCACCTCCTGCTGTTCTATATGATGCTCTTCACCAACAATTCCTCAATAACCCGAATAAATTTATTTATACATTTTCCAAAACACTATGCTTTCTTGTCCTCCTACAACTGAATAGCACCATCAATTATGCTTTCTTATATCGTCTCAATTTACATGAGAACCCCACGCTATCTCCCCTAACCAATGCCAGTAATATTATTTGTGTCTTAAGTCATACTTTTTTAGGTATTACCCCCCATGCGCTTTATCTTCATGATCATTTTCAAGGCTATAACCGTATTTTAGCTATTCAATATTTAGGGGATGATACTAACTACCATTGGCTACCCTTTATTAATGAACAAGGACGTATTCTTTCTCCTAATTGGGGACGTGTCCATTCAATGTGGGCCAACAGAGCAGTAACACCGCATATCAAAGAAACCACCCTTAATAAGGCACTACTCAAAATCACCGCTTTTTGGGGGACTAAAGTCGGTCTATCATTAAACAATGCCAAATTTAAAATTCTTTCTAAACCGATACGTTCTCCGTCACAATGGGAGTATGACTTGAGATTCAAGAATCTAAATGGTCAGTGGAAAACCATAGGTTCTGTCAGTTGGATTGATAACAAATACCAATCCAACTTTCCTAACTTATTTACCCCAAATATTTAGTGCCCTTATTTTGTGGAACTTGCATATAAACAGTTGAATATGGTTCAATAGTGTATGCGACAATTCGACGCAATCCCACTAAACATTCATTTATAAAATATTTTCAAGGAGTTCAAAATGTCTCAAATAGAAGACGACAGCATGGTTATATGGTTAATTGCACTAGTTGTTGTTACCATCACCTTAGTAATATTGCTAAAACAAGATGAAACAAAACATTTAACCGGTGGTTATGAAGAATTAGACGCTGAAGTTAGTAAGCAACTGGATGCTGGGAAATAATTTTATTTAAATATTCTTTATTTTTTTCTTGCACACTGCTAATAAAATGTGTTCAAATAAACCTGTGACAAATTGTCGCAGTAAAAATAATAATAATTCTTTATAAAGGAGTTTATCATGAAAAAAATCTTAACTGCACTAGCTATGGTTGCTATGGTTGTTGGTCTTACTGGCTGCTTAGATGATCCTGATGGTTCACAACAACGTCTTACAAGCTCTACTTCAGTTACTCTTTAAGTAGATACTAGACATTAATTTAAAGATTTACTTTAAATAATTTAATTTATAAAAATAAGGAGCTTAACATGGCTGAAGAACAAGGTGGATTTTCAATTTGGTTAGCAATGCCAATCGTATTTATTTTAGTTTTAGTTTTCATGTTGAAAAAAGATGAAACTAAACATTTAACTGGCGGTTACGAAGAGTTAAACTCTGAAGTCAGTAAACAATTAAATTCAGGTTCTGCTAACAGAATGTAAGCTAATTCTGATTTAATGAAAAAAACCCTCTTTTAGAGGGTTTTTTTTTACCCTTTTTCTTGGGCACTTAAAGCCCATGCCATCTTTTTATCCCACTAGATGAAAATACCTCTACATTTACCCGCCCCTCATGCCGCTCTTAACCCTTACGAGCTTATAATTCCCATCGGCTAATGCTCTCCCTAAACAGACTATACCTATAGTTTAAAAATGAAAGGCGACAAAGCGTTATAAACTTTCTCCTCTTGATGTATCCAATACCTGAGATGATTGCAAAGTAATTTTTTACATTGAAACCCCTAGAAATTCTTCTCGACGATCTCGTAACAACCCAAACAACCCGCTTAGCTTTCTGCTACCTTCTGTCAACTAATAAACTGTACAGACTAGCTTAAACCTATGAACAACAGGTATACGCGCGTGCTGTTATGATTTTTGACGTCAAAGGCAAAGACCTAAGACTATTAACGGTTTACCATACTGATAAGATATTACACGTCGCCATTTACGCTATGGGGAGCTGATAAGGCCTGCTCAATAGACTTCATGAGTGAACATTTGAGTGGTCATAATTATCAACAAATTATTTTTGGCGCTATCTATCGCTATGTGAGGTGCTTTAAAAACATCATTACGGCTCCCTTAAACGCCCTTATCAATCATTCATCATCATTATCTTTTATTTAACCCACTCAATTAAATAATTATGCTTTTGAATTGAATCCTTATGCTTACTCTTTAACAAACGTTCTGTGAACCGATTAGGGTCACAGGAACAACTATCAACCCAGTGCAGTATAAAACTCATTGACCCATCATTTCATTTCACCCGCTATTTTGTGATCATTCGCTTTGATACTGTTTCGATAAATACTTCGCCTCCAACTTGAGCGTCTATTGTTATCTTTTCAGTGACAAAGACCCTGTCTAGCTGCGCCATTCATACAGCCGCGTTCTTTTACTATCTGCCCCTTATTAACCTTTAATGATACTAGCGCAAAAGTAATAGACATAAAAAAACCCCCAGTACCTTGCGGTACCGGGGGTCTCTTTTATCCCAAACTCTATAAGGTGTTCTTTATAGAGCAATCATGATTAGATGAAAGATGGGATTAATGGTGCATCGATACCAACCATTTGTGTGTTACCAGCTTCGTCGTAGAAGAATAGTAAACCAGCAAAACGGCTATCTGGATCGTAGATCAAGTCAGCAAGACGATATACTTCCCAAGCAGC
>CAJVZC010000004.1 GCA_913019935.1 uncultured Methylococcales bacterium
TTAAATACCAGCTCGCCGCTTCTTTCTCATCGCTGCCAACACCTTTCCCGTACTGATATAACCAGCCCACACTTATTTGGCCATTACTATCGCCTTGCTGCGCGGCTAATAAATACCACTCCTTAGCTTTTTTATAATTTAACAGCACCCCTTGACCGAATTCAAACAACACACCTAATTGATACTGTGCACTGGCATGGTTCTGACCGGCTGCTTTGACATACCATTCCCGCGCCTTTTGGTAATCTCTATAAACACCTTTCCGATAATGATACATATACCCTAAATAATACTGCGCATCACCATCGTCGCGCTGAGCCACCAACTGACAATTCTTAAAGTTCACCGCATCCGTTAATGCTGGCGTATAACAACCCATAGCTGTTTTACTTATGAGTATTAATAAAATTATTGAACCTAATTGCCTTGTCACAGAAATACTCCGGTACGCTATTACTTTCATCTAAAAAAACCACCACCCCGATTTAAACCGATGCTCACAACCTTTAAGTTGACGTTGATATTTCTTCGAACGTGCTGAAACCTTGCGCGCTGCATTTTTCAACCAGCTCTTTCCCTTAAAACTACGTCGATTAAAGCCACCGTGGCCCTCATGGTACGCCAAATATAAGTGATAACTATCATTGAGAGCAATATTAGAACGTTGATGACTTTGACGGTTATACCAGCCAATAAAATCAATGGCATCCTCAAAATCATTTCGGTCAGCAAACCATCGGCCCGTTTGATCCAAATAACCATCCCAAGTCATATCAAGTGCTTGCGCGTAACCAAAAGCCGACGTTGGGCGGGGCCCTGGAAAGATCCATAAAAAAGTGGTTCTAGGGGGCTTTGCATCGGCATTAAAACTCGACTCTTGATACATCATAGACATCATCACTGGAATCGGCGAACCCCAGTTCTGATAAGCATCGTTGGCATAGTCATACCAATCTTCCTGCTCATCAAAAATAGCGCAAATATTTTTAATATTAGACGGCTTGGCCGCACTACAACCGTAGAATAAAACAACGCTAAAAAGTAACACTACAATTTGGCAAGCTTGACGCATAACAGAAGACCTCCTAAAACCAACGTTCAACTAGTTAATCTGTCTTAAAATGGTATCCAGCCAGCGTCCAGGCAAAAGCCTTTTTAAATAAGCAAAAACATAAGTCGGTACAGTAACGTAATAGCGTATCCGTGGCCGTGATGATTCCAAAGCAGTAATCACCTTGGCACTCACAGCACTAGCCGGTAATGTAAAGGGCACTGCTGCACCGACCGTTTCAAGACGCGCCTCTAAGGCTAAATAGGTCTCTATATGTGCGCTTTCTTTCTTATTAATATTTTCTTTATATAACGCAAAAGCATTGGTCCTGAAAGCACTGAGAATAGGCCCCGGCTCAATTAAAATGACCTGAATATTAGTCCCGTACAATTCTAAACGCAGTGTGTCTACTAAGCCTTCTAAGGCATACTTACTGGCATTATAAGCACCTCGGTACTTCATCGCCGCAAAGCCTAAAACTGAACTATTAAAGACGATACGACCTTGGTTATTTTTACGCATATAAGGCAAGATCAAACAGGTTAGCTCATGACAACCAAAAACATTCGTTTCAAATTGTTGTCGCAACACATCACGCGTTAAATCTTCTACAGCACCGGGCTGACCATAGCCGGCATTGTTAAACAACGCGTCAATCTTTCCATCCGTTAATTTAACAACTTCAGCAACGCCATTACGGATACTCTCACTATCATTCAGATCCAGTTGAATCGCCTCAAAACCCTGAGCCAGCAACTTTTGAACATCCTCATTTTTTCTAGCCGAAGCAATAACGCGGTATCCTCGCTGCTTTAATGCGCCAATAGCATCATAACCAATACCGGTAGAACAACCGGTTACCAAAATAGTCTTAGCGTTAACTTTCATCTTGTAAATAGCTCATTTCAACATAGTTACGTGACACCCCTATAAACAATAATGCCGTGACCAGCATTAACAAGGTGAAAAACCAAAAATAATCTGCCCCTGCCAGTTTACTACTCCCATCGTCATTCTGTATAAAGAAATTAACCGCGCCGGTAAACAAATTACCGGCCGCCACTGATAACATGTAAAAAGCCATAACAAATGACTTCATCGTTTTCGGTGCTTGCGTATACGAAAATTCAAGACAAGTAATTGACACCATAACTTCTGCGGCAGTCAACAATACATAAGCCAACAACTGCCAGCTGATATGTGGTGTTAACCCGGCATCAATTTGCATTTGGATCCAACTGGAAATGGCAAAAGCAAATGTCGTTACAAACAAACCAATGGCAATCTTTCTTAAGGCGGTTAAGTTAAACCATTTATTGAGCTGCGGGTACAGAAAATAAGAAAATAGCGGAACTAACATTATAATTAATAACGGGTTAGCCGCCTGAATTTGAGAAGGCAAAACCTCAACGCCCCAAAGATGTCGATCCATTTTCTGTGCTTGTAACACCCAAGATGAACCGGTCTGATCAAACAGAGCCCAAAACATCGCAATAAAAATATAAATAACGGACAATCTACCTAAGACTTTAATACCGGTCTCACTAAAAACATCGCGCAAAAAAACCTTACCCGCCGGAGCGATATGTACAAAACGATAACGCCCAGACCAAAAAACAATCGTCGCTAATAACATTAAAACGCCAGGAACTAAAAAGGCTAACTTTGCACCATAGTGCTCTAATAGCCATGGGATGGCTAACATGGAAAAAAAAGCGCCCAAATTTATAGCCAGATAAAAACCACTGAAAACCTTACTCAACAGGAATTGATTCGCACGACCAAACTGATCGCCCACATGAGCGGAAACACACGGCTTAATACCGCCAGCACCTAAGGCAATTAATGACTGACCCAGTAACAAGCCCATCCGTGTATCGTCCAATGCCAAAACAAAATGACCCAGACAATAAACCATCGACAAATAAATAATAGTCCGATACTTACCCCACACACCATCAGCTAACAACGCTCCTAATAGCGGCGTCATATAAACGGCAGAAACAAACAAATGGAAATAACCTTGGGCTTCATGTTCTGACATAACCTCCAATTGCCCAGAACTATTCATTAAATATTGCGTCATGAAAATTACCAGAATTGAGCGCATACCATAGTAACTAAATCGCTCAGCGGCCTCATTGCCAATAATAAAAGCAATACCGGGGGGGACTTGTGTCGTCACTGTCGGAGAATTTTTATACTGACGCATAACCATTAAATAACTTAAAAATAACAACAATTGTACCGAAAAAACCGCCCTTTACGCGGCCTTTATAACCCCTCATTTTCTAAATCACTCATCGTCTGCGGCTTTAACAAAAGGTTTTTTTTCACCCTGAACTGGGCTAAAATACAAGTCTTTGCAAACCTCATACGTCTTTTAGTCGTTACATTTTTCAATATATTAAGGTCTCATGAACCCAATAAATAGCTCTGCTATAGAAGCGATAAAACAATTAAAATCCTATCTTGGTCACCATATTATTGGCCAAGAAGATTTAATTAATCGCATGTTAATCGCGCTACTCTCTGACGGTCATATTTTAGTTGAAGGCGCTCCAGGGTTAGCAAAAACACGTGCCATTAATTGTTTAAGCCAAGGCATTGAAACAAACTTCCACCGCGTTCAATTTACCCCTGACTTATTACCTGCTGATCTTACAGGGACTGAAATTTATCGCCCACAAACAAGTTCCTTTGAATTCCAAAAAGGGCCCTTATTTCATAATCTTGTATTAGCCGATGAGATCAACCGATCACCCGCTAAAGTACAAGCAGCATTGCTTGAGGCTATGGCCGAACGACAAATTACCGTCGGCTCTACCAGTTACCCTTTGCCGGAACTTTTCCTCGTTATGGCCACCCAAAACCCCATTGAACAAGAGGGCACTTACCCCTTACCGGAAGCCCAACTCGACCGTTTCTTATTACACGTAAACGTTGACTTCCCAAAACCCGAACATGAAAAACAAATTCTAGCCCTTGCCAGACGAGAAGCTTTAGGACAAAACACTAATACCCCCATTGACAATAAACCTATCCAACAATCGGCTATTTTCACTGCTCGCAAAGAAGTACTTAATATCTATATGGCTGATAACCTCCAAGACTATTTACTGCAAATTATCCTCGCCACACGCCAACCCCAAGCCTACGGTGAAGACCTCGCACAATGGATACAATTTGGAGCAAGCCCACGCGCGACAATTGCATTAGACCGTTGTGCCCGTGCCAATGCATGGTTAGCTGAACGTGACTTTGTCGGGCCCGAAGATATTCAAGAACTGGCTTTTGATGTCCTTCGTCATCGAATTATTCTTTCTTACGAAGCCGAGGCCGAAGGTATTAGCCCCGATTACTTTATCAAGGAACTTATACGCAGAATACCCGTCCCCTAATGAAGACAACGCTATCTTTAACGCCTGACGAACGCATTCAGATTCAATTTAACAACCTGATCCGTTTATCTGCTAACGCCCGTCAAATCAACTTGGACCATAGCACGATAAAATCTAAACAAAGCGGTGGTTATTTATCTAGCGCTAAGGGTAGGGGTATGGAATTTGATGAAGCTCGACTTTATCAGCCCGGCGATGACATCCGTAGTATCGATTGGCGCGTGACAGCCCGTACCGGTAAACCGCATACTAAACTCTTTCGTGAAGAACGCGAGCGCCCGGTTTTCTTATCCGTAGACTTAAGAGATTCCATGTTCTTCGCAACCCGCGGTGTTTTCAAATCTGTTCAAGCCGCTCATCTAACGGCTCTTCTCGCTTGGGCCGCTGTCCGCCAAGGCGATCGCATTGGTGGTCAAGTTTTTACTAATAACACACAACGTGAAATTAAACCTCAAAATGGTCGCCAGGCTGTTTTACGATTGTTCCACGAATTAGTGCGTGCCGAACAAGAGCACTCAATACAAAAGCACGCCAATCCACAACCGTTAGCACTCACTATCATGCGCCTATGTCGACATGTTAAGCCCGGCAGTTTAGTCTATTTAATCAGCGATTTTCGCGGTCTTGATGACAGTTGCGAGCCTCATCTTGCTCAACTTTCAAAACATTGCGACGTGGTACTCATTAGGGTCTCTGACCCTTTAGAAAGCACATTACCCCAAAATGGACATTACCGTTTTACCGACGGCATTACCGATATTACTTTTGATACCACGAATCCCCAGCAACTGGAAAAATATCAACAGCGCTTTCAACAACAACAACTTAAATTACAACAATTAACAAAAAAAAGGTCCATCCACTCCTATTTTTGTAGCACAGATGATGACCCCACCGCTCTTTTGTGTCGAAAAAACTTATGAACTCTGAACCGTTAGCCATCAAGGATATTCATTTACCTGACCCGATTATCTGGTGGCCTCCAGCGATCGGCTGGTGGTTAGTGCTTTTATCCAGCATTCTGCTCATGGTATTGATAATCTGGGTCTATAAAAGTATTACGCGTAAAACGGCGGTCAAAGCCGCTCGCAAATTACTCCTTCAGATTCAAAATAAACATGACTGGAATGATCAGCGTAAACTCACCGCCTTATCTGCCTTATTGCGTCGTACAGCAATCAGCGTCTACCCCCTTGAACAAGTCGCCAGTTTAACGGGCCATGCATGGCTTGAATTTTTAGACCGTCCTTTTGAACAAAAACAATTCTCCTCGACACAAGGACAGCCACTCATCAGCTCCCTTTACCAACCGGCGACAAGCCATAACCTTAAGACCTTATTTGAACTCTCAGAACAATGGCTTTCTGCCATTAAAGGAAATGAGAAATGATTCACTTTGAATGGCTCTGGGCTTTAGCTGCATGTCCACTACCTTGGCTAGCCCATAAACTTCCCGCCATAAGCCCGCATAATCAAGCTGCATTGCGTGTCCCTTTTATTGAAGACTTCCAAATAGACCAGCCATCAAAAAAAGTGATGAGCACTAAATCCTGGCCTTTTTATTGGGCCGTTATTGCCTGGTGCTGTTTAATCCTTGCCGGTATTCGCCCCCAATGGCTAGGGGAGCCCGTCGAAATGGCCGTAACGGGCCGCGACTTAATGCTCGCCGTTGACTTATCGGGCAGCATGGAGGAGCAGGACTTCTTAATCCAACAAAAACAAGTGGACCGACTTACTGCAACTCAATCTGTTGCTAACCAATTTATAACAAGACGCGCCGGCGATCGTATTGGACTCATCCTTTTTGGCTCTCAGGCCTATCTTCAAACCCCTTTGACTTTCGATCGTCAAACCGTAATGACACTGCTCAGTGAAGCGGTTATTGGCCTCGCTGGCGAAAGTACCGCTATTGGCGATGCTATTGGACTTGCCGTCAAAAGACTCCGAACCCAACCTGGCAATAGTCGTGTACTCATCTTGATGACCGATGGAGCCAATACCGCCGGTGTTATTTCCCCGCTTAAAGCGGCCGACTTGGCCGCCGAACATCAACTTAAAATCTATACTATTGGTATTGGTGCTGATGAAATGATTGTGCGCAGTCTTTTTGGTAACCGCCGCGTTAACCCCTCACGTGATCTGGATGAAAAGACACTCAAAGCCATTGCTGAAAAAACCGGGGGAGCATACTTTAGAGCCCGCAATACCGATGAATTTAATACTATTTACACGCTATTGGATGAACTTGAGCCTATCGAAAAAGACAAACAATTCTTCCGACCCAAAACAGAACTTTACATCTGGCCTCTTGGATTGTCTTTGTTTTTAATGTTGTTAATCGTCATTTTAAAAATTAAAAACCGCTAATGGATAGCTTTCACTTCATTCGTCCACTATGGCTCTTGGCCTTAATCCCTTTTTTAGCATTACTTATTATCTTGCTAAAAAAACAATTCCAACACGGGCATTGGAACCGCATCTGTGATTCCGAACTACTTCCTTTTATCCTCCAGAGCAATTTCCAACAACACTCTAAAGCACCGGTTTTCTTAACGGCTATAGGATGTCTGATCGCCATCCTTGCCATTTCAGGGCCAACGTGGGAAAAGCTCCCCGCTCCAGTTTTTCGTAATATTTCAGCACTGGTCATTGTTTTAGATCTATCACAATCAATGAATGCTCAAGATATAAAGCCCAGCCGCTTAATCCGTGCTCGCTATAAAATAGCCGATATTCTCAAGCAACGAAAAGATGGCCAGACCGCCTTAATTGTTTATGCCAATAATGCTTATACCGTCACACCACTCACAAACGATATTGAAACTATTGCGAGCCAATTAACCGCACTTAACAGCCAGATTATGCCTCGACAAGGGAGTAACGCATATAATGCCATTAAAAAGGCCACCGCCTTGCTCAAACAAACGGGATTAAATCAGGGCGATATACTCCTCGTTACTGATGGCATTAATGACTCGCTCATCACTAAAATAACCCCGGTTTTAGACCCCTACCGATTATCCATATTAGCCATAGGCACCCCATCCGGAGCCCCCATTAATATGCCCAACGGAGGTTTTCTAAAAGACCCTGTCGGCACCATTGTCATTCCTAAATTAAACTTAACCGCCTTGGCCGAACTCAGCCATGCAGGCCAGGGGATACTGCAAACGATTACCGCTGATGATACCGATACTAACGCCCTCGCTGCGCGCTTTAACCAACACCCGGAGAAAGCTAAAAATGAGTCACAAGATATTCAATTAGACCTGTGGCTAGAACGCGGCCCTTGGTTACTGTTTCTGGTTATACCGCTTGCCAGTCTATGTTTTCGACGCGGCATTTTATGTTGGTTGGCATTGTTTCTTTTACCGATTCCAAAAACCAGTCACGCTGAAGCCTTAGAAAATATTTGGCAAACGCCCGACCAACAGGGTTATCAAGAATTCAATCAGGGTCAATTCTCTCAAGCCGCCGAAAAATTTAATAACACTGACTGGAAATTCAGCGCCCTTTACCGTGACGGCCAATATTCAAAAGCCATTGAGGCCTTGAGTGATGAAAATAGTGCTAAGGCCCATTACAACCGCGGCAATAGCTATACTAAATTGGGACAACTTCCTGAAGCGCTTAAAGCCTATAACGCGGCGCTAGCGATTAACCCTAACCATACCGATGCGCACTATAATAAAAAACTCATCGAAGATGCCTTAAAAAAACAACAATCGCCTGACCAAGACGCCTCCAAGAATTCACCTCCCGATGAAGATTCACCGACCCATAACAATGATGAATCCAATGATACGAATGCGCCTCCAAAAGATCAACAAGATAACCCGTCGTCTCAATCAGAGCAAGATTCTAGCGCCAAAGAAAACCAAACACCTGAAGATAACCCTAAAAAACCGAACGATGAATCGACCCATGCGCCTGAACAGAATCCGTCTGAAGAGCATCTAGACAAGGCAACTGAAACAGAAGATGCCTCAAATAAGGTTAATGAGCAATGGCTCAAAAGAATCCCCGATGACCCTTCTGGGTTATTGAAGAGGAAATTTAAATATCAATATAGCCAACAAAAAAATGATTTTGAAACTAATGAAAATTGGTAACCTAAAAGCTCAAATGACCTTATTATTTTTTGCTCTTATGCATTCGTTGTCTGCTTTGCGCGCTATTACCGTTCCTTTATCACGATTTATTTTTATCGTCTTAACCGTTACGATGATGCCTTGCTCATATGCCTACGCGACAACTATTTCTGTGACATCAGAGCGAAACCCCGTCACCCTAAATGAATCATTCCAACTGACCTTTTCAGCAACTGATACGCCCGATGGCGAGCCAGACTTCTCCATTCTTGAATCTTATGTTGAAATTTTAAATCAACATAAAAATAGTAATACGTCGATTATTAACGGCCAATTCCAGCACCAAGAATCTTGGCACCTTAACGTACTGGCTAAACAATCAGGGGTTATCACATTACCACCCGTCTCCTTTGGTAAAGATCTAAGCAATACCTTAATCATTAATGTAGTCACACCCGATCAGCAGGCAAAGCCTTCATCGCCACAGCCAAATAAAGACCTCTTCTTAATGGCTGAAATCTCGCCTCAAAAAGGTCTCGTACAATCACAATTTATATATACCTTGCGCTTATTCAGACGAGTCAAAATCTCCCAGGCCAGCCTAACTGAACCCACATCAGACACGGCTATTATTGAACGATTAGGAGAGGACATATCCTATCAAGATCAACACAATAACCTTAACTATGAAGTGACTGAAAGAAAATATGCTATTTTCCCACAACAAAAGGGCCTCTTAACTATCGCACCTGTTACTTTAAATGCTGAAGTTTATAGCCCACAACGTGGTCAATTTAATGGTTTATTTAATCGTTCTCGTACTCGTATCACAAGAGTTTTTTCTGATGCTGTTCAACTCAATGTACAGTCCGTTCCTGCACAATTTACTGCCACCCATTGGTTGCCCGCCCAAGCCCTACATATTGAACAGTCATGGTCCGGTGATATCACTGACATGAAAGTCGGTGAGCCACTAACCCGCACCCTTAAGATCATTGCCCAAGGCACCACTGCTGGACAATTACCCGAACTTCATTCACTGCAACCCAATGTCGGAAGCGGACTCAAAACTTACCCTGATAAGCCTGCGCTACACGAAAAAAAAACCGATACCCTCATTGCGTATCGAGAAGAAAAAATCGCCTTCATTGCATCTAAAAAAGGGCTCTATCAATTACCGGCTATCAAAGTCCCCTGGTGGAATACCCAAACACAATCCGTTGAGCTCGCACTTATTCCTGAAACGACCCTAGTCGCTACATTAGTACCCCAATCAACGCCAGTAATCCCAGATTCAACCCTAGCCACAACACCCCAAGAAGAACTGCCTCTTAACTCCGTGTCAACAACTCCAACTCAAGTCACGCCCTATTTCTGGCCAGGCTTATCTTTATTTTTAGCTCTTGGTTGGCTTCTAACCCTACTATTAACGCACCGAAAACCAAAGCCTTTATCCACACCTGAACAACAAACTCCGCCTTATAATCATAAGGTACTTAAACAAGCCTGCGCCGCCCATAATGCTGAATCTGCTAAAAATGCCTTATTACTCTGGGGACAACAATACTTTCAAGAAAAAAGTTTGCGTTGCATTGCCTCCCGCTGCGATGACTCATTAAAAAAAGAAATGCTCTTGCTTAACACGTTCTTATATAGCCCCGGTTGTGATGACTGGAACGGTGAAAACTTATACACGGCGTTTAAGGCCTTTGAACCTAAAGCACCCGCCACTGACGCGCCCCCTAACAAACTAAAACCCTTATATAAACTCTAATCAATTTAGACTATGGCTACACCCCCAAACATTCACGCCATTGTATTTGACCTAGGAGGCGTACTGATACAATTAGGTGAACAACTGATTAAAAACGAATGGCGTACGACTGAAAGTAACCTTAATATGACGGGTGATGCATGGCTACTTTCTTCAACCGCTCAAAATTTTGAAAAGGGTCTCATTACCCCCCTTGAGTTTGCTGAAACTATTATTTCTGAAATGTCTTTAAATATTACCCCGACACTCTTTATTGAGCACTTTAAACAATGGCCCGTTGGCCCTTATCCTGGTATCTTTGATACCCTTTCCCAACTGCGTGAACATTTTACATTAGGCATTTTTTCAAATACCAATGCCATTCACTGGCCAAGACTCCTCAACGAAATGTCACTGGCAGGCAAAGTCGACCACTATTTCGCATCACATCTCATTCACGTAGCCAAACCCAACCCTGAAGCCTTTACCTTTATTGCCAATGCTATGGGGCTCGAACCGAAGACCATTCTTTTCCTTGATGATAATCGACACAATATTGACAGCGCACGTCAGGTGGGTTTTATCGCCCACCAGGTCATTGGATTTGAAGGCACCCTGCGCTGTTTACACCGCTTAGGTATCCTATAAAAACAATACCGCTTATAATAAGCATCATTTTATTTCGGAGACCCTAGGATCATGAAGCCTCTATCTTTAACACAATTTATTTCAGAACAAGCAGGCGCCTCTGAATCCTTATCATTAGTCTTGGATGATATTATTTCCGCCTGCCAGCAAATCGCTGGCCTTGTCCATAAAGGCGACTTAACACAACTCTTAGGAGATGCTGACTCTGAGAATGTTCAAGGTGAGGTTCAAAAAAAACTTGATATTATTACCCATGATATTTTTGTCGAAGCCCTGATTAATAACCCTAATGTAGCTGGGTTAGCCTCAGAGGAGAACGATGAAATTATCCCCACAAAAAATCATCACGACCCCCAAGGGAAATACCTCATTTTATTTGACCCCCTTGATGGCTCCTCCAATATAGATATTAATATGTCTGTTGGCAGTATTTTTTCTATTTTACGTTGCCAAAACTCAAAAACACTTTCTGAAGCAGATTTCTTACAACCCGGTAACCAACAAATCGCCGCGGGTTTTGTGCTTTACGGCCCCTCTACCATGATGATCCTCACTACGGGGCAGGGCGTTAATGCCTTTACACTCAATCCCCAGAACAATGAATTTATGCTAACTCACCCCAATATAGTTATCGCTGAGCATACGAGTGAATTTGCTATCAATATGTCTAACCAACGATTTTGGGAAAAGCCCGTACAACACTATATTAACGAATGTGTTCTTGGCTGCGATGGCCCTCGAGAGAAAAACTTCAATATGCGCTGGATTGCCTCATTGGTCGCTGAAGTCTATCGAATACTGACCCGTGGCGGGATTTTTCTTTATCCACGTGACAACCATAAATCGAAATCAGGGCGGTTACGATTAATGTACGAAGCAAATCCTATCGCCTTTTTAGTACAACAAGCTGGCGGCGACAGTTCTACAGGCCAAGAACAAATCCTCGCTATTCAACCCCATGAATTACATCAACGTGTACCGCTTATTTTAGGGGCCAAACAAGAAGTCCAACGCTTAAAAGAATATCACCAGTCCTCTTTATAAGGCTTTTCTATGTTCAAACAACTCTTCTCTGAATTTCTCGGAACCGCTATTTTAGTCTTTTGTGGAACCTCGGCTATTGTTGTTAATGACATCAGCCAAGGAATGGTTAGTCATGTTGGAATCGCGCTAGTCTTTGGTTTAATCGTGCTCGCTGTGATCTATACCTTAGGCGATATTTCAGGCGCCCACATCAACCCCGCCGTCACTATTGCCTTTTGGCAAGCACATAAATTCCCAGGCCATAAAGTCATCCCCTATATTATTTGTCAAATCAGCGGTGCTATTTTAGCAAGCACGTTAGTTTACGGGCTTTTCTTCGGGCATCCAACATACGGTGCAACACTCCCCGCCTATGGTATTTTGCAAACGTTTATTCTGGAAACTATCCTCACGTTTATACTCATGCTTACTATTATCAATGTTGCCACGGGTTCCAAAGAGAAGGGCATTACGGCAGGGATTGTGATTGGTAGTGTTGTTGCATTAGAGGCACTCTTTGCCGGCCCCATTTCGGGTGCCTCTATGAATCCGGCGCGCTCTATAGGTCCGGCATTGCTCAGTGGTCAATGGGAAACCTTATGGGTCTACATCACAGCACCCATTTTTGGTGCTAGCTTTGCTGTTAATTGTTGCCGGTGTTTGAAAGATTCACCGTGTTGTCGTTAGCGTCTGACAAATAATCTCGTATTAAATACAAGGCTGCAATAGAGCGCGCCTCAGTACACTCACCTTGCGCAAATAACCGCCCCAGATCATCTAATTTCCAGGGCACAACCTCTAATTCCTCAGGCTCATCCCCTACTAATTTTTCAGGGTATAACCCTTCAGCTAAAATGATATTGGTCATATGTTCTAAATAAGCAGGGGCAATGGACAATGAAGTAATCATCGTCAATTCTCGAGCCCCGTAGCCCACCTCTTCTTTCAATTCACGATTGGCCGCCACTAAAGGTGACTCTCCATCATCAATTTTGCCCTTGGGTAAACCCAGTTCATACCGGTCAACGCCAGCAGCATACTCACGAACCAGCAATACGGTAGTGCTATCTAACATCGGTACAATTAAAACAGCCCCTGTAGAATTGCCGCGGGCTAAACGCTCAAAAGTTCGCTTTTCGCCATTACTAAACTCAAGGTCTAACGCTTCAATACGAAAAAGGCGCGACTTGGCTACGACTGTTTTTTTATGAATGATCGGTTTTCTTATCATTTTTCTAGATGTCTTTTAACCCCAAAAACACTATACTCTCGAACATGATAAATTGGAATGAAATTGATACTATCCTGCTCGATATGGATGGCACCTTATTAGATTTACATTTTGATAATTTTTTCTGGCAAGAACTTATTCCCATCAAATATGCTAAAAAACATCGTCTATCATTAGCACAAGCACAACAATTCCTAAAACCTCTTTTCAAACGTTATGAAGGAACACTAAATTGGTATTGTCTGGATTTCTGGAGCCAGAAACTGGATTTAGATATCTTCGGACTAAAAAATGAAATAGCCGATAAAATTGCTATTCGGCCACATACCCATACATTTCTAGAACAGTTAAATCAGAGTGAGCGCCGCATTATTCTTGTTACCAATGCGCACCATCATAGCCTAAATCTGAAAATGGAGAAAACCCAACTGCTCCGATTTTTCCATCACGTAATTTCTTCACACAGCATTGGCTTGCCTAAAGAAAACCCACTATTCTGGACTAAATTAAAACAAATTGAGCCATTCGATAACGAACATACTTTATTGATTGATGACAGCCTAAACGTCTTGGATTCAGCTAAAAATCATGGGATCAAATACCTTCTATCGATCAACAAGCCTGACTCTCATAAAGCAAAAAGAACGATCACAACCTATGAGTCTGTTACCGATTTAGATGAACTCACACCGCTTCGTTGAGCGTTGTAAGAAGACCTCTTAGGCGACCGGCCTGCACCGGTCCTTTTAAAATGGCTGTTGGGCCGACGTTGCGGCTTTTTAATCTCAGGCAACCACTCTTTAGGAATTTTCAGAACCGGCACTTTTTGACCAATAAAGGTCTCAATATCAGGCATAGAATAGGCATATTCTTCACAAATAAAACTAATCGCTTCACCCTCAGCACCAAATCGAGCCGTACGACCTATGCGATGAACATAATCTTCTGGGTCTTGTGGCAAATCATAATTAAAAACATGTGAAACATCAGAAATATGTAAACCACGCGCGGCAACATCGGTCGCAATTAACAGGGTTAATTGATTCTCTTGGAATTTTTTTAATAATTTTTCGCGTTTATCCTGTGCCACATCACCACTTAAAACCGCTGAATTAAAATCGTTAACTTTCAAGTAATCATATAACTTTTCTGCACAGCGCTTAGTATTAACAAAAATAATTGCTCGTTTAGGCTGACGGGATTCTAACGCACCAATGAGTAGGGCTATCTTCTGCTCATTAGACGGACAATAAGCACTTTGCTTAATAGCCTTAGAGGTGACTTGCTCTTCTTGAATCCGAATTAATTCAGGATTATTCATGTGCTCATAGGCCAACTCAGTAACCTTATAAGATAACGTTGCAGAAAATAATAAATTGAGTCTAGTTTCGGGTGCCGGCATACGTCTTAATAAGAACCTAATATCCTTAATAAAACCCAAATCAAACATTCGGTCGGCTTCATCTAAAACTGAAACCTGAATATTATCTAAGGTAAAAGCCTTTTGTTTATAAAAATCAATTATCCGTCCAGGAGTGCCAATAATAACATCCACATTCGATCTGATTTTCTGCAATTGTGCTTTATAGCTGGTGCCGCCATAAATCAATGCCAAATTTAAATTGAGGTGTTTGGACAACAAAAGCGCATCTTTATGGATTTGTATGGCCAACTCACGTGTTGGCGCCAAAATTAAGGCTCTAGGGTTCTTTATTTGCTCACTCTCATCATTAATTAACTGCTGGAATGTCGCCAATAAGAAAGCCGCTGTTTTACCGGTGCCCGTTTGCGCCTGGCCTGCAATATCTTTGCCTCGCAGCGAAAGCGGTAATGTTTTATCCTGAATAGGAGAGCAGTGTGTGAACCCGGCATCACCAAGCCCTTTTAAGAGTAGACTCGATAACTCAAGGTTTTTAAATTCAGTTTCTGTTAAATGATTTTTTTTCATAACTTCTAAGGATAACGCATTTTAGCCTTTAAATTCTGTGATTTATTAAAAATAAAGACAGATTTGCGCCTTTTAAGGCTAATAAAATTAACTCAAGAAACGTCAAACACACCTTTCTAAGTCGATTAATCGTTAATTTTATTGACAAGGGTTCTCCAGACAACTAGCATCTACAAATATTTTAACTATGGAGAATACTATGAGCAACGCTGTCATTCATGTAACAGACAGTGAGTTTAGCAAAATTGTTTTGCAGTCTGAGTCACCAATCTTAGTTGATTATTGGGCTGAATGGTGTGGACCATGCAAACAAATTGCTCCCATTCTTGATGAAATTGCCGAAGAATATGCTGATCGCATCACCGTGGCAAAAATCAATATTGATGATAACCCACAAACCCCTCAAAATTATGGTGTGCGCGGTATACCAACATTAATGCTTTTTAAAAACGGTGAAATAGAAGCCACTAAAGTAGGGGCTCTAACGAAAGGTCAACTTGCAAGCTTTCTAGATACAAATCTATAACCGATATTTTTAACCCGATACAATTAAGTATTTTATTTTATTTGATTGTACCGGGCTCCTACGATATACTGACCTCGCTTACTAGACCTAGTAAGCATTAACCAACACAAAAAATCTCCAAAGAAAATCCAATTAGCCCATTTGCGCGGCATAAATTCATCCCTCTCCAAAATCCCTATCTTTATTTATGAATCTTTCTGAATTAAAACTAAAACCCATTAATGAAATTATCACCATTGCCAGCGACCTTAAACTCGACAACCCTGCGCGATTAAAAAAACAAGAACTACTCTTCGCCATTTTAAAAAAACACGCTAAAAGCGGTGAAGATATTTATGGCGATGGTGTATTAGAGATTTTACAAGATGGTTTTGGCTTTTTAAGGACACCCGAAAGCTCCTATTTAGCTGGACCCGATGATATTTATGTTTCCCCAAGTCAAATCAGACGCTTTTCATTAAGAACCGGCGACACCATAAAAGGCAAAATACGTCCACCGAAAGATAACGAGCGCTATTTTGCAATGCTCAAAGTAGAAAGCATTAACTTTGAAAGGCCCGAAAACGCCAAACAAAAAACTAATTTTACTAATTTAACACCGCTTTTCCCGCAACAACGCTTTACTTTAGAGCAAGGGAATGGCACCAGCGAAGACCTAACCGGTCGAATGATAGACTTAGTCTCACCGATTGGAAAAGGACAACGCGGCTTAATTGTCTCTCCGCCCAAAGCGGGGAAAACTATGATTCTACAAAGTGTCGCCCACTCCATTGCTGCAGAAAACCCTGAATGTTACTTAATTGTTCTTCTTATTGATGAGCGTCCAGAAGAAGTTACTGAAATGCAAAGAAGCGTCAAAGGCGAAGTTGTTTCTAGCACCTTTGATGAGCCCGCAACACGCCATGTTCAAGTTGCCGATATGGTTATAGAAAAAGCACGACGTCTTGTCGAGCACAAACGTGATGTGGTCATCTTATTAGACTCTCTAACCCGTCTTGCTCGCGCCTATAATACTGTAGCACCCTCTTCAGGAAAAGTTCTCAGTGGTGGTGTCGATGCTAACGCGCTAGAAAAACCTAAACGATTCTTTGGCGCAGCAAGAAATGTTGAGGAAGGCGGCAGCCTCACTATTATTGCCACCGCTTTGGTTGATACAGGTTCACGCATGGATGAAGTCATCTATGAGGAATTTAAAGGGACCGGCAATATGGAATTACATCTTGAACGTAAAATAGCGGAAAAGCGCGTCTATCCGGCTATTAATGTAAACCGCTCTGGTACGCGTCGTGAAGACTACCTTGTTGACCCAGAGGATTTACAAAAAACATTTATCCTTCGAAAAATCCTACAGCCCATGGATGAAATGGCCGCCTCTGAGTTCTTACTTGACCGACTCAAAACGACCAAAACCAATGATGAATTTTTCGCCTCAATGAGACGGTAATGACTACTTTTGTTCTGCCGTCGGCGGAACAAAATCGTCTGGCATATCAACACCCGAACCGAATAAAAATTTTTCACGCTCTGACTCAATAAGCTTTTTAGCTTTGGGGTCAAAGCTAGCTAATTTATGCTCATTAATCAGCATCGTTTGGATTCCAACCCATTCCAACCATGCTGCTTTAGAAATGGTTTCAAATATTATCTGACCTTTTTCACCGGGAAAAGGGGCTCGTTCTAGCCCTTCAGCCTCGCGCCCTAATTTTTTACATAACACCATACGTACCATGGTCCTCTCCTTATCTTATAATTGATTTAATAAACGTTTAATGGGTGCAGGTAATCCTAATTTTCTATCTGTTTTTGGGACATAACAAACGCTATCTTCTAACACTATTTCTTTGATCTCTGTTTGCATAAACACAACCTGATAGTCTAAATGATAATGGCTAAAAGTATGACGCCTGAGCGCCTGTAAATGATAGACCGGTACGAAACCTAAATAGTCCTCACACCCATTCAGGGCACCCTCAAGATCACTAAATTCTGGCAAGCACCAAAGACCCGCCCATATTCCTTTAAGTGGCCTCTTAATTAAAAAAACCTCCCGCTCATCACTCACCAACATCAAAAATATTTTCTCTTTAACCGGTAACTTTACTTTAGGTTTTGCTGCGGGTATTACGTTAACTTGATTATTCTGAAAAGCAATACAAGACACCTTAACGGGGCATTGCTCGCACAACGGTTGTCGGCGCTTACAAACCATTGCCCCTAAATCCATCATCGCTTGAGTATAAGCCGCGGCCTCCTTTTGAGGGGTATAAAATGTACTCAATTGCCACAACTCTTTAAGAACCGTACTATCCCCGGGCCAGCCTAAAACGCCGAAACAGCGACTTAACACTCGCTTAACGTTACCGTCTAAGATGGGTGCTGATTGCCCACAAGCAATACTTAAAATTGCACCGGCTGTTGAGCGTCCAACCCCGGGTAATGCCATTAATGCCGGCAATGTGTTTGGAAATGTATCGCCCGCCGCAATCACCTTCGCACTCTCATGTAAATGTCTTGCTCGTGCGTAATACCCTAAACCCGACCACAAGGTTAACACCGTATCTAATGGAGCTGACGCCAGACTTTGTACATCAGGAAAAGCTTTAATAAACTGTTGAAAATAAGGAATCACTGTTGCTACTTGTGTCTGCTGTAACATCACCTCTGAAACCCAGACCCGATAGGGGCTCACTGGTTTTTGCCAGGGTAAATCTTTACGCCCCTCTAAAACCGCCCACTCTAAAATATAATTTTGAAAATCTATTGGATCCATCAGCAGTAACTGGCCAAGAAACTTTAAATGCCAAAAAAAGGGTACTGTGAAATTCACAATACCCTATCTTCACACCTAAAATCAGAATGACGAATGGCTTTTTTAAATTACCACTCAAACTAATTCATAATTTATTATAAATCTTCCGCATTACTGCCTAAATATTCGGCAACACCTTCAGGACTTGCATTCATACCTGAATCACCTTTATTCCATCCTGCTGGGCAAACTTCACCGTGCTCTTCGTGGAACTGTAAGGCGTCAACCATACGAATGATCTCATCCATATTTCGACCTAAAGGCAAATCATTAACAACCTGATGACGTACCAATCCTGCTTGATCAATCAAGAAAGTACCCCGATAAGCGACTGCTGGTGCTTGTGCTTCAACATCATAGGCCTTAACAATACTGTGTGCCATGTCAGCAGCCATAGTATAGTGAACGGGTCCAATGCCACCTTGTGCTATCGGCGTATTACGCCAAGCGTTATGGGTAAAATGAGAATCAATTGAAACAGCAATAACCTCAACGCCCCGACTAGTAAAGTCATCCATACGATGATCCAGTGCGATCAATTCTGATGGGCAAACAAAAGTAAAATCCAACGGGTAAAAAACAATTACCGCGTATTTGCCTTGAATTGCATCAGATAAATTAAAACTATCAACGATTTCACCATTGCCTAAAACAGCCGGAACCGTAAAATCTGGAGCTTGCTTACCTACTAAAACACTCATTACATTTTCTCCTTAAAAAATTTTCCAAAGACATTATAACCCAATTTAAAAAACTACTGGAATAGCTTAAAATAATTTTACACCACTTAACGACAGCATCCTAAGATGATTGCACCCATAGCCACGGTCGTTCTGAAGAACGCCCGCTCTTGAACCTTTACGGCGCTGATTCCACGGCAACCAATTGATCCATCACGCCTAACAAATTCGATTGCCCCCCAGCTATACTTGCATTGCTACGGTATTTACCATTAATAATAATAGTCGGCACACTGGTGACCCCATATCGCGGCCCCATTGACTGCGCTTGACGCATTTTTGCATCTACCAAAAAAGAATGGTAAGCATTACGAAAATCCTGTTCATTTACACCGTGTGCGACAAAAAACTTAACCAATTGGTCTTCTGTTTCCAAACGCTGTTTTTTAACTTGAATGGCATTAAAGAAATCAGCATGTAATTGCTCAGAAACATCCAAAGCCTGTGCAGTAAAATAAGCCTTTGCATGACGCCCCCAACGCTTACTAAACACCGCAGGGACTCGAATATAATTAATCTGATCGCCTTGCTTTTTCACCCACTCATTTAATACCGGCTCAAAAGAAAAACAATGCGGACAGCCATACCAAAAGAACTCAATAACCTCAACTTTTCCTGCTAATTCAACAGGCTGTACTGGCGCAACATTTTCATAACCTTTTTCTACCCCTGTTTCAGCCCACAATAGTTGTACATACAACCCTAAAAACAACCACAGTAAGCCACGAAATACTTTAACCATTTTAAAGTCCCCCATATGAATGAAGCCCCGACAGGAACATATTAACCCCTAAAAAAGCAAATAAGGTCACAAAAAAACCCACGATTGACCACCATGCCATAGGGTTTCCACGCCACCCTTTTGTAAGCCGCATATGTAACCAAGCCGCATAGTTCAACCAAACAATTAAGGCCCAAGTTTCTTTTGGATCCCATGACCAGTAGCCACCCCACGCCTCAGCAGCCCAGAGTGCTCCTAAAATTGTTGCTAACGTAAAAAAAGCAAACCCTAGCGCAATGGCACGGTACATCACATCATCTAAAAGCGTTAATTCAGGTAGTCGTTGGGTCAGAAAAGCCTTCGGAGCAACTGCCTCCATTTTTCCCTTCAATAAAAAAACTAACCCGATCATCGCTGCCAGTGAAAAAGAACCATAACCTATAAAATTAGCCGGCACATGGATCTTCATCCAATAACTATTTAACGCCGGAACCAACGGCTGAATAATGTCCGCCTGTCGCTCAACGGTATACCATAATAAAAAAGCAACAGCAGCACTAATAACGGTTAACACAAACCCACCCATGGCACGCGTCTTGTAACGTTGCTCATAACGTAAATAAATAAGAGCGGTTATAATCGAAAAAAGTATAAAAACCTCATATAAGTTACTAACCGGTATATGGCCAATCTCAGGATCAATCAAATATGATTCACGCCAACGAACCAACAAACCAATAAAACCCATTCCTGTTGCTGTCCACGTTAAACTCGTTGCAACAACACCACTAAACGATTTATTCGTTAACAAGTTAAAAAAATAAGTGGCTGTTGCCATCACATACAAGGCACTCATCCACATAATGGCTGATTGACTTGCCAGCATATATTTTAGAAAAAAATCAGTTTTACCTAAATCAATCATAACGCCATAACGTGATACGGCAAATAAACTCACTAAAGCAACAGCGGTAACAAATACCCTAATCGTTTGCCAAACCCAACCAAACCCAATCAAAGCCAACCCAGTACAAACAATAATTGCTTTTTCAAAACCATCCATGAGCATATGGTACTGACTGAGCGCATAAACAACGCCGACAATATTAGCCAACCCCCATATATAATCAGCACTGTTTCGGCACTGATAAAAACGTCGCTTCGTCTTATAATCTTTATCTATTGTATTTTCCATAGTTTTAATCTGTTCTTTCTGTACCTAATTGTAAAAGCAAAGCCTTCTCTAAAGCACTATATTCTTGTTCAAATTCATAAGGATTACGACCCGCCTGAGCAGCTAAAAATAACTGTGTATTATCCTGTGACTCAGTCACAATAACCCAGAAGCGGCGCTGTGGTAAATAAAACATGCAAAATACGCCAACCACTAATAACAAACAACCCGGAAACACCAACATTTTTCCAGGAGAACGCGTCACTTGTAACCCAGTGGCCTCCTTATGATTAAAACCAACCAAATCTAAATAAACCGGCACATCATATTGATGACTAATACTTACCGCGGCAACAGCATCTTCATAAAAACGCTCATCAAATTCACTTAGACCCAATGTTGGATCTAACTCTTCTTCCTGCAAAACAACCCAATAAACATTCCGTAAAAAATGGTGTAACATCTTGGCATAAAGGCTTGAGATCTCCTGTTGTTTATCTGGAGCGACAGCCGCCTTCACTTGTGCAGAGATAAGACCCACACCACCCTCGACAAATTGCTTGATTAAACCAACCATAAATTGAGCAACAAGCTCTTGGTCTTCAGCCATTGGCAAAAAACTATCTGCTTGTTTCGGTAACGCTGACAATGCTATTTTCTTAAGTCTTGTTTCATCATTCAGCAAGGCCAAAAAACGCATAAAACGATCTACCCCATCTTCACTGTCAGCAGGTAAATACCAATACCTAAAGTCCTCTGCCGGGGTATGACGCAATCCTGTTAAATAATATTTTGCTCCGTCTTTTTCAACCGGCATCATATAGTTAATAAATTCAGTTGCTTCACCGGTAGCGGATCTTAATTTATACTGAAAACGGGGGCCGATATTCTTAAACTTCTTCACGCCAGTAATATCAGGATTAACATTAATAGGCCTAAAGTCCAAAACCTCTAAGGTCATCTCAGCCTTTTCAAGTGATAGAGCAAACGGAGTGTTCACAACCGCACGAATCTCATCACTGCGATTTGCCCCTTTTAAGGGCCATAATTTAATCCTAAGTTCTGAACCGCCATCACCAAAACTTGACTGATAAATAGTATAGCCACGATGCTCCAACGGGTGATTAACTGAGATTGTTTTATATAAAGGCGCGTCCAACTCCTTATCGTAAATAATCAAATCACTTGCAAATGATTTAGGTTGGCCCGTTTTATAATAATCAATACGAAAATCTTCAACCGCAATTAAAAAAGGTAAACGCTGCACTAAATAGCCATCTTTAAAATCTATAAAAGCCAAATTAGCTTTCTGACCTTCAGGAATGGTCACGGTCCCCCTAAACGATAGATTATCAATCGGCAAAGTACTCACTAATGGAACCTGACTCGCTGGAATATTGCGCGTTTCGACCTGAATTTTATCAGTCATCTCCGCTATCTTTAAAGGCACATTACCGTCAATTAAACCGCCAATACAAATAATCACAATAGCAATATGGGTAAAAATGTAACCTAACCGACTACCGCTGCCTTTTTTTGCAGCCACGATTAATTGCTTCGCTTCTGATTTAACGACCAAGCGATACCCTGTAGCTTTCGCCACAGCACTAATTCGCTCGACACAAATGTCACGACTAAAACCAGACTGCCATTCATGCCCGTGACTCATTCTTCGTAAAGCCTTTAATTGGGCAGATTCTTTATAATCACGAATATCTTTTAAAACACGTGGCGTATTACGAAAGATACAAACCGTGGTAGATACAACTAAGAAACCTAAAATAACTAAAAACCAAACCGAAGAATAAACATCAAATAAATCTAACGACTTAAAAACCTCAAACCAAAAGGGTCCAAACTTAATGACATAGTCAGGATAAGGTTGGTTTTGCTGCAACACCGTACCAATAATTGACGCAATAGCTACGGCAACTAAAAGCGTTATGGCCAGATTCATTGAACCCAAAAAACGAATCAATAAAGCGGTCAATGAAAGGGGACGAAAAGAGGAATCTACTGAAGCCGACATATGCAATACCTAAAAGAACGCAGAACGAACAGTCCTGCGTTCTCAAATAAACAATATAAAAACTACTTTTTCATCAAGGCAATATAATGTGCTACTGCCTCTATTTCTTCATCCGTCATTTTGTTAGCAATCATATGCATCATACTGTCAGGATTATTATTACGCACATTCGACTTAAAATCTTTCAATGACTTAATCAAATAATCAGCATGCTGTGAGGCTAGCCGTGGAAACACAGCGGGCTTATTTCCTTGGCCATAAGGTCCATGACAAGCGATACATGCCGAAACCTTATTTTCAACATCACCGTTACGATATAAATCTCGACCCATAGCAACCAACTCATCTATAGATAAGCTGCTTTCTGCCGTAGTCTCACTATCACCCCAATCATCATCGTCATCTTCTGCCACTTCTGGTTCCGGCGGCGTGTTTTCAGAAATACCTTGTTCTGAGTAAAAAGCCGCAATATCCCGCATATCGTCATCGCTTAAAGACGACGCAATGGATTGCATACTTAGATCTGTACGCTCGCCACTTTTAAACGCTATTAATTGCTTAACTAAGTAGGCAGGGTGTTGGCCGGCTAACTTCGGAAACAATCCCATCGCACTGTTACCATCTTGACCATGACAACCCGCGCAAGTTTCTGCTTTTTTCTGGCCCGGATACAAATTATTTAACCAACAACTTCTATCAAACGGCACGCCTTCACAAGAAACATCATCATTTTGTGCTTGCGATACACCTGAAAAAATAACTAAAACCCATATAACGCCAACCGTGAACAATTTATTGCTCATTCTTTACTCCCAACAAATAATAAGGTCCCTAAGACGCTAACGCTCTTAAACCTAAAAAGGACACGTTAAAGACTTGGATCAATCTTCAAATGCTTTATCATGACCGTTTTCTGGCGAAAATTACAGATCACCTACAAAATTGTCTAAATAAAACTTATTCGTATCAGTTTACTCTAATTTACCCCTCATAGCGAGATCACGATGAACCCAATTTACCAACAAGCCACTTTCATAATGAGTGCTCCTTCTATTAATCAGGCACCCGAAGATACTGGTCACGAAATTGCTTTTGCCGGTCGCTCTAATGCAGGTAAATCCAGCACCATTAATAGCCTTACCCAACAAAAATCTCTGGCTCGAATCAGTAAAACACCTGGCCGAACCCAATTGCTTAATTTTTTTCAACTGACTGAAACCAATCGATTTGTTGATTTACCGGGATTTGGGTTTGCTAAAGTCCCTTTAGCTGTCAAAAAAGACTGGCACAAAATGATGGAAACTTATTTGTTAGAGCGTAAATCACTTTCTGGCATCATATTAGTGATGGATATTCGCCACCCACTAACCGAATTTGATTGGCAGATGATTACTTGGTGTCAACACAGTAAATTACCCCTACACATACTGCTCAATAAATGCGATAAAATGAAATACGGGGCCTCAAAGAACGCACTTATGCACGTTGAAAAACAACTGAACGACTCGGCGACATCGGTCACCATTCAACTTTTCTCTTCACTAAAAAAGATAGGTATTCAGGAGCTCCAAGACACACTAGATATTTGGCTTTCACTCAGCCCCAAGAAACCTTAATGGGCCTCGTCCCAATTCCGACCAAACCCGACATCAACAACCAAAGGAATAGCCAAGTCAGCCGCTGAGCTCATTAATAACTGGATAGATTTCATATGCTCTTCTCGCGCTATTTCCGGCACCTCAAAAACCAATTCATCATGAACTTGCATGATCATTTTAACGTCCGGTTGTTCTTGTGTTATCCATCGGTCAACATTAATCATTGCTTTTTTAATAATATCTGCCGCGGTTCCTTGCATCGGTGCATTAATTGCGGTTCGTTCTGCATATTGTCGGCGTGCTGCATGACGTGAATTGATTTCTGGCAAATACAAACGACGACCATATAGCGTTTCAACATAGCCTTGCTGGCCTGCTAATTTTCGAATCGTATCCATATAATCTTTAACACCCGGATAACGTGAAAAATATAATTCGATATAAGATTGTGCCTCGCCGATAGAAACCCCCAATTGCCGAGCCAATCCAAAGCCGGACATTCCATAAATTAACCCAAAATTAATAGCCTTAGCCGAACGCCTTAAGTCTGAAGTCACTTGGCTTAAGTCCACACCAAAAACCTCTGAGGCAGTCATTTTATGGATGTCTTCACCAGCATCAAAAGCGGCCAATAAACCTTTATCGGCAGACAAGTGCGCCATAATACGTAATTCAATTTGAGAATAATCCGCCGCCACCAAACAAAAACCATCCGGAGCTATGAATGCCTCCCTGATTTTACGCCCTTGCTCACTCCGTACAGGAATATTTTGAAGATTAGGTTCGGTTGAAGATAGCCGCCCAGTAGCCGTAACTGCTTGGTGATACGATGTATGTACACGGCCTGTTTTTATTTGCACTAATTGCGGTAATTTATCGGTATAGGTCGACTTTAATTTACTTAATTGCCGGTAATCCAAAATTATTTTAGGTAATGAATAATCTAAGGCTAATTCTTGTAAAACGGACTCTGCTGTTGACGGCTGTCCTTTTGGCGTTTTCTTAAGTATGGGCAACTGCAACTGATCGTATAAAATTTCTTGAATTTGCTTCGGCGAACTTAAATTAAAAACCTTTCCAGCCTCTTCATGCGCCTTTAATTCCAGCCCAATGATTTGATTAGCTAGTACCATACTCTGTTGATTTAACATCGAATGATCTAATAAAACACCGTTACGCTCAATACGCATTAAAACGTTAATTAAGGGTCGTTCAACGGTCTCATACAACCAACGCATTGCATCCAGTGACTTCAACACAGGCCACAATTGTTGGTGTAACTGTAAGGTCACATCCGCATCTTCTGCTGCATATGGCGCGGCCTGTTTAATAGCAACATCCTGAAATGAGATTTGCTTAACCCCCTTGCCAGCAACATCTTCATAATGAATCGTCTCCCGCCCCAAATAATACTTCGCCAAAGAATCCATATCATGACGCGTTACGGTACTATTCAACACATAAGACTGCAGCATCGTATCATGCGCAATACCTTGCAACTGAATCCCGTAATTAGCCAACACATGGGCGTCATATTTTAAATTCTGACCAATCTTCTTTTTTTCTGAATCTTCCAATAATGGTTTTAAGCGCGCTAAAACAACATCCCGTGCTAATTGTTGTGGTGCATCGGGGTCATTATGCGCAACAGGAAGGTAAGCCGCTTGAGTCGAATCAATGGCAAATGAAACCCCAACAATTTCAGCTTGTAGATAATTTAAGCTCGTTGTTTCCGTATCAAATGAAAATAAAGGCGCTGTCGCTAACTGCTTCAACCAATAATCAAAACGCTCATTTGTATAAATGGTTTCGTAGTCAATGACGTCTTTTTCTTGCGCAGATAACGGAGCTTCTGACCCCACTTGTTCCGTTAATTTCTTACTCCAAGAAACAAACCCCAAGTCAGAAACCAACGATTGTAATAGCGTCTTATCTAATGACTTTAACTTTAAATCTTCCATCGTATAAGGCAATGACAAATCACATTTTATTGTTGTCAGTGTTTTAGACAACGGCAGTTGATCTAAACTTGCACGTAAATTTTCACCCACCTTACCTTTAATTGATTCCGCTGACGCAATGACGTGCTCTAAAGTCTGAAACTCGTTCAGCCACTTTGCCGCTGTTTTAGGCCCTACCTTAGGAATGCCAGGGATATTATCAACCGTGTCACCCATCAAAGCGAGGTAATCAATAATTTGTTCTGGTAACACACCAAATTTATCCACAACACCCTGAACGTCCATAACCTTGTCTGTCATAGTATTGACTAAACTCACTTGCTCATTCACCAATTGCGCCATATCCTTATCACCCGTAGAAATAACGACCTGAAACCCTTGCGCTTGCGCTAAATGCGTTAACGTACCAATAACATCATCGGCTTCCACATCCGATTCAATAATAAGCGGGAAACCCATGGCTCGAATAACTTCAAACAACGGCTCAATCTGAACCTTAAGCTCAGTTGGCATTGGCGGTCTATTGGCTTTATAGTCACTGTACAGTTGATGCCTAAATGTTTTCCCCGGCGCATCGAAAACAACAACGACGTAAGGGCTATCCTCACTGGCTAATAAACGTTTCAGCATATTAGTCACCCCATAAATGGCATTGGTCGGCAGACCCTGGTCATTACTCAATGGCGGAACCGCATGAAAAGCCCTAAATAAAAAAGAAGACCCGTCAACCAATACCAAGCGATTCCCTGCATTACTTTCCATCATTACTCATACCCATAAAAGTTTCTTCAAGCTGAAAAAATGCCGTTCCTAATAAAGCAACGGCCTGATAAAAACAAGCCGACGGCGTATCATTAATATCCTTAAAAAACTTCGGCATCCAGACATTCATATGTTTTTGAAAAAAATCGAACTGCTCCTTACGCTGTTCTCTCACAAGCAAGGCCATGACCTCACACAAGGCTGCCACATGATCCTCAGGTTCATGGCTATTTTCTTGTCGTGTAAAACCCATAACTTGTAAGTCTTGTCGAAGTACCACTAAGGGCTTATCCATTAAAAAACCACTCTGATAGTAACAGCCATAAGGCATTAACTCTCCCCGTGCCACCCCAATAAATAATTGTTGAAACTCTGCACTAATTACCGCGATGTCCATCGTTCTAGCCACATCAAATAATCGCACCCAAGCCATTGAAATAGGTGTTTTATTCACCGTAGACTGTTCGCTGATTGACCTCAGTAATGCGACTGTTTGCATATTAGGTTCTGCAACAAACAAGTGCGCTAATAAACTATAAGTATTAGCCCGTAACTGATGTGCCATATATTCTTCATCGACTACCATTGTTTTTAACCAAATTGACTCTTTATTCGACATTCCTCACACATTTCCAATCGCTTCACTGCATCGCCTTGAAACATAGGATGTCCAGATAACTTCTCTTTCATAATCACAATCATTTTTTCTGTTGCAAATGGTTTTTGACAATCAATACAATGAAACACAGGCTCCTCATGTAGGCGCCGAGAACTACGCGCGTCAATGCCCTTATAGATATAACGTGCATTTAATTCAATCGCCTGTTCAGGACACGTTGAAACACACTGGTTACATTGCAAGCACAACGATTCAATGAAATTTAATTGTGGACTACTTTGTCCGGATTGCAGTGCGCCTGATGGGCAAGAAGAAACACAAGAAAAACACAACGTACATAAGTCACCCGCTACCTTGACTTCACCCCAAGCCGCATTAGCCAATAAGTCGACTTGATTAGGTTGTTGACTCCCATTTTGATATAAGTGATCCACAGCCAAGCGAAAAACGGTTCGCTTATCGTTATCGCCCGCAAAAGTCGCCGGCAAAAACGTTAATAATTCAGTTTTCGTCTCTTGAACATTTATGCCTTCAGAGCGATACAACACTGTTTCTGAAAAACCCATACCCTTTAAAATCATATGCGTTACTTTTAATGCTTCATTCAAGGTCTGTTCACTACTGGGTAACAACGGCACAGCATTATAAAGAACAACCTGCGAAGCTCCAAAAGCCAATGCTGACAACCAAACTTCAGAGCCCACTGCGGTCAATGATTCTAAAGGGTAGACTAAATATTCATGTAAATCTGAATGTAAAACACTCTGGTCTTCTATACTACAAAACAAAACGATTGGCCGAACACCTCCCGCTAAAAAAAATGCTTTTAACATTGACCGTAAACGATTCAGTATTTCTTGTCGAGTGGGGTACTGGTAATTCATGGCACCAGACGGACAAACAACGGAACAATCACCGCACCCTTGACATAAATAAGGGTTAACTACAATTTCGTAATTAACTGAGGTAATTGCATCGGCGCTGCAAATATCTATACATTGCCGACAGCCCTCTATCTTATTTCGGCTATGTGCGCATTTTTCTTTTAAATAAGAAAAATATTTTGGCTTATCAAACACACCGATAAGATCATTTAATGACTCAACAACCGACGGCAGTTCTTTAAGCTCATTCACATGAAAATAACCAATCGGACTTAAGGCTGATTGACAACTTCTTTCTGGACGTAAGTCCAAAATCAAATCAAATGGCGTTGTTATGCCAACCACTGTAAATGCGCCCAAATACCCAGACCATTGAATCTCAACAACGGCTTCTATCAAGCTTACGACTGCACTCAACCGAGCCTGTTCTTGCGAGGAAGAACGCCCATCACATAAAACGGATACTGAGAACACCTTTAATAATGGCAATACCTCAAGAACGCGTGTAGCTGAACCGATAATCAATAACTTGCCTTCAGATTCAAACGATACATAAGATGCCGCTTCTACAGAAAACTCCTCAAAGACCTGTTGTGCTAATTCAACCGGATTGTTGGTCATCTTGTTCCCTTACCTGATTAAGACCTTGATCCTGCCATTTATTTTCATTTTCACACACCACGGTGTCAGAATTCTGTCGTGGCGGCAGGACTTCATTCACCACTCTTTTTTTCATTTCATGGGTGATAATAGCCCCGCGCGACTCAAAAAAAGTATAATCCTCATCGTATTCATTCAACCCATCAAGAATAGAAAATTCTTTCTTTTGTAACACTTGTTTAAGAACAACGTCTGTTAGCTCTTCTTTAATCGAAAGCTCATCTTCAAGCCATAAATCTTGAGACTGTCTTAATTTTGATTGATCTGATGACCTAAGTTTCCCTGGCCAAAAATAACGTAAATATCGAATCATACTTTTACGATGCTAAAACATAAAAGGATTATTAAACAACAAAACAAAGCCCTCAAGCAATGCCCGAGCCTCTCAATATTAAAATAAAATTGTCTCCAATCAAGAACCAACTATTGTTTAAGCGTCACTGCGATAAATTTTCTTCGCAGTATTTTAATACCTTAATATTTAAGGAGCTTGAACATGATCAAATATTTTTTTTTGCTACTATTTTTTTCAATCACACTACATGCAGAGCCGATAAACATAAACACATCCAGTGCAACTGAAATCGCCAACGCTCTAAATGGTGTCGGATTAAAAAAAGCTAACGCTATTATTGATTTACGAGAAAAAAACGGCCCTTTTTCATCCCTTAATGAATTAACTCAAGTTAAAGGTATTGGTCCAAAAATACTGGACAAAAATCAACACAATATTAACTTTTCCAACCCCTAAAACGCTAAGTTATCTTTCTTGAACAAATACATTCTATTAATCATAAAAAAACCCTATTACTGAAATCAGTAATAGGGTCAAAAGGGAATATTAATAATCTATTTTTGGAGGAGGGGATTACCAATACTTAAACAACTTGTAAAATCTTAAGCCACTTTTCTTCGTGCTAACAAAGCCATTAAACTACTGCTTACAAACGAAACCATCGAGAATTCATACTGACCTGACATAAAGCTACAAAGTCCAAAAACAAATACCGCTGCAATTACAAAATCTTTTCTTAAGTCAGACACAACAAATCCTCTATAAAATCATTAAATTAAAAAAAATCACTACAAAACAATTATTTGGCGTCCTTGTAGTGTTGATGGCGATCATTATACAATGCTCCAAATAAATAACAATTACCTAAATTATTAATTAATTATTTCTTATAAGGAAACAATTGGGTGGATAAATTAACCAGCATGAATGTTTTTGTCCGCGTGGCACACAACGGCAGTTTTGTCGGCGGTGCTCGTGACCTATCCATTTCTAGAGCCATGACAACCAAACACATCATGGATTTGGAAAAGAAACTCGGCGTACGTTTATTTAATAGAACAACGCGACAGTTAAGCCTCACTGAAATTGGCTCCGCTTACCTTGACCGCTGCCAACAAGTATTATCCGATATCAATGAAATGGAGGCCTCTGTTTCCCATATGCATACCGAACCGCAAGGCACGCTCCGCCTCAGTGCACCGACCGTTTTCGGGACCTCATATATAACCCCTGCATTATCTGAATTTATTGAATTACACCCAAAGTTAGACATTGACCTTATTTTACAAAGTAACCCCAACAACTTAATTGATAGCGGTATTGATATCGCTATTTTTCTCGGCGCACTAGAAAACAGCAATTTTATTGCCCGTAAACTGGCAAGCTATGATCTTGTCGTATGCGGCTCACCCCGCTATTTTAAAAAACGAGGGACACCCCAAGAACCCCATGACCTTAAAGAACACAATTGCCTAATCAACTTAGCCATGCCGCCCTATGAACAATGGAAATTTCATCAAGGTCAGAGTAAAATCGCTATAAAAGCATCCGGAAATTTCCAAGCCAATATTGCCGACCCTATTCGCATTGCCTCTATCCAAGGTGCCGGCATCGTTATGCTTCCCAGTTATATGGTTAACGACGATATAAAAAAGGGACGACTCCAAGCTATTCTGACTCATTATTCACTGCCCCCACTGGAAGTTAATGCCGTTTATCCTCATCGTAAATATTTATCCGCCAAAGTCAGTGATTTCTTAATCTTTTTACAAGAATGGTTAACGCCACTCGGGACCATAAATAATGACTACATCTAATAAAAACAAATGGGATCTACGCTATCTTCATGCAGATCATGTACAATACCCAGTTGCCGAAATATTAAGCGAAAATGCCTTTTTATTGCCTAAAACAGGTAAGGCCTTAGATTTAGCGTGTGGCATGGGCGCGAATGCCCTTTTTTTAGCTCATCACGGGTTGGTAACTGATGCTTGGGATAGCTCAGATGTTGCAATTAAAAAACTAAACGTGTTTGCCAACGGTAAAAAATTACCGCTTACGCCTAAAGTGCTAGACATTAAACCGGTCCATTTAAAGGCCGCTTCTTATGATGTCATTGTTATAAGCAAATTCTTAGACCGTGATCTCTGTGCGAAAATAACAGATAGCCTTAAACCCGGTGGGTTAATATTTTACCAAACATTCACGCAGGAAAAGACCACCTTACAAGGTCCCAATAATCCTGATTTTTTGTTAGCTAAAAAAGAATTACTAAATTTATTTAGTCGCTTAAACGTTGTTTATTACCGTGAAAACGGAAAACTGGGTAATATTGCCAAAGGCATTAGAAACCAAGCTCTTTTTATAGGTCAAAAACCATAATTATGATTGTACATAAAAACCCATTAGAAGCATGGGACTTCATGCAAAGCAACCCTGAAGCTATTCTCATTGACGTGCGCACCAAAGTGGAGTTTTCTTTTATTGGTCATCCGATTAATGCTATCCATATCCCATGGAAAGAGGCGCCCGAGTGGCAAGTAAACCCCCTTTTTATTGCTACCGCACAACAACATATTAATGATAAAGCAACGCCCGTTTTATTACTTTGTCGCAGTGGCGCTCGCTCATTAGCCGCTGCCAACGCACTTCTAGACAACGGGTACCATAACTTAATTAACATTAGCGAAGGTTTTGAGGGTGACTTAGATGCTCAAAAACACCGAGGAAATCTAAGCGGCTGGCGTTACCACAACCTCCCTTGGGAACAAACATAAATCCCTTACCATTCATTTACTCAAAAATTTAGGCCTATAAGACGTGATAGAAAAAATTAGAAATATTGCCATTATTGCTCATGTCGATCATGGTAAAACCACACTGGTTGACAAACTCCTTCAACAATCCGGTACTTTTGCCAGTCATGAGCATACCGATGAACGGATGATGGACTCCAATGATCTTGAAAAAGAACGCGGCATTACCATTCTGGCAAAGAACACCGCGTTAACATGGAATGATTACCATATCAATATTGTAGATACCCCAGGCCATGCTGATTTTGGGGGTGAAGTAGAACGTGTACTCTCCATGGTTGATTCTGTTTTATTGTTAGTTGATGCTGTTGACGGCCCCATGCCTCAAACGCGTTTTGTAACTAAAAAAGCTTTTGCACTTGGGCTTAACCCCATTGTTGTCATCAATAAAATTGACCGTCCTGGTGCACGCCCTGATTGGGTTCTTGATCAAACCTTTGATCTCTTTGACAACCTAGGCGGTACCGATGAGCAATTAGATTTCCCCGTTGTTTATGCTTCGGCATTAAATGGTTACGCCAGCTTAGAAGATGATGTTCGAGACGGTGATATGACACCCTTATTTGAAACTGTTGTCGACAAAGTCAATCCCCCTCCTGTGGATATAAACGCACCCTTTCAACTACAAGTTATTAGTTTAGATTACAACTCTTATGTGGGCGTTATTGGTATTGGACGGATTCAAAAAGGCACGGTTAAACGTAATATGCCTCTCACACTTATCAATAGTGATGGCACAACACGCAGTGGACGCATGTTAAAAATTTATGGCTTCCATGGGCTTGACCGTGTTGAAGTTGAATCTGCACAAGCCGGTGATATTATTGCCTTCTGTGGTATTGAAAAATTACAAATATCAGAAACGCTATGCGACCCTGAAAACGTAGAAGCTTTACCTGCATTATCTATTGATGAGCCTACGGTCAGCATGACTTTTCAAGTCAACAACTCTCCTTTTGCTGGCAAAGAGGGTAAATTCATAACCACGCGTCAAATTCGTGACCGGTTAGATAAAGAATTACAACACAACGTTGCTTTGCGTGTTGAAGCAACAGATGACCCAGACAAATTTAAAGTTTCCGGCCGTGGTGAACTGCACTTATCGGTATTAATTGAAAACATGCGGCGCGAAGGATTTGAAATGGGGGTCTCCCGCCCAGAAGTCATTATCAAAGAAATTAATGGCATTAAATCTGAGCCGTTTGAATATGTCACCATTGAGGTTGAAGAAGATCACCAAGGTACCATTATGGAAAAACTAGGTGATCGAAAAGGCGACCTTAAAGACATGGTTCCTGATGGCAAAGGTCGTATTCGTTTAGAATACATTGTTCCCTCTCGTGGTTTACTCGGTTTTCAAACTGAATTTTTAACCGCCACCTCGGGTTCAGGTTTGTTCTATCATGTATTTGACCACTACGGACCCGTTAAAGAAGGTGCTGTTGGCCTACGTAACCGTGGCGTCTTAGTTTCAATGGCTAAAGGAAAAGCGGTTGATTATTCATTATTCCCACTACAAGCTCGTGGTGAATTATTGGTTGTTAATGGCGACGAAATCTACGAAGGGATGCTCGTTGGTATCCATTCTCGCAATAGTGATTTAACAGTAAACCCAACCAAACCAAAGCCACTAACCAATGTACGCGCATCGGGAACCGATGAGAGTCTAACCTGTGCACGCATTCAGAAAATGACTTTGGAGCAAGCATTAGAGTTCATTAGCGATGATGAATTGGTAGAGGTAACCCCTGACTCTATTCGTTTACGCAAAATCTTATTAAAAGAAATTGACCGTAAACGTGCAAAATAAAATTTAAAAAGGGCGCATAACCGTTAATTTACTCAACGCCTAAAATTACTCATCCCCATAAACCAACCCCGACCCAAATTAACACGGGTTGGTTTTATTTAAAAACAAAGCATAAAAAATTGAATCGTTTTTGTTTTACGTGATTTGGCTTAATTATAGTAAAATGATTTAATTAAAATTAAATCAGACTTGCCATGAATCAACGTATTGCTGAAGTTGAGCGAAATACGCTCGAAACACAAATAAAAACGACCATTAACTTAGACGGCAGCGGTCAATTTAACGCGACTACTGGAGTGCCTTTTCTGGAACATATGTTAGAGCAAATTAGTCGACATGGTCTGATTGATATTGCTCTCATTGCCAAAGGAGACCTACATATCGACGCCCATCATACGGTAGAAGATATTGGCATTACTTTAGGACAAGCATTCAACAAAGCGCTGGGCGATAAAAAAGGAATCACCCGTTATGGGCATAGCTACGTTCCACTTGATGAAGCACTGTCTCGTGTAGTTATCGATTTTTCAGGCCGACCTAGCCTTATTTACCACGCCGAATACCCACGGCGTACTATCGGGAATTTTGATACTGACTTATTTAAAGAGTTTTTCCAAGGTTTTGTTAATCACGCTAATGTTTCGTTACATATCGACAACTTGCGCGGTGGCAACTCTCATCATATTGCCGAAACGATCTTTAAAGCCTTTGGCAAAGCAATTCGCATGGCTGTTACTGCTGACCCAAGAATGCAGGGCGTCACACCTTCGACCAAAGGGCTACTTTAATTAACTAACAGATAAAATTATGCCTTCCGTTGCTGTAATTGATTATGGAATGGGAAACCTCCATTCCATCTCAAAAGCATTACAATATGCTGAACCCGACGTTAATATTTTTTTAACCTCCGATGCCGACACCATTTTGGCTGCCGACCGAATTGTCTTTCCTGGAGTAGGCGGCATTCGTGACTGTATTCAGGCTTTAGAAAAACATCACCTCAAAACTGTCATTAACGAAGTAGCTACAACCAAACCTTTTCTGGGTATTTGTTTAGGTATGCAAGCTTTACTCAGTAACAGTGAAGAAAATGAGGGCATTGATTGTTTAAATATTATTCCCGGTCACGTTCACCGTTTTGCAAAAAACATGACAGACGCACAAGGTGACAAATTAAAAATCCCTCACATGGGGTGGAATAATGTCAATCAAGAAAATAAAAACCACCCGCTATGGAAAAAAATTCCGCAACACAGTCGTTTTTATTTTGTTCATAGTTACTATGTCAATCCAGATGAGCCTCATGTTAGCGCCGCCACAACGGATTATCCTGAGGCTTTTAGTTGTGCCTTAAAATACAAAAATATTTTTGCCGTACAGTTTCACCCAGAAAAAAGTCAAACTGTAGGTATACAACTGCTACAAAATTTTTTACATTGGGACGGAACCAATTAAATCCATTAGGACTTTTCATTCGATTAAATAATTAAGGCTTATTCTATGTTATTAATTCCCGCTATAGATCTAAAAGATGGAAAATGTGTTCGTTTGCGCCAAGGCCGAATGGAAGACGATACTGTATTTTCTGATGACCCTCTTGCAGTTGCTGAAAAATGGGTTAATGCCGGCGCTGAACGCCTACACTTAGTCGATTTAGATGGTGCTTTTGCAGGTAAACCTAAAAATGCACCTATTATTCAAGCTATTAGTAGCGCTTTCCCCAATGTTCCTATTCAAGTTGGTGGTGGTATTCGGGATGAAGATACCATCCAATCGTATTTAAATGCCGGTGTAAGTTATGTCATCATTGGCACAAAAGCTGTTAGCGCACCCCACTTTGTCAATGATATTGCTATTGAGTTTCCTGGCCATATCATTATTGGTTTAGATGCCAAAGACGGTAAAGTCGCTATTGATGGTTGGTCCAAACTTTCCAATCATGATGTTATTGATATGGCTCAACGATTTGAGTCTGATGGTGTTGATTCTATTATTTACACCGATATTTCACGTGATGGAATGATGAGCGGCGTTAATATAGAAGCCACAGCCAAATTGGCGCAAGCCATTACCATCCCTGTTATCGCCTCGGGTGGTATTACTAATTTAGACGATATAACCGCCTTAGGGGCGATTGTTAATGATGGTGTCAGTGGCGCCATTACCGGCCGCGCTATTTATGAGGGAAGTCTTGATTTTGCTGAAGGTGCTAAATTAGCACGTTCATTTAAAGCGGTGTTATGAGCCTCGCTAAACGAATCATTCCTTGTCTAGATGTTGATAATGGCCGTGTCGTTAAAGGTGTCAATTTCGTTAATATTAGAGATGCCGGTGATCCCGTTGAAATTGCTAAACGCTATGACCGTGAAGGCGCTGATGAAATAACCTTTCTTGATATCACCGCGAGCTCAGACAATAGAGCAACAATGGTTCATGTTGTTGAGCAAGTTGCCAACTCTGTTTTCATTCCCTTAACGGTGGGTGGCGGCATTAGGTCTCTCGAAGATATTAGCCGCATGTTAAATGCCGGTGCCGACAAAGTTGGCATCAATACAGCCGCTGTTTTTACACCTGAATTTGTCCGTGAAGCAGCCTTACGGTTCGGTTCCCAATGTATTGTCGTTGCTATAGATGCTAAAAAAGTGAGCACCCCACAAGAGCCTGATCGTTGGGAAATATTTACTCACGGTGGTCGAAAAAAAACTGGCCTTGATGCTGTTTTATGGGCACAAAAAATGGTTGATCTTGGGGCCGGTGAGATTCTATTAACCAGCATGGATCGTGACGGTACCCGAGAAGGTTTTGACTTACCACTAACACGTGCTATCAGTGAAGCCGTTTCTGTTCCTGTTATTGCCTCTGGCGGTGTTGGCAATCTTGAACATTTAGTTAAAGGTGTAACCGAAGGCAAAGCCGATGCTGTTCTAGCGGCCAGTATTTTTCATTTTGGTGACTACTCGATTCAACAAGCCAAACAATGCATGGCTGATAATGACATTGTTGTACGCTTATGACAAACACTCCTAATTGGCTCGAAGAAATACGCTGGTCCCGTGACGACTTAGTTCCTGTGATTGCGCAACAAGCAGAAACCGGTAAAGTATTAATGTTTGCTTGGATGAACCGTGATGCTTTAAATCTTAGCGCCACAACAGGTTATGCTGTGTATTGGTCTCGGTCACGTCAAAAATTATGGCGTAAAGGGGAAGAATCTGGTCATCGTCAAAAGATTATTGATATCTTATTTGATTGCGATGAGGATGTTATTCTATTAAAAATAGAACAAGAGGGCGGAATTGCTTGTCATACTGGCAGAGAAAGCTGTTTTTACCGCCGCCTAAAAAACTTACAATGGACTTCTTTTGAGCCTGTTTTAAAAAACCCCAACCTGATCTATAAAAAAAATGAGTGATACATTATTAAAATTAGCTGATATTCTTGAGCAACGTAAAAATGAATCGGCTGATAAGTCCTACGTTGCGAGTCTATACCATAAAGGGTTAGATACTATTTTAAAAAAAATAGGGGAAGAATCGGCTGAAACGATCATTGCCGCTAAAGGTGGCGACAAAGAACAAATCATTTATGAAACCGCCGACCTTTGGTTTCATTGTATGGTTCTTTTAGCAGACCAAGGACTTAACCCCCAACAAGTTATCGACGAATTAGACCGTCGATTTGGCGTTTCTGGTTTAACCGAAAAAGCACAACGAGAAGACAATAAATAAATCTTCTAATCTATTTTACTGGATTTATCACAGGAAAAAATTATGGGTATAAGTATTTGGCAGTTATTAATTATTTTAGTCATCGTAATCTTACTCTTTGGCACCAAAAGACTACGTTCATTAGGAACTGATTTAGGTGGCGCTATAAAAAGTTTTCGTTCTGCTGTTAAAGAAGGTGAGGACGATGACCAGCCGCAAGCAGACAGTGACGATCAAAATATTGAAACTGAAGTCAAACCACCCAACAAAGACAAGCATTAATTCCCTTTATTATGTTTGATATCGGTTTTTGGGAACTGTGTTTGGTTGGATTAATCAGTCTTTTAGTTATTGGTCCACAACAGTTACCCAAAATTGCGCGCATTATCGGTTTTTGGCTCGGTAAAATAAATCAATTGAGTACGCAAGTTAAAGAAGAATTAAAAGAAGAATTGCATCAAGAAGAAATTCAGCAATTCTTAAAAAAACAAAATGACTTGATCACCAGCCAAACACCCAAGCCAAACCAAAACACAACTGGACCCCAAAATACTCACACCAAAGATGAGTAGCCACAATCCTGAATCAGAGGGTTCCGAACAGCCACTGATTGGTCATCTTATTGAATTACGTAATCGTCTCCTACGAATTGTAATCAGTATTTTAATTATCTTTATTGGTCTTTCATTTTATGCCAATCAAATATATTCTTTAATCGCTGAGCCTTTAATTCGTTTTTTACCTGAAACAACCTCAATGATTGCCATTGATGTCGCTTCTCCATTTCTTACCCCTTTTAAATTAGCGTTGATTTGTGCCATTTTTATTTCAATGCCTATCATCCTTTATCAGTTTTGGGCTTTTATCGCACCTGGTCTTTATCGTCATGAGCGTCGACTTACTTTACCTTTACTTATTTTTAGCTCCATATTGTTTTATTCGGGTGTAGCTTTTGCTTACTTTGTTGTATTTCCTCTCGTATTTGAATTTTTAACCATGGCGGCGCCAGCTGGCGTAGAAGTCATGACCGATATATCCAAATATCTCGACTTTGTACTCACATTATTTTTTGCTTTTGGTGTCGCTTTTGAGGTACCCATTTTAACCATTATTTTAGTCTGGACGGGGATAAGCACCCCTCAAAGTCTGTCTGAAAAAAGACCTTATGTGATTGTTGCTGCCTTTGTTATTGGTATGTTCTTAACCCCACCCGATGCCATATCGCAAACCTTGTTAGCAATACCTATATGGTTATTATTTGAAATAGGATTATTATTATCACGCTTATTGACTAGAAAAAACAAAAAAGAAGAAATACTAAAATAAAGCTTGTTCTCTATTTGTTCTTATTATAAGCTATAAGAAAACAAACAGAGAACCTAAAATGTCTGACTATCACCCGCTTACCCGTAAACAACATGAAATTTATCAATTTCTAGTTAACCATTATCAACAATCTGAATCCGCACCGACATTAAGTGAAATTTGCATAGGGTTGGGTTTAAAATCACGCGGTTCTCTCCATAAACATATTCAACACTTAGTGGAAGCAGGTTTAGTTGAGCCTTCTAATCGTCAACAACGTGGCATTAGGTTAACGACACCAAAGCTATCAACAGCTATTGACCTTTCCACAGATGAGACTATTCCTTATTTAGGCAAAATAGCGGCAGGGCAACCACTTGAAGTAATGGCAAATTTTTCAAGAATCACCATTCCGACCCAATTAAAAACTAAAAATGAATGTTATGTATTACAAGTCACTGGCGATTCAATGATTGATTTAGGTATTTATGATAATGATTGGGTCATTATAGAAAAAAGAAATTACGCCAAAAATGGCGATGTCATTGCTGCATTGGTTAACAATGATGAAGTAACACTCAAAATTATTGAACAAACGCCTAATAAAACCATACTGATACCCGCAAATAAATCCATGCAACCAATGCACTTTGACCCTAATAATGTACAAATTCAAGGCATTTTAGTCGGTCAAATGCGTAGTTATATTCACTAAAAAAAGGAAATTATGATGATTACCAAAATTCATATGCAAGATCAAATAAACAATCGTATCAATGATTTAATGAATGACGATAAACTATCGAGAACCGATGAGTTTTTACAAATTTTTATAGGTCTTACAACGGTGGTTATTTTCTTAGTAGCTGGTGTTCATTGGTAACTTATTTACCAATACAAAAGCTCGAGAATATTTTCCCCAATAAATCGTCAGATGAAATTTTACCGGTAATTTCACCCAAATGATTTTGTGCTAAACGTAATTCCTCCGCAACTATTTCAGCGGCTTGATGTTCTTGCAATTGCATTAAGCCAGTACGTATTGCCGTTAATGCCTCAGAAAGAGCGTTTACATGACGCTGTCGTGCAATAAAAACAGCCTCTTGGTTTTCATTATAGCCTACGCTCTTTTTTAAATAATCTTTTAATAGGTCTAACCCCTCACCTGTTTTAATCGAAAGAAATATTTGATCACCACGGTCATGACTTAATACTTTAGCGGGTTCATTAATTAGATCTATTTTATTAAAAATCACTACTTGTTTATCAGCTCTTATGTCTAATTGTGCGGTAAAGTCATCAAGCCCTTTTTTATCTCGGACATCGTGAATAATAAGAACTTTGTCGGCTTGTTTAATTTCATGATGAGCACGACGTATGCCTTCTTTTTCAATTAAATTCTCACTCTCATGAATACCTGCGGTATCAATAATATGTAAGGGCAAACCATCTAATTGAATATATTCTTTCAGAACATCTCGTGTTGTTCCTGCAATATCTGTAACAATTGCAGTATCTTGACCGGTTAAGCAATTTAGTAAGCTTGATTTTCCTGCATTAGGTTTACCGACTAAGACAATAGCTATTCCATCACGCAATAATTGCCCGCTTTTTGCATTATTCAACAAGGCTGTGATTTGTTGCAGTAAGTCCTTAATACGCTGCTCAATTATTCCATCATTTAAAAAATCAATTTCTTCATCAACAAAATCTATCGCAGCCTCTATGAATATTCTAAGCTCCGTTAACTCATTAACAAGCTCATCTATTAATTTTGAAAAAACGCCTTGTAGTGAGCGCTGAGCAGATCGAACAGAATGTTCCGTGGTGCTTTCAATAATGTCAGCAACCGCTTCAGCTTGGGTCAAATCTATTTTATTATTTAAAAAAGCGCGTTCAGTAAATTCACCGGGTTGGGCAATACGCGCACCTAAACTGGTAATGCGTTTTAAAAGCATGTTAATGACCACAACGCCACCATGGCCTTGTATTTCTATAACATCTTCGCCGGTATAAGAATGTGGGGCTTTAAAATAAAGACAAATACCCGAATCAATAATATCTTGATGGGTATCATAAAAAGGAGTAAATAACGCTTGTCTCGGTAAAGGTTTACTGTCGGTTAATTGCGCTGCTATATCAAAACTTTGAGGGCCAGAAATACGAATAATTGCCACCCCTCCTTTACCAAAAGGGGTGGCAATTGCTGCTATTGTATCTTCAAACAAATGAATTATTACGTTTTTTAGGCAACGTAATCTGGATCGTTTTTCTCAAGTTGTCTAGTAATGTACCATTGTTGTAAAAATGATAGGGTATTATTACAAACCCAATATAAGACCAACCCTGATGGGAAAAACAGAAAAAATACCGTGAAAATATAAGGAAACATTTTCATTATTTTAGCTTGTATAGGATCAATAGGGGGCGCATTTAACAACTGTTGCAACTTCATTGTTATACCCATCAATACCGGTAACAAATAATACGGGTCTTGTACCGATAAATCTATTAACCAGCCGGCAAATGGCGCCTGTCTAATTTCAACAGTCTCAATTAATACCCAATACAACGAAATAAATACTGGGATTTGTATTAAAATCGGAAAACAACCCCCAAGCGGATTTACCTTTTCTCGTTTATACAATGCCATCATTTCAGTATTAAAACGTTGCTTATCATCCCCACAAGACTCTTTTAATAAGGTTAATTTTGGCTGTACTTTTCTCATTCTAGCCATTGACGTATAACTGGCTTTTGACAACCTATAAAAAATTGCCTTAATACATAAGGTGACGCCTAAAATAGCTAAACCCCAGTTCACAACATATTCTTGAATATGAATAAGTAACCAAAAAATAGGCTTACCTAAGAACGTTAAGAAACCATAATCAACCGTTAATTCTAATCCTTCAGAAACTTTTTCCATTACCGGTTGTAATTTGGGGCCCACAAATAAGTTTGAAATTAATGTCGTTTGTTCTAAAGGTTCAACCGTTACTAGTTTTGAATACGAACCAATTACATAACGTAAGTCTTCAAGTTTCTTTGTGTAAAAATGATTTTCTTCTGTGGCTGGTGGAACCCAAGCCGTGGCAAAATAATGCTGAATCATTGCCGACCAACCACCGGTATTTTTACGGCTGAGGTCGCTTGAATTCAACTCATCATAATCAATTTTTTCATATTTTTCTTCCGTTGAATAAAGAACTGGGCCTTCATAGGTACGAATGAAATTTTTATTATTGCCATCTTCTTCTAAAGGCTTTCTAAGTAACTGACTATATTGACGTCCTTGCCAGGTTTTATTTGAATTGTTAACGATTTCTTGTTCTAAACCGATAACATAACTACCTCGTGTAAAGATAAAGGTTTTAGTAACTTCAATACCATTATCATCAGTCCAGGTTAAAGGTACTGTCAAGGTATCTTCAGTATCAGATAATACATAGGTTTTTTTAGCTGCCGAGAGGACGGCATGATGATTCGGAGCAGTACTATTACTTCCCATCAAACCACTTTGTGCTAAAAATAATTTTGAATTTTTACTGTTTAATAAACGAATAACTTCATCAGAATCTTGTTTCTCAGTTTCAGGAAGCCAACTGATATCAAAGTTTTCTTTTAATAAACGTCCCCACCCATCATCTTCTTGAGCACTATGTTTCGGGTACTTTAATAAGTCTAAATTCTGTAATGTTCCGCCTTGCGTATCAATTTCTAAACGGTAAACATCTGTTGTTACGGTAATAATTCTATCTGATATTGCAGTTAGTACATTACCACTAACATCTGTAGAAACTGGCACACCACCATTTTCTTCTAATAATTTAGCCTCTTTAGCGGCTTTAACAGCTGGATTTAAAACATAATCTGTTTGCCAATTTTCATAAAGCATGACACTGATTAGTCCTAACAACAGTATTAATAAAAACCTAATATTTTGCATTCTTTCTACCGAATTTTTGGGGAACATGATCAATACCGCCTGGATGAAAAGGCTGGCATTTCATTATTCTTTTTATTATTAAAAATAGGCCAATTATCACTCCATGTTGTTCAAGGGCAGTTACCGCATAACTTGAACAACTTGGATAAAAGCGACAATTATTACCCAATAAAGGACTAATAAAAAACTTATAAAACCTGATCAAATGAATCAGTATAAAACGCATTTTTTTTGTAAATTTTGCCAATGCTTTTTAAGCGAAACTTTCAATCTTTCAACTGTTACATCACCGGTTTGATATCTTGTTAAAACAACAAAATCAATAGCACCTAATAAATGCTGTTCAGTTCTAAAACTTTCACGGATCATCCGTTTAATTTTATTTCTATCCGTAGAATTTTTTATATTCTTTTTTGCAATTGCCAAACCCAATCGCGGAAAATCTAACTCATTTTTCCTAGCTAATACCGTAAAATATTTGTCCGTAGATCGAGTCGGCAAATCAAATACAGATTTAAATTGGATTGGTTTTTTTAATCTTAACCGTGCAGGAAAATCAAACGTTTGTTTAATCAATTACACAGTTAAACTAGAACGTCCTTTTGCTCTACGTGCATTAATCACACGTCGCCCACCGGGTGTACTCATACGTGATCTAAAACCGTGTGTACGTGCTCTTTTTATTTTGCTGGGTTGGTAAGTTCTTTTCATTTAAATAACCTAATAAATAAGATCCTGAATGGATCAATAAACCCTTAATTTTAAATCATTAGCTTGATTTTTGTCAACTACACCTTAGTAATTCCTACAGACACCATCACCAACAATTCCTTTTTATAAATTTCATTACCTTGTTTCTTTCCTTTGGCTAAACTGTGGATAACTTCACACTGAAATCTTATCCACTTTGTATCAACATATTTTTAGAGCCTTAGCCACAAGGGTTTTTGTTTTTTAACCACTTGATTAATAATGCTTTTTTTAACTTATAAACCATTTTACCTTTCACTAATAACAATAATAATCTTTTTAAATTATCTTATTATTAATTTATAGGCCTTAATGCATGCCTTTTATCTCACTTAAAATATCAACGTTTTTTAAATATCAATTTCCATTTCTTTTTTAAATTATTTTAATTTTTATTAAGTTGTTTCTTTCCTTTTGTTAAACTGTGGATAACTTCTAGTTTAAATCTTATCCCCTTTTTATTTACATGTTTAAAGGACATTAACCACAGGGGGTTTACCATTTTAAATCATTGATTAATAATGGTTTTTTTAACTTATAAACCATTTTACCTTTCACTAATAACAATAATAATCTTTTTAAATAAATATATTATTACTTTATAACGTTTAACTTATGACTCCTATTTGGCCTAAAATAACAACGCTGTTAGAAAATGAACTTCCTTCACAAGACTTTAATACCTGGATCAGGCCGTTACAAAGTGTTGAACAAACAACTTCTTTAACCTTACTTGCACCTAATCACTTTGTTCTGGATTGGGTTAATGAGCATTATTTACCTAAAATTCAAGGGATTGTTACCGAACTACTTAATGATGATTTAGTTGTTCACCTAGAAATTGGCTCTACACAACCACCCGTACAAACCAAAATTCAAAAACCGTTTAATACCCTAAAAAAGCCACCTTTAATTAAACACAGCCCAAATAATTTAAATAAACAATTTAATTTTCAAAACTTTATTGTCGGTAAATCTAATCAATTAGCTAAAGCAGCAGCCACACAAGTTACAGAAAATATTGGTGAAGCCTATAATCCTTTATTAATTTATGGCAGTTCCGGCTTGGGAAAAACACATCTTATGCATGCTATTGGAAATAATGTTTTAGCTAAAAATCCTGAGGCTAAAATAATTTATTTACATTCCGAGCGTTTTGTACAAGATATGGTGAAAGCTTTACAGCACAACACCATGTCAAAATTCAAAAATTTTTACCGTAACATTGATGTTTTATTGATCGATGACATTCAGTTTTTTGCAGGTAAAGAACGATCCCAAGAAGAATTTTTTCATACGTTCAACACGCTTTTAGAAAATAAACATCAAATTGTTTTGACTTCTGATAAGTTTCCTAAGGAAATAAATGGGTTAGAGGATCGACTGAAATCAAGATTTGGATGGGGCTTACCGGTATCAATAGATCCACCCGATTTAGAAACACGCGCGGCTATTCTTATGTCTAAAGCGGCCTCGGTTAAGATTGATTTACCCCAGGAAGTTGCTTTTTTTATTGGTAAAAGAATACGCTCAAATGTTAGAGATTTAGAGGGTGCGTTAAGACGTGTTATTGCGAATGCTCATTTTACGGGAAAAGACATAACCATTGCTTTTACTAAAGAAGTTTTAAATGATTTAATTGCGATTCAAGATAAACTGGTACACATTGATAATATTCAGAAGACAGTGGCCGAATATTTTAAAATTAGAGTTTCAGATTTACATTCTAAAAAAAGAACACGCTCAATAACCCGACCGCGACAGTTAGCGATGACATTAGCCCGAGAATTAACCAGTCATAGTTTGCCTGAAATTGGAGAGTCTTTTGGTGGAAGAGATCATACGACTGTCATTAATGCGTGTAAAAAAATTAATGAACTTAAAGAAACGGACTCAAGAATGTCTGATGATTATACGAGCTTAGTACGTATATTAACGCACTAAATTTACCCCATTATTTATGTTTAACAATTAAGCAACCCTATGAAATTCACAATTAATCGAGAAGTTTTTCTTTTACCGTTACAGCAAATTGTAAATGTTATTGAAAAAAGACAAACGATGCCTATTTTGTCTAATATTTTGCTAAAAATGAATGCGGGTGTTTTAACGTTAACGGGTTCTGATTTAGAAATTCAATTGGTAGCAGATATAAAAATTGAAGAAACTGAAAATAGCGCAATAACTGTCCCAGCACGAAAAATATTAGATATTATTCGTTTATTACCCGCTGAATCAAAAATAAATATTGAACTGAATAAAGATAAATTAAAAATTGTTTCAGGACGAAGTCGATTTTCATTAACAACGCTAGAGGCTACTAATTACCCTGCGTTTGATGAAAATAATTTTCACACCACGCTGTCTATGCCGATTGCTCAGCTCAATAAAGCATTAACTAAGTCATTATTCTGCATGGCTAACCAAGATGTAAGATATTACTTAAACGGCATATTGGTTACCATAACCAACCAACAATTAAAAATAGTGGCGTCAGATGGACATCGGTTGGCGCTTTATAATGAGTCGTTAACCGAAGCCAATGAAATTGAAGCTTCTTTTATTATTCCTAGAAAAGGGGTTATTGAATTAAGCCGGTTAATGAGTGATTCAGAGCAATCATTATCATTACAACTTGCGGCCAGTAACGTTCGTTTGGATTTTGATAAGCTTTCTTTTTCGGTAAAATTAATTGATGCAAAATACCCTGATTTTAGTAAAGTTTTTCAACAAGAGTTTAAATCAATTATTCCAATAAACAGACAAGATTTAAAAGATGCCTTAACCCGGGTTTCAATTTTGTCTAATGAAAAATTTAAAGGTGTTTCACTTAATTTTAGTGGATCAACTTTAAAAGTGGCGGCGTATAATCCTGATCACGAAGAAGCGGAAGAAAATTTACCCATTGAATTTTCTGGGGAAGATTTTGTTATTGCCTTTAATGCGCAATATTTATTGGATGCTGTTTCAAATTTGGAATCCGATGTTATTCATATGTCTTTATCAACCAACATGAGCGCCTGTGTTATTGAAGACCCTATTGATTCCAGTTATCAATATATTGTGATGCCAATGCGTTTGTAGTTACGGTCAATGGGACTGTTAACACTGGATGTTTTTAATGTCAGGAATATAAAAAAAGCCAGTATAGCGCCGGCGTCGAAATTTAATTTTATTTATGGTTTAAATGGAAGCGGAAAAAGCGCGTTATTAGAAGCTATTTTTTTAATGGGCCGGGCTAAATCATTTCGTACTGCTGATTTATCTAAAATCATTAACTTCAATGCTAATCAATTTATTGTTTCCGGCAAAGTTCAATCCGAAAAAAACACGACCACCCTAGGGATTCAATATCATTCGGGTCAATTTGTGGCACGAATGGATCAGCAAACGGTTAAATCAAAAGCCTCCATAGCTTATTGTTTCCCGTTGCAAATCATTCATCCGAAAAGCTACCGCACGCTAGATGCAGGGCCGCAAATCAGGCGAGAGTTTATGGATTGGGGTGTTTTTAATTTAGATCCAGCATTTTTAACCTCTTGGCGACGGTTTAAGAAGGCATTAACACAAAGGAATGCGGCCTTGAAAAACAAAGTATTAAATGAGGTTAGGGTTTGGGAGCCTGAGCTTGCATATTACGGTACAATAGTTCAAGAATGTCGCTGTGATTATATCGAGCAATTAAAACCTTATTTTTTATTAGTTAGTGAGCAGTTGTTAGGGATAACAGAAATAGATATAAAAATTATCGCAGGATGGGACGCCGCTTTTACTTACGAACAAGCCTTACATAAATCCACAGAAAAAGATTTACGATATGGTTATACCCGACTCGGTCCTCATCGCGGTGATTTCAGTGTGTTGGTTCAAAAGAGGCAAGCAAAAGACCACGTCTCTCGAGGCCAACTAAAAATGCTTGTTTTGGCGCTTAGTATGGCGCAAGTGCTTATGTTAAAAGAAAACAACCAACAAATGGGTTGTTTCATGATCGACGACTTAACAGCGGAACTAGATCAACACAGCAAAGAAAAGGTTTTTTGTTGCTTGGATGATATGAGTATCCAGGTCTTTTTAACAGCAACAGACCAAGAAAGTTTTAAAAATGATTTACCCCAAGGTGATCATAAAATGTTCCACGTGGAACAGGGTGTGATAACGGAAGCATAATTGTTTCACGTGGAACCTATAAATTAATCAAAAAGGCTAGATGATGAGCAGCGAAGAACAATACGATAGTTCTAGTATTCAGGTACTAAAGGGACTCGACGCGGTAAGAAAGAGACCCGGTATGTACATTGGTGATACCGATGATGGAACTGGCTTACACCATATGGTTTTTGAGGTGGTTGATAATTCCATTGACGAAGCGCTAGCCGGGTTTTGTACTGAGGTGCGCGTGGTTATTCATGCCGACAATTCCATTAGTGTTTCCGATGACGGCCGGGGTATACCGGTTGATTACCACGAAGAAGAAAAGTGCTCAGCGGCTCAAGTTATTATGACGGTGTTACACGCGGGCGGTAAGTTTGATGCCAGTTCTTATAAGGTTTCTGGTGGATTACACGGTGTTGGGGTATCTGTGGTTAATGCGTTGTCTGAAAAACTGGTTTTAGAGATTAACCGAGACGGATATCGCTATGTGCAAACGTATAAAAAAGGTGAGCCTCAGGGTGATATAGAAAAATGCGAAGAAAGTAAGGTTACAGGAACAAAAATAACGTTCACGCCGAGCCTAGATACTTTTTCAGATATAAATTTTCACTATGATATTTTAGCCAAACGATTGCGCGAATTATCTTTTTTAAATTCAGGGGTCAGAATTTGTTTAGTGGATGAGCGTTTTGCCAAAAAAGATCTTTTTGAATTTGAGGGCGGCATCCGTGCTTTTGTTGAACATTTAAATAAAAACAAACAAGAATTATTTGAAGATGTTTTTTATTTTAATGTTGAAAAAGATGAGGTTGTTGTTGAGGTTGCGATGCAATGGAATGACTCGTATCAGGAAAATATATTTTGTTATACCAATAACATACCTCAGCGCGATGGCGGGAGTCATTTGGCTGGCTTTAGAGGAGCGTTAACAAGAACCTTAAATCAGTATATAGAGTCACAAGGATTAGCTAAAAAACAAAAAATAGTTATGACCGGTGATGACGCCCGAGAAGGTTTAACCGCCGTGTTGTCCGTAAAGGTACCAGACCCTAAGTTTTCTTCGCAAACAAAAGACAAACTGGTTTCCTCTGAAGTGAAGCCTATTGTTGAGTCAACAATGAATGAACGGCTGCAAGAGTTTTTATTAGAAAACCCACAAAAAGCGAAAATCATAGTAAATAAAATAATTGATGCCGCGCGTGCAAGAGATGCTGCTAGAAAAGCACGAGAAATGACGCGTCGTAAGACAGCATTAGATATTGCGGGTTTGCCTGGTAAATTAGCTGATTGTCAGGAAAAAAGTCCTGAAAACTCAGAAATATTTATTGTGGAAGGGGACTCGGCGGGCGGTTCTGCTAAACAAGGGCGTGACCGGCGAACACAAGCTATTTTGCCGTTAAAAGGCAAGATCTTAAATGTTGAAAAAGCGCGTTTTGATAAAATGATTTCTTCCGAAGAAGTGGGGACGTTAATCACCGCGTTAGGGTGTGGGATAGGAAAAGAAGAGTTTAATGCTGATAATGTTCGGTATCATCGAATTATTATTATGACCGATGCGGATGTGGACGGGTCTCACATCAGAACGTTATTGCTCACATTTTTTTATCGTCAAATGCCCGAGTTAATAGAACGAGGCTACATTTATATCGCACAACCGCCGCTTTATAAAATTAAGAAAGGCAAGCAAGTCCATTATGTAAAAGATGATGCAGGATTAGATCAATATTTAATTCAACTGGCGTTAGATAAGGCTACGTTAATTCTTAATGAAGAAACACCGGTTATACAAGGCCAGGGCTTAGAAATATTAGCGAATCAATTTAGTCAGGCTCAAGCGGTTGTTAATAAATCATCGCGTCGATTTGATGAGCAGTTTTTAAAACAATTAATGTTGGAATCACCTTTTAACAAGGAACAACAAACCCAAGAGGCTTTAGATGCTTGGGCACAAAAAGTGCAGGAAAAGTTAAATGCTTCGCGATCAACCTCGCTATTTAAAATTAACACTAAACAGAGTGAAAATGGCTTTGGTTTAATAGTTGAAAAAAAATTACACGGTGTCACCAAAACCTTTGTGATCCCATCGGAATTTTTTCATAGTCAAGATTATTATTGTATTGCCCAATATGCGGAAAGTACGATGAGTCTTTTTAGTCATGAGTCAATGATTCAAATAGGTGACAAGCAGCATCAGGTTTCTCACTTTCAAGATGCTTTTGATTGGATGATGCGAGAAGTTAAAAAGGGGCAACAAATACAACGCTATAAAGGGTTGGGTGAAATGAACCCAGATCAACTTTGGGAAACAACCATGGATACGGCCTCTAGGCGGTTATTAAAAGTAACGATAGAAGATGCGGTCGCAGCTGATGAGGTTTTTACGACCTTGATGGGGGATGTTGTCGAGCCAAGACGGGACTTTATTGTTAAAAATGCACTTGATGTTAATAATTTAGACGTTTAAAGGGTTGTTATGTTTAATGTAGGTGATATTGATCCTATCGCATTTAGTTTAGGCCCACTTAAGGTTCATTGGTATGGCTTAAGTTATTTGCTTGGTTTTGCGGGCGTCTGGTTTTTGGGGCGCATTAGAGCTCTGAAACCGTATGCACCTATTCCGGTTGAAGCCGTTGATGACTTGGTCTTTTACGGTGCCATGGGTGCTATGTTGGGGGGGCGTATTGGTTATCAGTTGTTTTATAACTTTGATGTTTTTATTGCTGACCCGATTTTGATAATAAAGATATGGCAAGGCGGGATGTCATTACATGGTGGTGTGATAGGGGTGTTTGTTGCCTATTGGTTTATGGCTAGACAATATAGCTGTAAGATGCTGCAACTCATTGATTTTCTTGCTCCTTTATCTTGTGTCGGCTTGTTTTCAGGGCGTGTTGCTAATTTTATAAACGGTGAATTGTGGGGTAAAACAACAGACTTGCCGTGGGGCGTTATTTTTCCACGCGTAGATTTTTTGCCTCGGCACCCCTCTCAGCTTTATGAGGCGCTACTTGAGGGTTTGTTGATGTTTATTGTGCTTTGGCTGTTTACCGCTAAAGAGCGTCCTTACATGGCCCCAACGGGGTTGATTTTCATGGGTTATGGTTGTTCGCGGTTTTTTGTTGAGTTTTTTCGTTTACCGGATGCCCATTTAGGGTATCTCGCGTTTGGTTGGGTCACGATGGGGCAACTCTTAACCTTGCCAATGATTTTGATCGGTGCCTTGTTGTTTTATTTTGCCTATAAGAAAAAAACATGCAGCAATATTTAGCCTTACTTCAGGACGTTCTTGATAACGGAAGCATTAAAACAGATCGTACGGGCACGGGGACAAAAAGTGTTTTTGGGCGACAAATGCGTTTTGATTTAGCACAAGGGTTTCCGTTGGTCACCACAAAAAAGGTTCATTTACCTTCAATTATTCATGAGTTACTTTGGTTTCTTTCAGGACAGACAAACATAAGGTATTTGAAAGAAAAGGGTGTTCGAATTTGGGATGAGTGGGCCGATGAGAACGGTGAATTAGGCGATGTATACGGTAAACAGTGGCGAGCTTGGCCTGGAAATGAGGGTGAAACCATTGACCAATTATCCTTATTGGTTGAACAAATAAAAAATAACCCGGATTCAAGGCGCCATATTGTAAGTGCATGGAATGTTGCCCACATTAATCAAATGGCTTTGCCCCCCTGTCATTATTTTTTTCAGTTTTATGTCCTTGAAGGTCGATTAAGCTGTATGTTTAATATGCGTTCTTGTGATATTTTTTTAGGGCTTCCATTTAATCTAGCGAGTTATGCTTTGCTGACACATATGCTGGCTCAGCAGTGTGATTTATTGCCCGGAGAATTGATTTGGACCGGCGGGGACGCTCACTTATATTTAAATCATTTAGAGCAGGCGCAATTGCAATTAACACGAGAGCCTAGAGCGTTACCGACACTGACTGTGTTACGAAAGCCACAGAGTCTTTTTGATTATGCCTTTGAAGATTTTGTTATTACGGGTTATGACGCTCATCCCCACATTAAAGCCCCGGTAGCGGTTTAGCGATGAAACTTTCTATTATTGTTGCGATGGCTAATAACCGGGTTATTGGCCTAGAGAACCAAATGCCTTGGCATTTGTCAGCGGATTTGAAAAGATTTAAAGAAATAACCATGGGTAAGCCCATTTTAATGGGTCGAAAAACATTTGAATCCATTGGTCGCCCTTTACCGGGGCGGACAAATATAATTATTAGTCGAAATGAAGCTTACTCACCATCCGGGTGCCAAGTTTTTTCGAGTATAGAGCAAGCATTAGAAGCACATAAAAAGGCTACAGAAATAATGGTTATTGGCGGCTCAGGTATCTATAAAGCCTTGTTACCGTTAACGGATAAGATTTATTTAACACAAATAAACAGTACTTTTGAGGGTGATGTTTTTTTTCCAGAAACGAAAAACTCACAATGGCGGGAGGTCGCTAATTTAAAGGTTATTGATGATAAAACGGTGTCTTTTGAATACAGCTTTAAAATACTTAATAGAATTAGTCGCGAGTGAATCGTTAAAAAAATAATTGTTATTTGTATAGATCTCCTATAGAGTGGCCGACTACAAAAATTTTTAACATTAATTTTTGGGCATAAAGGTTGTAATAAAATATTAAAATTTTCTTTAAACTAATAGTGAGTACTATGAAAAAATTTCTATCAGCTATAATTATTGCCGGTTCTGTTCTGGGTATGAGTGTGTTTTCTACTGCAGCAGTTGCCCAAGGTGGAACTATGTTAAGTTTCGCAGATATTGCTAAAGCAATTGATGATTGTGAAGCATTAGTAGCTAAAGCAGGCGAATTAAATGCAGCAGGCGGTGATAAAGCTATCATTATGAAACTAATGAAAGCAGCACGCCAATCTTCTAAAATGATCACCGGTGATAACTTTGGTGCAGAATTAGATTTCACACAAGATAAACTAAAACGTGCCTATTTTGGCGTTAAAAAAGAAAAAGATGATCGCGCAGAATCTCTTGCTGAAGCAGTAAAAGGTTTTCAAATATTGAAAACAATGATCTAAAAGCAAGTTGTTATGAATACACTGGGTTAGCGCTCAGTGTATTTTGCTTTCTTTAGTAGTGATTAAGGGGGCAGGTTAAGGAAAGACGTTCTACTCTTTTTTCAAGTCTCAGAGCTGTAAGTTGCCCACCCCAGAGGCAACCGGTGTCAATGCAGTAGCAGTTATTTTTTTCAAAATACCCTAAGTTTGACCAGTGGCCAAAGATGATTCTATGGGAGCTTTGGTGTCGTTTTGGCATATCAAACCATGGAATGAGTTCTTTCGGTTGTACGCCAGGCGGATCCTTATTTTCAAAATCAAGCGCACCATTTTCGTAACAAAATCGCATTCGAGTAAAGGCGTTTAAAATATACCTTAATCGTTTATAGCCGGTAAGGGTATCGCTCCAGCGGTCAGGAGTATCACCGTACATTTTTTCCAGTAGTTTTAGATAGCGATCGTCATCTTGTAATTGCATTTCTACTTCACGTGCCATTTTTTTAGCTGTCTCTAAATCCCATTGTGGCGCAATGCCAGCATGAACCAGATAATAAGGTTCTTGGTAATGCAGTAATGGGCGATAACGTAACCAATGTAAGAGTTCGTCGCAATCTTCAGCGTGCAGTATAGCGTTAAGCGATAATTCTTTTTTACGGGGTTTTTTTATTTTATGAGCAATCGCTAATAGGTGTAGGTCGTGATTACCTAAAACAGTAATAGCAGAAGGACCTAGCGATTTAATGAACCGAAGGCATTCTAGAGATTTGGGTCCTCGATTAACCAAATCTCCGACAAACCAAAGTTGATCAGAGTGTGGATTAAATTTAATTTTATCCAGTAGCCGTAATAAATCATCGTAACAACCTTGAAGGTCCCCTATTGCATAAGTCGCCATCGTTAGTGCAGGGTGCGAGGAATGGATAACGTAAAGCGGGGAATGGGGCAGTTAAAATTAGTGCCATCATCAGAGATTAAAATGTATTTACCTTGCATCACACCGATAGGTGTTTCAAGCATAGCTCCGCTGGTGTATTGAAAAGATTCCCCCGGTTTTAAATAAGGTTGTTCACCGACAACGCCGTCGCCACTCACCTCTTGTGTTTTGCCATTAGAATCAGTAATTAACCAGGATCTACTGAGTAAGGTGGCAGCTACGGTACCTCTATTTGAAATAGTAATGGTATAGGCAAAAACATAACGGTTATCTTGGGGTGAAGATTTTGAGGGAAGGTAACAGGGTACGGTTTCCACAGATATTTTATTTTGTTTGCCCATAGTATTCTCAAGTTTTAGAGTGGATTATTTGAACTGAATGTATCAATAAACGCAAGTAGAAAATATTGTGTTGATGGTTAATAATAGGGTTTAAGGTAATGATGAAATCAAAGGAAAGATTGTGCATATTCATATTTTAGGTATTTGTGGCACCTTTATGGGCGGGATTGCTCAGATTGCAAAACAATTAGGCCATGAGGTCAGTGGAACGGATCAAAATATTTATCCACCGATGAGTACACAATTGGAGGCGTTGGACATACGATTAATGTCGGGTTACCAAAAAGAGCATCTGGAATTATTAAAACCCGACTTGGTGGTTATTGGTAATGCGTTGTCGAGAGGGAATCCGGCTGTTGAGTATATTTTAAATCGGGGTCTTCGTTATTGTTCTGGACCACAATGGTTGAGTGAAGCCGTTTTGCGAGACCGATGGGTCTTGGCCGTTGCAGGAACTCACGGTAAAACAACGACGGCGAGTATGCTCGCTTGGATACTGGATTATAATGATTTTTCGCCGGGCTTTTTAATTGGCGGTGTTCCGCTTAATTTTACCCAATCAGCACGGTTAGGTGAGTCTGATTTTTTTGTCATAGAGGCAGACGAATATGATACTGCTTTTTTTGATAAACGCTCCAAGTTTGTACACTATCACCCGAACACACTGGTTTTGAATAATTTGGAATATGACCATGCTGATATTTTTCCAGATGTAGAGGCGATTAAACGTCAATTTCATCATTTGGTTAGGCTGGTTCCGGAGCAAGGACTCATTATTGCGCCCAGTCATGAGGATGAGATTTCGAGTGTTTTATCACAAGGGTGTTGGACGACTGTTGAGAGAAGTTCAATTGGTGGGGAAAGTGAATGGAATGCAACATTGTTGAATCCTGATGGTAGTGACTTTCGTGTGACCTTTGAAGATAAAAATGAAGCGTTGATCAGCTGGAATTTAACGGGATTACATAATGTAAGTAATGCGTTGTCAGCAATTGCAGCGGCTCGAAATGTTGGCATTTCGGTGGCTGACTCGAGTGCAGCATTAAACCGGTTTGAGAATGTTAAGCGGCGCATGGAAGTTATTTACCAGAAAAAGGGTATTACGGTTTATGATGATTTTGCGCATCATCCCACGGCGATACAAACGACCCTGGCAGGGTTGAGGCAAAAAGTGGGTGATGAGCTCATTATTGCCATTGTTGAGCCGGCATCTAATAGTATGAAACAGGGTATTCATCAAAACACGTTAGGGCCGTCACTTAAGGAAGCCAATATCGGGTTTATTTATCGGTCATCGGGAATGCAATGGGATATGACGGCGCTTGAACAAACCGACAAACAACTTTATGTCATGGATTCTATTGATGAAATACTAACGGCTTTAGTGGGCGCTGTTAAAGGCCCTTGTCATATTTTAATTATGAGTAATGGTCATTTTGAGGGTTTGTACGATCGGTTAAAAAAACAATTAGACGTTGCTTAATTAGTGTTCTCGAAGAATGGATAAGGGGCTTTTATTAACGACTTTACGAATACTCCAAAGTCCCGTTAAGGTAATGAGTGTAGTGCCTAGCAGGGGTACGAAAAACCAGAGCGTCAGGCTGGGAAGGTAGGTTATTTTTAGAATAAAGTGATACAGGGCGAAAGAGGCAATGTCGTGTAACAGGACAGCGAATAAGCTAGAGAAAAAGCCAAGACCAATAAATTCCAGCAGGTGGTTATTTCGAAGCAGTGATCGGTTGGCACCTAGGGTACGCAGTAAGGCGCTTTGGTGGCGACGCTCATCAAGTGTGGCATTGATTGTGGCAGCTAAGACAATCAGCCCTGCAATTAAGGCAAAGACCAGCAGGTAGTTAATGGCTTGGGTGAGTTGTTTTAAAATGAGACTCAATTGGTTCAGAATAAAGTCAACTTCAAGAACAGTGATGGCGGGGTATTTTTTAGCCAATGTATTTAGACTATTTTTGTTTTCAGGGGCTAAATAAAAACTGGTAATAAAGGTTTTGGGAAAAGGGGTTAACGAGCCAGGTGAAAAAATAAAATAGAAATTAGGTTTCATTGAATCCCAATTAACGTGACGAACACTAGTAACAGTGGCATTGATGGTTTCATGGCCAATGGTAAACGTTAATGTATCATTGAGTTGAACATTGAGGCTAGTGGCTAGTTTTTGTTCAATAGAAACTTGATGGGATGGCGGGTTTTGGTACCACTTCCCAGAGGTAAGAACATTACCCTCTGGCAATTGTTTTGACCACGTTAAACTGAGATCACGGTGGATAGCGCGCTCACCTTGGGAGTCTTTGCTCACTATTTTTTGTACCGCTTGGTTGTTAATTTTGATCAGACGGCCGCGTACGATCGGGAATAAAGCTTGAGTGTTTATGTTATGCGTTGTTAAATCTGTTTTAAAGTCGTCACGCTGGTGTTCAAACAGGTTTAAGACAAAATGGTTGGGTGTTGTTTTGGGTAGTTGTGTTTGCCAGTCGCTTATTAGATTTTGGTGAACCGAAAAACTTAATAGCATCGCCATTAAGGTGAGGCTAAAAGCCAGTATTTGAGCGGCGGTGTTCTTCCTGTTTTTAACTAATGACAGTAATGCAAAACGAACATTTAAATTAACCCGTGATTCGAGTTTTTTTATGACAGTTAGCAGTAGGTAGATAAGCCCCATTAATAGTGTAATACCTAATGAGGCGAGCAGTGTTAATAACAAGGTGAATTTTATGTCTAGGGTGAAGGTGTAAATTAATCCTGAAATAATCAACAGTGCCATGCCGTAAACGATTCCGGATTGAGTGGGTATAGGATCCAGTTCGCGTCTCAAAATACGCAAAGGGGAAACTTTTTTGAGTTGAAGTAATGGCGGTAGTGCAAACCCTAATAAGATAACCATGCCGGTGATCAAGCCAAAAAAGGCCGCAAGTGGATTGGCGGTGGCAATAGTTTCAGGCAGTAAGTTTTTAAGTAATGCAAAGAGCCCTGCATGGCTAACCCAACCTAAAAGGCAGCCTAAAAGGCTGGCTAAAAAACCTAAGAGCAGCAGTTGCGTGATAAATAGTTTTACGATTTGAGCTTGGGTACAGCCTAAGCAGCGCAAAATAGCTGCGGAATTAAAATGACGTTCACTGTAGCGCCTTGTGGTGATTGCAATAGCTACACCGGCGATGAGTATTATGATGACACTCGACAGGCGTAAATATTTTTGGACGCGATCTAAGGCGGTACCAATTTCTGGTCTGTCGACATGAATATCCATAATCCGTTGTGAGGGATTCAGACGTTTTTTGGAAAATTGTTTAAAGGATTTAAGCGCGGTGTCTTGACCGGTAAATTGATAATAGTAATGAACGTGACTGCCGGGCTTAAGAATACCGGTTTCAGGAACATCCTGTGTATGCATCATGAGCCGGGGAGATAGGCTGTAAAGGTTGCCGCGTTTATCCGGTTCGTAAGTGATTATATTACTGAGTATGAGTTTTTTGTTGCCGACGTGTAGGCTTTCGCCCAGGGTTAAATTCAGTGCTGATAAAATGCGTTTATCAATCCAAGCATGACCGGGTTGGGGGCCGTGAGTAACCGTTTCTTCTTGGCCAAAAGGGTTACCGGTTATTTTGAGCGAGCCACGTAATGGGTAGTGGTTGCTAACGGCTTTAATGCTCGCTAAAAGGAAGCCATCGTTTTCCATGAGTACACTGGAAAATTCAGCGGTCATAGTTTGTTTGAGTGCTAAGGTGTTGGCGACGCTGAGCCAGTCGCTAGTGAGTGTTGTTGGACTGGTGACAACAAGATCGCCAGCAAGAAACTGACCGGCTTGTGAAACCATGGTGGTTTCGAGACGATTAGAAAAAAGGCTGATTGTAGTTGCGCTGGTTACGGCAACGATTAATGCAAAGCTTAAAAGGGTAAGTTCACCCGAGCGCCCTTCCCGACGTAACAGGCGACACGCTAATAAAAAAAGGTTCATGCGGTTTTTCCATTTTCAAGCATAAGCGTTCGGCTACAGAGTGTTGCCAGCGATTGGTCATGAGTAACCAGTACCAGTGTGGTTTTGTTTTCTTCGTTTAAAGCAAAAAGTAAATCAATAATCGTCTTACCGGTTTTTTGGTCTAAGTTACCGGTGGGTTCATCGGCAAAAAGAATACTGGGTTGGGTGACAAAGGCTCTTGCTAAGGCAACGCGTTGTTGTTCGCCGCCGGATAATTGGCTGGGCCGGTGGTTGTAGCGATGAGATAACCCGACCCGATCAAGAAAATTGAGGGCTTTATCTTTAGCATGAGGGTGGCCAATGATTTCCAGCGGTAGCATGACATTTTCAAGGGCAGTCAAATTATTCAGGAGTTGGAAGTTTTGAAAAACAAAACCGATAAATTGGTTTCGAAGGCGGGCCTTATCATCTTCAGTCATGGTTGTGAGTGGTTGACCATTAATCGTGATAGTGCCGGAAGAGGGTGTATCAAGGCCGGCTAATAGGCTAATTAGAGTGGTTTTTCCTGATCCGGACATACCCATGATCGCCAGGCTTTCACCACGGTTAATGTTAAGATGAATATCAGATAAGATAGTGAGTGAACCGTTTGCAGTTAAGACGGTTTTACTGAGGTTTTTAGCGCTAATAATAGTTTCCGATAAGGCGTCGGATTGGATAGACATAATGAAAAAGATCCTGATTGTTTTAATGGTCTGTGGAATAAGCCCAGTCGGAGCTTCACCGGCAACGATTGTTATTTATGGTGACAGTATAAGTGCTGCCTATGGTATCGGGTTAGATCTGGGTTGGGTTACTTATTTACAAAAAAAATTACAAGCTGAAGGGTATAGCTATGCTGTTAGCAATGAAAGTATTAGTGGTGAAACTAGCGCGGGCGGTGTTGCTCGAATTGATGAGGTTTTAGCGGCCACTAAGCCTAAGGTTTTGATTTTGGAGTTAGGGGCCAATGATGGTTTGCGTGGATTGTCGCCGGTTATTCTGAAACAGAATTTAAGTATAATTATCAATCGAGCTCACCAATCAGGGGCTAAAGTTTTGTTAATAAGTATGCGGATACCGCCCAATTATGGTCCGCGTTATACAGAACTCTTTTATCAGACTTATCCGGCTTTAGCGAAAACGCTCAAAATTCCATGGGTGCCCTTTATTTTAAATGACATCGCCCTGAATAAAAAATTAATGCAAGGTGATGGTCTTCATCCTAATGCGGAGGCTCAGCCGTTGATTGCGGATAAAATATGGCTTTATTTGCAGCCCTTGTTAGTCACGGTGCAATAACGGTTTATTTTTTAACTTCAGGTGCTGTACTTTTTTCAATCACGGCCGGGCTGGTCTTCTTTTGTGGGGGTATGGGTGTGTTCTTTTGTTGATCGGCTAGTTTTTCTTTGGCCCGTTTGACGTTTTCAGGCGAAATAGGTGCATCTCTAAGTCCTTCGCCGTACATCGTGGCGGCGGTCATGATTAAGGCTAAAGAAATAAGGGTTGGACCTAGGCGGGTAGGTTCCTTCATAAAGAATAAGGCCCAGTTAGGTTTGATTAATCCGACGATAAGGTAACAGACAGCGAAGATAAAAATATTAAAAGACCAGATAATCAACATAGTAGTAACTTGAAGGTGAGTGAGTAAAGAACATTGAATTGTATTAAAAAATGGCAGGCGAAGAAAGTTTTTCTGTTAATTTTTAGTAAAATAGCCCTAAATATGTTATTGTGACCAGCTTTATTGCTCTTAGTTAGAGGGATTTAGGGGTAATAAAAACGAATTTTTAAAATTTTGAGGAATATTAAATGACACTTGTAAAAAGATTTTTAGTAGCACTTGTAATGACCTTTTCAATGGCCGTTATGACAACTTACTCATCTTCAGCTTCGGCTAAAGGTATTGAGGTAACTGGTAAAGAAGCTTCAGCTAGAGTACTAGAAGCACTTAATGCGGCTAGAGCCGGTGCAGAATCTGCAACTTCTGAAAGATTAGCTGCAATTATTACTGATGCACGTCAAGCTTCTAAGTTGATCTCTGTAGGTGCATTAGCCTCACAAGTTCAATTTGCTTGGGACGGTATTCGTGTTGCTAAGAAACATTACAAATATGCCGCTAAAGCAGCAAAAGGTACTGGTACTTACAAAGGTGCAACAGAAGCAGAGCACCGTGCATTAGGTGCAGAGCAAGTTATTAAATCAATCGCTGACTTTGAAGCAATTGAAGCTGCAGTATTGTAAGACAACTATTTTTTAAGTTGTTTAAGAATTTAGGTTACTCGTTTTTTACGGGTAACCTATTTTTTTAAGTGTAGGAATGGTTGCCAGGCTGTTTCTTGTTGTTTGATTCTGTCTTGAATCGACCTCCCTTAACTTTAATTATTTATACCGGGTGTAGCGCTTATAAATAATTCTTGTTTTCCTCTTGTTGACTAACGTTCTATAATCAAGACACGTAAAACTTTATCTTTGTACTGTTAGGAGATGAATATGATCCATAATGATAGCCCTTCAGAACAATTAATGGATGCTTTAGATGAGTTGGGCGACAATCTGAATAAAATAAACGATGAGTCTGAATTCGGTTTGGGTGAGGACAGCGAGGTGGATAAGGTTATTGATGCCCCACCCGTTAATCAAAGTGTTGCATCAGAAAGTAATTTGTTGGATAAGCTAAAGCGTTCTTTGGGTATTCATTCAGAGTGATACTTTAAGGGTGCTGTGAGTATATTTTTAATAGTCGTGTTATATTTTTTGTAGAGATATTGTGAAATACCCTAAAAATTTTGATGTTATTGTGGTCGGCGGCGGTCATGCCGGTACCGAGGCGGCTTTAGCCTCGGCAAGGACCGGTGCACAAACACTTTTATTAACACAGAACATTGATACCTTAGGGCAAATGAGTTGTAATCCGGCGATAGGCGGGATTGGTAAAGGCCATTTGGTTAAAGAAATTGATGCTTTGGGTGGTGTGATGGCAACAGCAACTGATCATGCCGGTATTCAGTTTCGGACTTTAAATGCCAGTAAAGGACCCGCCGTTCGTGCTACTCGAGCACAGGCTGACCGAAGTCTTTACAAAAAATATATTCGTGGGCAGTTAGAAAACCAGCACAATTTAGCTATTTTTCAGCAAACCGTAGCTGATTTGGAATTTGAGGGCGATCGGCTTTGTGGTGTTAAAACCCAGATGGGCTTGGTGTTCTCGAGTAAAACGGTGGTGTTAACCACGGGTACTTTTCTGGGCGGTAGAATTCATATTGGTTTGGAAAATTACACCGGCGGGCGGGCGGGTGATTCAGCATCCATTGCCTTGTCGGAGCGGCTGCGGGAATTACCTTTTAATGTCGGTCGGCTAAAGACCGGTACACCGCCACGCATTGATGGCAGAACCATTGCTTTTGACCGGCTCCAAAAACAGCCGGGAGATGACCCGGTACCGGTGATGTCATTTTTAGGTAAACCGGAACATCACCCGCGACAGATTTGTTGTTATATCACTCGTACTAACCGTAAAACGCATGACATTATTCGTTCCGGACTGGATCGGTCGCCGATGTATTCGGGCGTGATTGACGGTGTGGGTCCGCGTTATTGTCCTTCGATTGAAGATAAGGTGGTTCGTTTTGCTGACCGTGATTCCCATCAGATTTTTGTCGAGCCGGAAGGTTTAGACACCCATGAGATTTATCCGAATGGGGTATCGACCAGTTTGCCTTTTGATGTGCAATATGCGTTTATTCGCTCGATGGAAGGGTTTGAGCAGGCTGAGATTATCCGCCCGGGTTACGCGATTGAATATGATTATTTTGATCCTCGTGGGCTTAAATCCTCATTGGAAACAAAACCTATGCCCGGGTTGTTTTTTGCCGGTCAAATTAACGGCACAACCGGTTACGAGGAGGCCGCTGCCCAAGGTTTAATTGCCGGCTTGAATGCGGCGCGTCAAGCACAAGATTTAGAGCCGTGGTGTCCACGGCGTGATGAGGCTTATATTGGCGTCATGATTGATGACCTAGTCACGCACGGAACGATAGAGCCTTATCGAATGTTTACCAGTCGTGCGGAATATCGTTTGTTTTTACGTGAAGATAATGCCGATTTACGGCTAACGGAAAAAGGCCGGGAATTGGGGTTGGTGAATGATCAGCGCTGGCAGTTATTTGAACAAAAACGCGAGTCGGTTACGGCGTTAAAAACCGTCTTAACAAAAAAATGGTTAAAGCCAGACACTGAGGAGGCAGCAAAGGTTGATGCATTTTGGGGTAAGCCGTTGCGACGAGATACCAATTTGATTGATTTATTGCGTCGGCCTGAAGTTCAGGTTGAGGCGGTATTAAGTTTTCTTGAGAATCCAGACTATACCCAAGAGGTTTCAGAGCAGGTCGCCATTCAAGCGAAATATTCGGGTTATATTGATCGTCAACAGAGCGAGATTGATCGGACCCGTCGGTATGAAGGTCTGCGGTTGCCCGGCGCTTTTGATTATCAAGAAGTTCGTGGGTTATCTGCTGAAGCGAGCGAGAAGTTACAAAAGCACCTGCCTGAAACGTTAGGGCAGGCAGCGCGTATTTCAGGGATTACGCCCGCAACTATTTCTCTTTTATTAGTTCACCTTAAAAAGAAAAGCGCTTAACAACAGGCGCTGATTTTACGCGCTAAATGACTTTATGGTTTTTTAAAGTCGCTATAATGATATTTTTTAATGCTGTTTAGCGAATCAATCATGCAAAAATGCCAAGAAATTTTAAACGAAGGGCTTGACGCACTCGATTTGTTGGTAACCCAGGCGCAGCAAAAAAAACTTATAGCGTTTATTGCTTTAATAGAAAAATGGAATAAGGCTTACAATCTAACGGCTATTCGTAACCCTGAAGAAATGGTAAGACTGCACCTTTTAGATAGCTTAGCCATAGCGAATTATATTCAAGGACCTAACGTGTTGGATATCGGTACCGGTGCAGGCTTGCCGGGTATTCCTCTGGCATTAATCTATCCTCATTATTCGTTTGTTTTATTGGACAGCAATATCAAGAAAACACGCTTTGTTCAGCAAGCGGTTATTGAGTTGGGTTTAAAGAATGTAACGGTGTGGCACGGGCGTATTGAGCACTATCAGCCGACGATTTATTTTAATAGTATTGTTTCTCGGGCGTTTTCAAGCGTGCAAAGTTTTGTTAGTGTAGCATCTGAACGGCTGAGTTCGGGAGGGGTCTTGTTGGCCATGAAAGGTCAGCACCCTGATAAAGAATTACAACAGATTGATAATGATTTTTCTGTGATTCCTATTATGGTTCCAGGGGTTGATGCAGAGCGGTGTCTGGTTCAATTACATAAGGTAAAGAGTGCATAATGGGCAAAGTAATAGCGGTAACCAATCAAAAAGGCGGGGTCGGTAAGACCACCACGACGGTGAACTTAGCAGCGTCATTGGCAGCTAAGCAATGTTCGGTATTATTGATTGATTTGGATCCACAAGGAAATGCGGCTATCGGTTGTGGGCTGGATAAAAATACCGTGCAGTTTTCCAGTTGTGACTTATTGTTAGAGGAGGCCACGGCAATAGAAGCTATCGTCACCATTAAAGAGGTTGGGTTAGATGTCATTGCGGGGAATAGTGACTTAACGGCTGCAGAAGTCGCCTTGATGGCTGCTGAAAATAAGGAAAGTCGGTTGTTGAAGGGGCTGAAACCCGTACGTGAACGGTATGATTTTATTCTTATTGATTGTCCGCCATCCTTAAATATGTTGACGTTAAATGCACTGGTTGCAGCCGATAGCGTATTGATCCCCATGCAATGTGAATATTATGCCTTGGAGGGGTTGTCGGCTTTAATGGAAACGCTGCGAAATATTCAGGATACCGTTAACAGTAATTTAAAATTGGAAGGTATTTTGCGTACGATGGTCGATACACGCAGTCGGTTAACCAAGGATGTCTCTCAGCAATTATTTAAGTTTTTTGATCAAAAAGTATATCAAACCAGTATCCCACGAAATATTAGGTTGGCCGAAGCCCCGAGTCATGGCTTGCCGGTTAGGTTTTATGATAAGTCTTCGCGCGGAGCGATAGCTTACGAAAAATTAGCGGTAGAGTTTTTGAAAAACGAAAAGAGTGGGGAAAATAAATGACAACAAAAGCCAGAGGGTTAGGGCGAGGATTAGATGCGCTGTTAGGGGATGGCAAGAAGACAGTGGAGCCGAGTCAACGGTCATTTAAAATGTTGCCTATTGAGTTTTTGCAGCGGGGAAAATATCAGCCTCGTCAAGACATGAATACTGAAAAGTTGCAGGAACTTGCGGATTCAATTCGGGAACAAGGCATTGTGCAACCTATCATCGTTCGTGAATTAGGCGATGAACGTTATGAAATTATTGCCGGTGAGCGACGCTGGCGCGCAGCACAACTCGCACAATTGGAATCGGTTCCTGTGGTCATTAAGGATTTTGATGATCAAACGGCTATGGCGATCGCCTTAATAGAAAACATTCAACGGGAAGATTTAAATGCATTGGAAGAAGCGCAAGCGCTAAAACGTTTGGGTGAGGAATTTGGGATGACCCATCAAGAGATTTCCAAAGCGGTAGGGAAGTCGAGAACGACCGTGAGTAATTTGTTGCGGTTGAATGAATTAACGCCAGCGGTTATGCAATTGTTAGCGGCGGGCAAGATAGAAATGGGCCATGCCCGAGCTTTATTGGCATTGTCAGGTAAAGATCAATTGGTCGCGGCAAAGCAGGTTGTGGCTAAAGCTATGTCGGTGCGGGAAGTGGAAAAGTACGTGCGTGATTTTGCAAATCCACAAACGGTTAAGCAGGTGTCAGAAATGGACCCAGATGTCATCAGGTTGCAAGAGCGTTTGTCTGAAAAATTAGGTGCGAAAGTAGCGATCAATCATCACCCTAAAGGCAAGGGTAAATTAGTGATTAGTTATACTAATTTAGATGAATTAGACGGTATATTAAAACGCATTAATTAACAGTTTTCTCTAAGGCCAGTAGATATTGTTTGCGCCATATTTTGCCAGCATAACCCGCCAGGCGATTATTTTTTTTGATAACGCGATGGCAAGGAATAATCAGTTCCATTTTGTTACGTCCATTGGCAGTGCCCACGGCTCGGTAAGCTGTGGGTTTGTTGAGTGCAATGGCTTGCTCCTGGTATGAAATGGTTGTGCCGTACGGTATTTTTTTTAATATGTTCCAAGCGGCTTGTTGAAAAGGGCTACCATAACAGTTGATCGGTAGCGTAAAGGTTTTTCGGGATTGATTAAAGTATTCTATAACTTGGATTTGAGTTTGTTTTAAAATAGCTTGGGGGTCATAACGATGATCTGAAGTGCCAATGGTCTGCACTTCAGCAAGCAGTTGGGCGACTTGGGCTGAATCAGTGAATTTTAATAAACACAGTCCTTCTGAATTGGCAAAAGCAATCATTTCTCCTAGAGGGGTTTTGATTTTTTGAAGCATGATTCTGGATAAGGGGTGTGTATTAGGTGTTGATTGATAAAATCAAATATATGACCTTGATTTAGAAGCATATAATCTATATACTCGGAAAGTTATTAAATGAGGCGGTCAGATGGTTGGCGTAAGGACAATGACCGCAGTTAGTAAGATCCTTGCTATGCAAATTCTGATTGTGGCTATTGTGGCATCAGGATTTTTTTTATGGGGTGCAGGCCAAAGTTTTATTTCCTCGCTATTAGGGGGTGTTGTGGCAATCATACCTAATTTATATTTTGCATTAAAGGTTTCAAGTTCCACAGGTCAGGATGCCAAGAAAGTAGTTCGGACATTTTATGTGGGTGAGTCTGCCAAGTTAATTTTAACGGCAGTTATGTTTTTTTTAGTTTTTCAGTGGCCTGAAGTTAAAATTATGCCGTTGATGGTAGGTTATATCGCTGCCTTAACAGTTTTTTGGTTCGCACTGATAATTCGATTATAAGTTGTAGTGAAAAAATAATGGCAAGTGAAGCGCATGCCTCTGAAGGGGCAACCGGATATATCGTTCATCATTTAACACCGCTGACGGTGGGTGAGGGTTTTTGGACTCTACATTTAGATACGTTGTTTTTTTCGGCGTTTTTGGGTGGGTTGTTTATTTGGTTTTTTAAAGTGGCGGCAGAAAAGGCCACTGTAGGCGTTCCGGGATTGATGCAAAATTTTGCAGAAATGTTGGTTGAATTTGTAGATCAGCAGGTTAAAGACAGTTTTCATGGACAAAGTAAGCTGATTGCACCGTTAGCCTTAACGGTTTTTTGCTGGGTCTTTTTGATGAATTTCATGGATTTGTTTCCCGTTGATTTAATGCCGAGTGTAGGTTCGGTTATGGGTGTTGAGTATTTAAGAGTAGTGCCTAGCACTGACTTAAACGCAACCTTTGCAATGTCGATTTCAGTCTTTATTTTGATTATTTTTTATAGCATTAAGATTAAAGGCGGCTGGGGTTTTGCTAAAGAGTTAATGTTTCAACCCTTTGGACCTTGGTTGTTACCGTTTAACTTATTATTGAAGTTGGTTGAAGAAATTGCTAAGCCTATTTCATTGGCGTTACGGTTGTTTGGTAACTTGTATGCGGGGGAATTGATATTTATTTTGATTGCCTTACTGCCTTGGTATGTACAGCCCTTTTTAAGTTTTCCTTGGGCCGTTTTTCATATTTTAATTATTACACTTCAGGCGTTTATTTTTATGGTATTGACTATCGTTTACCTAAGTATGGCGCATGAAGATCACTAGTTTTTTAAATTCGTTAATATTATTTAGTTTGGAGGTATCATGGAATTAGCAACATTAATAGCTGATGTACAAGGCATGACTGCAATTGCAGTAGGTATTGTATTGGGTTTAGGCGCAATGGGAACCGCGATTGGTTTTGGTCTTTTGGGTGGTAAATTTTTAGAAGGCGCAGCACGTCAACCAGAAATGGTGCCAATGTTACAAGTAAAAATGTTTATTGTGGCCGGTTTATTGGATGCGGTAACTATGATTGGTGTTGGTTTGGCATTGTTTTTCACATTTGCTAACCCATTCTTGTCGGCTGTACAAGCGGCTTCAGGCAGCTAATTTAGTTAGTCTTTATTACAAATTGAGGAATTCATTATGAGTATCAATTTGACTCTGGTCGGACAGATGATCACCTTTACGCTTCTGGTATGGTTTACCATGAAGTATGTGTGGCCACCTTTGTTTGATGCTTTGGA